>CAINOV010000132.1 GCA_903851655.1 uncultured Caulobacterales bacterium
AGAGATCGGTCCAGGCGGCGTCCTCGATCTCGACCTCCACCTCGATGCGGTCCATCAGCGACCGCCGCCGGACGCGGTCGGGCCCGCCGGACCCGGACTGGAATGGGCCGCGTCGGCGTCATAGGCGCGGACGATACGCTCAACCAGCGGATGCCGCACCACGTCGGCGGCCTGGAAGCGGGCGACGGCGACGCCCTCCACCCCGTCGAGGATGGAGACGGCGTGGGCCAGGCCGCTGTCCCGCAGATTGGGGAGGTCGATCTGGCTGGGATCGCCGGTCACCGCCATCCGCGCCCCGTCCCCGAGGCGGGTCAGGATCATCTTCATCTGCAGGCGGGTGGCGTTCTGCGCCTCGTCGACGATGACATAGGCGTGGCTGAGGGTGCGTCCGCGCATGAAGGCGATAGGCGCCACCTCCACCTCGCCCCGGTCCCGGCGACGGTCCAGCGCCTCGCGCCCCATCAGGTCGGACAGAGCTTCCCAGATGGGCGCAAGATAAGGGTCCACCTTCTCCTTCAGATCCCCCGGCAGGAAGCCGAGGCGCTCTCCGGCCTCCACCGCCGGACGGGTGATGACCAGCCGGTCCACCTCCCCCCGGGACAGCATGGCCACCCCATGGGCCACCGCCAGGAAGGTCTTGCCGGTGCCGGCCGGGCCGATCCCGAACACCAGGTCGTGGCGGGCGAGCAGATCCAGATAGCGCGCCTGGGCCTCGGTCTTGGGGGCCACGGCGCCCCGGCGGCCGATCGGCATGGCCGGTCGCACGCCGCGCACGGTCCCGATCCGGGCGTCGCTGATGGCGGCGCGGACGTCGCCTTCTGTCACCTCGAGCCCCTGAAGCGCCCGCTCGGCCAGGGTCTCGGCCACCCGGCGCGCCCGGGATCGCGCGGCGCCGTCGCCGGTAAAGCGCACCCCGCCGCCCGGGGTCTCCACCAGCACCTGGAAGGCGTCCTCGATCAGGGCGGCGTGACGCCCGCGGGGGCCGGCGACGGCGCGGGTCGCGGCGTCGGCCAGGGGCAGGAAATCCTCGGCGGCGGTCTTCATGCGGAGGCGTCCGCAGCGGCGCGGGCCTCGATCCGCTTCCCCACCAGGCTGTTGGGCCCGACCCCGGTGATCTCCACCTGGGCGATCTGTCCCATCAGGGTGTCCGGCGCCTCGGTCCAGACGGACTGCAGCCACGGGCTTCGACCGATCAGTTGTCCCGGGTGGCGGCCCTGGCGTTCGAACAGGATCGGCATCACCGTCCCCACCTTCGACCGGTTGAACGCCTGTCGCTGGCTTTCGAGAAGCTCGTTCAGGCGGGCCAGGCGCTCAGTCTTGACCGTCTCCGGAACCTGGTCCGCCGCGCTGGCGGCGGGCGTGCCCGGTCGACGGGAGTATTTGAAACTGAAGGCGCTGGCGTAGGTCACCTGGCGGATCAGGTCGAGGGTGGCCTCGAAATCCGCCTCGGTCTCTCCGGGAAAGCCGACGATGAAGTCCCCGGACAGGGCCAGGTCCGGGCGGGCGGCCCGCAGCCGTTCGACCAGCCGGACATAGGCCTCCGCCGTATGTCGCCGGTTCATGGCCTTCAGGATCCGGTCGGATCCGGACTGCACCGGCAGGTGCAGATAGGGCATCACCGCCGGACACTCCGCATGGGCCGCGATCAGGGCGTCGGTCATGTCGTTGGGGTGGCTGGTGGTGTAGCGCAGCCGCTCGACCCCGGGGATCTCCGCCAGCCGGCGCATCAGGGCCGCCAGCTCCACCGGCCCGTCGGGCGACCCGGCGCGATAGGCGTTGACGTTCTGGCCCAGCAGGGTGATCTCGCGCACGCCTTTTTCAGCCAGCCGGCGGGCTTCCGCGACAATGTCCTCCGCCGGCCGGGAGAATTCGGCGCCGCGGGTGTAGGGCACCACGCAGAAGGCGCAGAACTTGTCGCAGCCCTCCTGCACGGTCAGGAAGGCGGTGGGCCCAGTGGCCGTCCGGTCCTTCGGCAGCTGGTCGAACTTGGCCCGCGGCTCGAACGCGGCGGCGAGCTGGTCGTCCCCCGCAGGCGGGGCGGCGGACCGGGACCGGGCGACCAGCTCCGGCAGGCGGTGATAGGATTGCGGCCCGACCACCAGATCGACCACCGGCGCGCGGCGGATGATCTCGGCCCCCTCGGCCTGGGCGACGCAGCCGGCCACGGCGATGGTGACATCGGCGCCGTCCGCCCGCTCCGCCTTCATGTCCCGCAGGCGTCCGAGGTCGGAATACAGCTTCTCCGACGCCTTTTCGCGGATATGGCAGGTGTTGATCAGCACCAGGTCGGCGTTCGCCGCGTCATCGGTCTGCACATAGCCGTCCGGCGCCAGCGCATCGGCCATGCGCTCGCTGTCATAGACGTTCATCTGGCAGCCATAGGTCTTGATGTGAACGCGCCGGGGCCGTGCTGGAGGAGAGGTGCTCATTCGGGGGTCAGGTCTCGCCGGGCTCGAGGGGCACGGCGTACAGCTCCAGCCGATGATCGATCAATCGGAAGCCCAGCCGCTGGGCGATCAGGTGCTGGAGCCGCTCGATCTCTTCATCGATGAATTCGATCACCTGGCCGGACTTCATGTCGATCAGGTGGTCGTGATGCTCATCCCCCGCCTGCTCGTACCGCGACCGGCCGTCCCGGAAGTCGTGCCGGGCGATGATGCCGGCCTCTTCAAACAGACGGACCGTGCGATAGACCGTGGCGATGGAGATGTTCGGGTCGACGTCCGACGAGCGGCGGTACAGCTCTTCCACGTCCGGGTGATCCTGAGCTTCGGACAGCACGCGTGCGATCACCCTGCGCTGATCGGTCATGCGCATGCCCTTCTCAAGGCAGAGTTTCTCGATGCGATCCACGGGTCGACGGGTTCCTGAGGCTTCAAGGGGCGAACATAGGCGCAATGCGCGGTCCTGTTAAGCGCCGCGGCGCCACAGACGACAAGGGTCATGACCCGGGTCGCTCCCGAGAGGGCCTGTCCAGCGGCCGCGCCATCACGATGGCGTCCACCGGGCCGGAGCTCCGGGGGTAATAGCCCCGGCGACGGCCGACGTCCCGGAACCCCGCCCGCAGATAGAGGGCCCGGGCCGGCGCATTGTCCGCGGCGACCTCCAGCATCAGGCGCTCCACCCCGTCCGCCGACAGTTGCGCCATGGCCTGGGCGAGAAGCCCGGCCGCAAGTCCGCGTCCGCGAAAATCCGGGTGGGTCGCCAGGGTCAGGATCTCCGCCTCCCCCGCCGCCGCCCGGACCGCGACCATGGCCACGGGGGCGTCTCCCGACCGGGCGATCAGGACGGTCGCGCCGTCCGCGAGAAACGCGGCGAAATCCGCGGCGCTCCAGCCCCGATCGAAACTCAGGGCATGCAGGGCCGCCAGCGCCGCGTCGTCCGCAAGGGTCGCCGCGGTCATGACCCACCCCGCAGGTCGGGCGTCAGCCAAGGGCGCCGCGCTCCGCCAGGGTCCGGGCGTCGGGGGCCCGGAGATAGAGGGCCTTGGGCGGAAACCGCCCGACCGGCGCGCCGGCGATGATCCGCGCCAGGGCTGCGGCGGCGGGGTGGGCGATGTCGACCGCCTCGCCGCCCGGCGCAAGGTCCGCCAGGGCCCGGGCCCCCGGTCCGACAAGGGTGAGGCGCCCTCCGGTCCAGATCTCGGCGAGGCGTGCGGCGATCTCCGGCGGCGCCAGCTGGTCCGGGGCCGACACCGGCGCGCCGTCGGCGTAGAAGGCCACGAACATGAGGTCCTGGCGGGACGGGATGGCCGCCACGGTGACGCCGGTGGCCGGCGCGGACGCCGCCAGGGCGTCGAGGCTGGACACGCCGACGCACTGGCAGTCCAGGGTCATGGCCAGGGTCCGGGCGAAGGCGAGGCCGACGCGGAGCCCGGTGAACGATCCCGGACCGGTGGTGACGCCGATCCGGCGCAGGCGCGCGATCTCGACGCCCGCCTCGGCCAGGGTCTCCCGCACCAGGGGCGCGACCCGCTCCTGGTGTCCCCGCTCCATGGGCGCCTGCCGCTGGGCGACGAGGCCTGCGCCCTCGACCTCCAGCGCCACCACGCAGGCGCCGAGACACAGGTCGAGGGACAGGATGGCGTCGCGCATGGGAGGGGGCCGGACCGACGACGGCGTCAGACGATCTGGCACGCCGTATCGAATGACAGGCGGGGCAGGCGCGGAAACGACTCGTCCGCCCCATGGCCCAGAGCGCAGATGAAGTTCGACCTCAGGGTCGTGCCGGCGAAGAAGGCCTCGTCGACGCCGGTGTTGTTGAAGCCGGACATGGGGCCGGCGTCCAGCCCCAGGGCCCGGGCGGCCAGGATCAGATAGGCGCCCTGGAGCGATCCGTTGCGCAGCGCCGTGAGTTCGGCGACGGCGGGGTCGGCGAACCACGCCCCGACGGCCGGATTGATCGGAAACAGCTCCGCCGCCTTGTCCGCAAAGGCGAGGTCGTGGGCGATGATCACGATGGCCGGCGCGTCCAGGCTCTTGGCCCGGTTGGACTCCGACAGGTGGGGGGCGAGCTTCGCCTTGCCCTCGGCCGTGGTCACGAACACGAAGCGGGCCGGCGACAGGTTGGCCGAGGTCGGGCCGAATTTCAGCAGGTCGTACAGCTCGCGCCAGGTGCTGTCCGGCAGGGTCTCCTTGCGCCACGCATTGCGCGAGCGGGCGCTGAGGAACAGCTGGTCGAGGGCGGCCTGGGGGAGGGGAGAGGTCATGCGGCGTCGTTCCGGTCAGAGGGGTGGGAGCGCTAGAGGCTCTGTTCGACCCGGGTGACTTCCGGGACATAGTGCTTGAGCATGTTTTCCACGCCGGACTTGAGCGTGGCGGAGGACGACGGACAGCCAGAACAGGCGCCGCGCATGTGCAGCCACACCACGCCCGTTTCGGCGTCGAAGCGGTCGAACAGGATGTCGCCTCCGTCCTGCGCCACGGCCGGGCGGATCCGGGTGTCCAGGAGATCCTTGATCTCGGCCACGACCTGCGCCGTATCGCCCTCGTAGAGCGTGTCGGCGTGCTGGCCGGAGGACGCCGAGCCGGCGTCGGCGTAGAGCGGCTGCCCGCTGGAATAGTGGTCCATCACCGCCGCCAGGATCGGCGCCTTGAGATGCTTCCAGTCATGGTCCGGACCCGCCTTGGTCACGGTCAGGAAGTCGGCGCCGAAATAGACCCGGGCGACGCCGTCGATGTCGAACAGGGCGCGGGCGAGGGCCGAGCCCGGGTCGGTCTCGTCCTTGCGGAACTCCCGCGGGCCCTCCGGCGAGACGGGCTCGCCGGGGAGGAATTTCAGCGTTTCCGGGTTCGGGGTCTGCTCGGTCTGGATGAACATGCGGGGCCCTGCGGCTCAGGTCGGTGGGTGGCGGGGATGCTTGCGGCAGACATGGCGCGGACGGGCCCGGGACGCAAGACGGATGCGCCGCCGCCGCCGAGGATCACGGGCCCGGGACGGCGCAAAAAACAACCCGGCCGCGAGAGGGGGGGACTCGCGGCCGGGCGTTAGGGATCATATTCCTGTTCCCGCCGGGAGGGGATGGTGTCCGGCGGGACGATCAGACGGCGCCGTCGAGGGCGACGTTCTGAAGCGTGTTCAAATTGCCACTCGCAACACTTTCTGTCAACGATCAATCGATAAGTTTTTGCACGTTGCATATTCGCAACATATCGGACCGAGACCGGCCGTCAGTTCTTTCCGTGGCGGGGCCGCGGGTCCCGGAGCACGAACAGGTCAGGGTCCGGGTCGGCGACCGGGCGCAGCGCGCCGATGGCCACCTGGGTGCGCTGGCCCTGGGCGTCGGTCACGGTCCATCCCGTCAACGCCATCGGCTCGGCGGCGAACCTCAGGGTGATCGAACCGTCCGTCTGCTTGCGCCCGTCCCGCGCCGTCAGGGTGAAGCCGTCGGCGGTCTCGCTCACCGCGGTGATGTCCACGCCCTTGTCCAGGCGCACCTGCTTGGCGAGCAGAAGTCCGAGGGGCGTGGCCCAGAGGGGGTACTGGTCGAAGGTCTTCAGTCTTCGGTCGTTGACGATGACATTGGCGCCGTCCGACACCACCAGCAGGTCCGCCGGCGGGTCGTACTGGAACCGGGCCTTGCCGGGCCGCTTCAGCCACAGCGTGCCCGAGGTGGCGTTGCCCTGTGCGTCCACCTGATTGAACCGGGCCTGGACCGACTTGAGATCGGTCAGATAAGCGTTGGCCGACTGAAGCCGCGCCGACTGCTCCGGCGTCAGCTTCGGCGCCCGCGCCTCGGCCCGGGGGCCGGCGAGGGTGATCGGCGCCGAAAGGGCGGCGGCCGAAAGGCGGAGAAACTGACGACGGTCGGGCATGGCGCGGGATTCCAGACGGTGAGCCGCCTGTGAACACGGTTGTTGCGACATTTCAAGGGCGCCGCCCCGTCCCGCTCAGACAGGTGGCGGCGGTCCCGCCAGAATGTCCCGCTTGCCCGCATGGTTGGCCGGGCCCACCAGACCTTCCTTCTCCATCCGTTCGATCAGCGAGGCGGCGCGATTGTAGCCGATCTGCAGGCGGCGCTGGATATAGGAGGTCGACGCCTTGCGGTCCCGGGTGACGACGGCCACAGCCTGGTCGTACAGGTCGTCGCCGCTGGAGCCGTTGCCGAGCATCTCGCCGCCGCCGCCCTCGTCGTCGTCGCCGCCCTCGGTCACGTCGTCCAGATATTGCGGCTCCCCCTGCTGGCGCAGGAAGCTCGCCACCGCCTCGACCTCGTCATCGGCCACGAAGGGTCCGTGCAGGCGGGTCACGCGACCGCCGCCGGCCATGTACAGCATGTCTCCCTGCCCCAGCAGCTGCTCGGCGCCCTGTTCCCCCAGGATGGTGCGGGCGTCGATCTTGGAGGTGACCTGAAAGCTGATGCGGGTGGGGAAGTTGGCCTTGATGGTTCCGGTGATCACGTCCACCGACGGCCGCTGCGTGGCCATGATCAGGTGGATGCCAGCGGCCCGGGCCATCTGCGCCAGCCGCTGGACGGCGCCTTCGATGTCCTTGCCCGCCACCATCATCAGGTCGGCCACCTCGTCGATCACCACCACCAGATAGGGCATGGGCTCGGGCCGCACGGTCTCGGTCTCGTAGATCGGCCGGCCGGCGTCGTCGAACCCGGTCTGCACCGTCCGCTCGAAATGTTCGCCGCGGGCGAGGGCCTCCCGCGCCTTGTCGTTGAAGCCGCCGATGTTGCGCACGCCGATCTTGGACATGCGGCGATAGCGGTCCTCCATCTCCTTCACCGTCCATTTCAGGGCGACGATGGCCTTCTTCGGGTCGGTGACCACTGGGGCCAGCAGGTGCGGAATGCCGTCGTACACCGACAGTTCCAGCATCTTGGGGTCGATCATGATGAACCGGCACTGGTCCGGGGTCAGGCGATACAGCACCGACAGGATCATGGCGTTGACGCCGACGGACTTGCCCGACCCGGTGGTGCCGGCGATCAGCAGGTGGGGCATGCGGGCCAGGTCGGCCACATAGGGCTCGCCGCCGATGGATTCCCCCAGCGCAAGGGGGAGGGCCGCCGTGGACTTCTCGTAGTCCGCCGAGGCCAGCAGGTCCCGCAGATAGACCGTGTCCCGCCGGGGATTGGGCAGCTCCACGCCGATGGCGTTGCGTCCCGGCACGACGGCGACGCGGCAGGCGCGGGCGCTCATCGACCGGGCGATGTCGTCCGACAGGGCGACCACGCGGCTGTGCTTCACCCCCGGCGCGGGCACCATTTCATAGAGGGTGACCACCGGACCCGGCCGGATCTGGTCGATGTGGCCTTTCACGCCGAATTCGGACAGCACGGTCTCCAGCAGGCGGGCGTTCTGGCGAAGGGCGCTCTCGTCGATGGAGCTCATCCTCGGCTTGGCCTTGGACAGCATGGCCAGTTCCGGCAGGCGGAAGCCGCCCGGCTGGACGAATTCGAACGCCACCTGCTTCTCGCGCTGTTCGCGGGCGGACAGTTTGGGCGCCTTGGGGCTCGCCACCCGCGCGCCGCCGGCCGCGGGCGCCAGATCGAAGGGAGGGGCGTCCTCGTCTTCCGCATCGATCTCCGGCGCAGGGGCCCGGGCGGCGATGCCGATCGGCGCCGCGGCGTCCGCCGGCGCCGTCATGACCGGGGCGTCGACCGGAGCGCGGCGGGCGCGGGGCGACACCGGAGGCGCCGTCTTGCCGGCGGCCGGCTCAGCGTCCGCCTTGCGCACCAGCAACCGCCCGCCAAGGGACAGGGCCTGGGCCCCGCCGTCCGCGAGCCGGGCGTGGGCGGTGAGCAGGTCTGCGGCCCCGACGCCGGCGGTGCGCGCCAGAAGCGCGACCGCCGCCAGTCCGAGGATCCCGGCGACCACCAGCCGCGCTCCCGGCAGGCCAGTCAGGCGGACGAGAGACGCCAGTCCGGACAGGACCGTATCGCCCCAGAAACCGCCAAGGCCGGAACTCAGCGGCCAGATCACCGGCGGTCGGGGACCCGCCAGCGCCGCAGACAGCAACAGCACGCCGACAAGCCCGGTCAGCAGCCGCAGCCTGTGGGCCGCCGCCGTCGCCTGCAGGTCCCGCGCCCCCGCCCGCGCGACGCCGGCGCCGATCAGGATCAACGAGAGGATCCACGCGGCCAGCCCCACGCTCTGGACCGCGGCGTCCGCCAGAGTCGCGCCGGCGGGGCCGAGCAGGTTCCGGACCGGATCTGCGGACGCCACATTCCAGCTGGGATCGGCGGCGTGATACGAGATCAGCGCCACCAGCAGGGCGAACCCGGTCATGGCCGTCGCGCCGCCGCGCAGCCGCGTCGTCCACGAGGCCCGCCAGACCAGACGCAGGCTCGACCATGTCTGGAGCAGCAGGTGGGCCGGTTGCTCCGCAGCCGGATTGGCCATTCTCAGATCTCCGAAATGCGCCGCGGTGAAGACGGTGAGGGCGAGACCATGGGGGCCTAGCCGTTAATGTCGCGTTTACCAGACGATCCGCCGAGGGCGCCGGATTCGGCCGCCGGACGATCTGGACGTCGGGCGGCGGAGGGCCCAGATAGGAGCCATGAACATCTCGGTGGAACACGACATCGCCATCGCCGGCGGCGGACTGACCGGCGCCACCCTGGCCCTCGCCCTGGACCAGGCCGGGTTTTCCGTGGCCCTGGCGGACGCCAACCTTCCGGCCGCGATGCGGGCGGGGGACTTTGACGGCCGCGCCTCCGCCATCGCCTTCACCGCCCTGAGACAGTGGCGCAGCCTGGGGCTGGGCGAGGCGTTGCAGACAGCGGCCCAGCCCATGGAGCGGATCGTCGTCACCGACGGCCCGGCCCCCGGCGCCGGCGCCGGCCGGGGCCTGCCGGTGCGCCTGTCCATCAGCGCCGCCGACCTGGGCGAGGCCGACGCCGGAGAGCCGCTGGGCTGGATGATCGAGAACACCCGGGTGTTGGCGGCGCTGCTGTCGGCCCTGGAGCGGTCCAATGTCCGGATCCTGCGTCCCGCCGTCGTCACAGGGGCCGAGATCGGCGCCCGCGGCGGCCGCCTGGTCCTCGACACCGGCGAGACAGTCAGCGCCCGTCTGCTGATCAGCTCCGAGGGCCGCCGCTCCGCGCTCCGCACCGCCGCCGGGA
>CAINOV010000133.1 GCA_903851655.1 uncultured Caulobacterales bacterium
CGCGGCCTGTTCCGGACGGACTACGAGGGCGCCACCCTTCGGGAGAACCTGGGTCTGACGCGACCGCCGAACCGGCATTTTTCCTGACGCCGGCGAGGACGCCATCGTGCGGGAGGACAGCCCCTCGCCCCGTGTGACATACAGGGCGGCGCGGCCGGACAACCGGACGGCGCCGGAGATCATCGAACGGGGCCAAGGCTCTCATCAGCGCCGATGTGAAGGCCTATATCCACCCGCGCGACAGCGGCGCCGTCGTCACTGCCTTCTGAGAGTGTCTGAATGACCGAACTGGCGATCCTCTACGAGCACCCGCAGTGGTTCCGGCCGCTGTTCGCCGCGTTGGACCGGCGCGGCGTCGACCATCTGGCCATCCCGATCCAGGACCATGTGTTCGATCCGGGCGACCCGACGATCCCGGCGCCGGTGGTGTTCAACCGCCTCGCCATGTCCTCCTTCCTGCGTCAGGCCGAGCACGCCACGTTCCACGTGCAGGCGGCTCTCGCCCACTGGGAGCTGTGCGGCGCCCGGGTGATCAACGGGACGGCGGCGCTGGCCATCGACAGCAGCAAGGCGCGGCAGCTCAGCCTGTTCCGCAGCCTCGGCCTGGAGATTCCGGCGACCCGGGTCGCGCACCGCCGGGCCGATCTTGTCCGGGCCGCGGCAGGGCTCCGGTTTCCCGTCGTGGTGAAGGTGAACATCGGCGGATCGGGGGCTGGCATTGTCCGCTATGACACGCTCGAGGACCTCGCCGCTGCAGCGGAGGAGGGATCGGCGCCGGTCGGGGTCGACGGCGTCTCCCTCGCTCAGGAGTACGTGCCCGCCCGGGACGGTCGGGTGATCCGCTGCGAGACCCTGGCGGGGCGGTTCCTCTACGCGATCCAGTTGACGGGCGCGGGCTCGACCTTCGACCTCTGCCCGGCGGATGTCTGCCTGGTGGACAAGCCGACCATCTCCATCGAGGCCTACACGCCGCCGCCGGAGATCATCCGCGCCGTGGAGGCCGTCGCCCGGGCGGCCAGTCTCGATATCGGCGGGATCGAATACATGATCGATGACCGGGATGGCGCAGCGCGCTTCTACGACATCAACGCCCTGTCCAATTTCGTCGCGGATCCGATGGCCGTGCTGGGCTATGACCCGCACGACCGGCTCGTGGACGTCCTGGTCGGAGAGATCGCAGCGCGGGGAGGAGCGGCGGCATGAGATATGGATTCTGGGCCCCGGTGTTCGGCGGCTGGCTGCGCAACATTGTCGACGAGGAGATGGAGGCCAGCTGGGACTATACCCGCCGGCTCTGCGTCCGGGCGGAGGAGCTGGGCTACGACCTGACCCTGATCGCCGAGCTGAACCTCAATGACATCAAGGGGGTGGATCAGCCTGCCCTGGACGCCTGGTCGACGGCGGCGGCCCTGGCGGCGGTGACGCGCTCCCTGGAGTTGATGGTGGCGGTGCGGCCCAACTTCCACCATCCGGCCCTGCTCGCCCGGCAGGCGGCCAATATCGACCGGATCTCCGGCGGGCGGCTGTCCCTGAACGTCGTCTCATCCTGGTGGGCGGAGGAGGCCAAGAGCTACGGCCTGACCTTCGACGAGCATGACGACCGGTACGGCCGGACCTCCGAATGGCTGGACGTGGTGGACGGGCTGTGGAGCCAGGCCCCCTTCAGCCATGAGGGCGCGCGCTACCGCATCGACAACGCCTTCTGCGAGCCCAAGCCCGCGCACCGGCCGACCTTCTACGCGGGCGGCGAATCCGAGGCCGCCAAGGCGATGATCGCCCGCCAGTGCGACGCCTACGTCATGCACGGCGACGCGCCGGACGTCGTCGCCGACAAGATCGCCGACATGAAGCGCCGACGGGCGGCGGCTGGCGGCGCGCCCATGACCTTCGGCATGGCGGCCTACGCCATCGTGAGGGACACCGAGGCCGAGGCCCGGGCGGAACTGGACCGCATCACCACGCTCGATCCGACCCAGCCGGGTTTCGCCAATTTCGAGCAGTGGCTGTCCGGCACAGAGCTGGAGCGCGAGTTCAAGCTGCAGGAATATTCCGTGTCCAATCGCGGTCTGCGGCCCGGGCTTGTGGGCACGCCCGACCAGGTCCGCGACCGGATCGCGGAGTACGAGGCGGCGGGCGTCGATCTCCTGCTGCTGCAGATGAGCCCTCAGCATTCGGAGATGGAGCGCTTCGCCCAGGCTGTGATCGCGCCGGGTCGACACTGACGCCGGCCGCCGGGGCGCGGCCTTGCGCCTCGCCGCACCGCATGCGGCGATCTGTCGCCCCCCACCTGGACGCATGTTCGATGCGTCTTTGCAGAGACCGCCGGGCCGCCGAGGTCTGGCGGCCGAGCGGCGCGCGCAGGCGACTCACATTGATGGGCCGGTCATCGTCGCCCGCCCGGGCGTGGACCCCAAACCCCGCCACGCGCGGACCGCCCGCAGGGCAGGCGTCCAACTCTTTGAATCTTATCGGATGAATGGTGAGCCCGCTGGGATTCGAACCCAGGACCCCATGATTAAAAGTCACGTGCTCTACCGACTGAGCTACAGGCTCGGGGTGCTTCCTGCGAAGCAGGGCGGACCCTAGTGGCGTCGCGGGCGTGGTGCAAGCCTGCAGACGACAGCGGGGCGTCAGCCAGGCGCGTGACAGGGCGCGATGGCGGTGATTTGATCGCGGCAGGCCACCTTCCGTCTCGCATGATCGGAGAAGACTGTCGTATGATCCGCCAACGGAGAGCGTCTGGAATCATGCGTCGTCTAGTTGTGATTATGGCAGGCCTGCTGGTCGTGGGGTGCGCGTCGCGGGCGCCGCTCTCGCCGGACGCGCCTGCGCGCGCGCCAAGCACCATGGGTGCGACGGTCAGTGACACGGCCAACGGCGTCGGCGGCGCGGTGCAGGCGCCGCTGAGGGATTTCAACCTGATGCGCGATGCGGTCCCGGCCGCGTTGCTCCGGGCGCAGCAGAACCCCTACGACACAGCCGGGCTCGACACATGCCCGGCGCTGCTGATCGCGGTGGGCGAACTGGATGTGGCGCTGGGTCCGGATCTCGATACGCCCAGCGAGTCGCATCACCAGGACGCCTACAACAAGAGCGCCAGCTACGCCGCGCAGGCCGCCCTTGACGCGGTGAAGGACACCGCCGAAGGGGTCATCCCCATGAAGACCTGGGTGCGCAAGCTGTCCGGCGCGGAGAAGGCGGACAAGCAGGCGCGCAAGGCGATCGCTGCGGGACTGGCGCGCCGCGCATTCATCAAGGGACTGGGGGTCATGCACAACTGCGCCTGGCCGGCCGCGCCCCTGTCCTTCGAGCCGACCCCGCCCAGGACCGCGACGGCGCCCCGCGCCCCCGACCCGACCCGCCCGCCGGTGGCGCAGGGGTCGGAAAAGAACTAGCGGCCGGCGCTCGCCGTTCGTTCGTGCCGGGACGCGAAGTCGCGACGGAACGCCTCGAACCGACCTTCGGAGATGGCGGTGCGCATGGCGGCGGTCAGGGCCTGGAAGAAGGCGATGTTGTGCCACGACAACAGCACCTGGCCCAGGATTTCCTCCGAGCGGATCAGATGATGCAGATAGGCCCGGGAATAGTCGCGGCTGGCCGGGCAGGACGAGCTCTCGTCCAGAGGGGCCTCGTCCTCGGCGAAGCGGGCGTTCTTCAGGTTCAGGGGGCCCTCCCAGGTCCAGGCCTGGCCGTGGCGGCCGGATCGCGTCGGCAGCACGCAGTCGAACATGTCGACGCCCCGCGCCACTGCCTCAACGATGTCGATCGGCTTGCCCACCCCCATCAGATAGCGCGGGCGATTCGCCGGCAGCAGGGGCGTGGCATGGTCGAGGGTCTCGCACATGGCCGCATGGCCTTCGCCCACCGCCAACCCGCCCAGGGCGTAGCCGTCAAAGCCGATCTCCTGGAGCCGTTCCGACGATTCGCGGCGGAGA
>CAINOV010000134.1 GCA_903851655.1 uncultured Caulobacterales bacterium
GCGGGAATGACGACTGTTTTCGTTTTATGTCTCTTTAAACAGCTGTCATTCCCGGGCGAAGACCCGGGAACCTTGTGCAGGATTTCGCGCCACATCCGGACGCAGGTTCCCGGCTCAAGGGCGGGAATGACATGATTTTAGAGTTATGTTTCAGGCGTCATTCCCGGCCTTGAGCCGGGAACCCCGGTCCGGCAAGCCCCCCTTGCCCCCCCGGATATTCGGCGTATTCTGGACGGGTCAAGCTTGTGCGACCCACGGCTGAGTGGCGTCCGGTCAGCCGGTTCCTGAGACGCACGGCGTCATAACAGCGCGAGAGGGCCCCGCGCCCGCCCGGAAGCCACGCGAGCACTGCCGCTCCTCTCGTCCAAGGGAAGAGACGAGCATGATCGGTTTCAAGCTTCTGGCCGCCGGCGTCGCCGCGGTCACGGTAATGACGGGCGCGTCGGCCATGGCCTCGACCTGCACGGACACCTGCAACACCAAGTTCACGGCATGTGACAACGGCGGCGGCGGGACCCAGTGCCTGGCCACCTGGCACCAGTGCAAGGACCGGTGCCAGGCGCCGGTGCTGCAGAAGACGTCGGCGACCCAGACCCCGACGCCCCAGATTCTGACATCCAAGTCGCTGACGACCAAATCGACGGCGGTCAATCCCAAGCCGCACTGAGCCCACACCGGGACCGCAGCGCGTCTGGCTGTCCCCGCGCCCGGCCTGCGCCCCGCCGCGCAGGCCGATGCGCCCCCTTGCGCGTCGGGCGCAAACCGGCTCTGATCTGTGACGTTCGGCCGCACGGCGCCCTGATCCGAGGCCCGGGCCGCCGCCGGAAGGATCCATGCCCGCCGTGAAGTCCGATGTGAAGAAAGACCGCCGTCCATGGCCGCTGACGTCCTGACCCTGACGCCGCCCTCCGGCAAGCGGGAGCAGACCAAGGCCGCCAACCGCGCCGCGATCCTCGACGCCGCCCGCGCCGTGTTCGGAGAGATGGGCTATGACGCCGCCACGGTGCGCGACATCATCCGCCGCACGGGCCTCAGCGTCGGCGCCTTCTACAACTACTACCGCTCCAAGGAGGAGGTGTACGAGGCCCTGTCCGACGATGGCGCCCGGCGCTTCCGGCCGATCCTGCGGGCCCAGCACGCCCGGGCCACGGACTTCCCCGCCTATATCCGCGGCGCCATCACCGCCTATCTGGAATTCCTGGTGGACGAGGAGGCGGCCTGGCAGATGAACGCCCGGACCGCCGGCGGCGCCCATCCCCATGTGCGGGTGGAGACGCCGGAGATGCTGGCCGTGTTCGGCGAGGTGAAGTCGGCCATTGTCGACGGGATCGAGCGCGGCCTCGCCCCCCGGGTGGACGCCGACTATCTGGCCGGGGTCTGCATCGGCGTGGCCCGGGAGGTGGGGGAGCGGATGCTGGAGCGCCGCCCCGTGGACGTGGCCGCCGCCGCGGAGTTCGCCGTCGCCCTGATCCTGGGCGGCCTTCCGGCCCTGCCCCGGCAATCCTGACCGGAGCCCCTGTCCCCATGCCCGATCTGGCCCTGCAGAAACTGGCCCTGAACCTGATCCTCAGCCTGCCCACGCCGATCCTGCGGATCCTGGCCGGGGGCGGGGTGGTGCACAAGGGCGGCCGCACCCTCGATCCCCACTTCCAGCTGATGGCGGCCCAGGCCAAGGGCCAGCCCCCCATGTCCAGCGTGACGGCGGTGGAGGCGCGGATGGCGGCCAAGGCCGGTTTCGCCCTCGCCTCCGCCAAGCCCGAGCCCGGGGTGCGCTGGGAGGCGCTGGTGCTGGACGGGCCCGACGGTCCGGTGCCCACCCGGGTCTATCGCCCGGGCAACCAGGACCCGGCGGCGCCGGCCCTGACCTGGCTGCACATGGGCGGCGGGGTGATCGGCGACCTGGAGACCTGCCACGCCTTCTGCACCCTGCTGGCCAGGACGGTGCGGTGCGCGGTGATCTCGGTGGACTATCGCCTGGCGCCGGAGCACCGCTATCCCGCCGGACTGGACGACAGCCTGTTCGCCTATCGCCATGTCCGCGACCACGCCGCCGATTTCGGCGCGCCGGCGGGCCAGGCGGCCATCGGCGGCGACTCCATGGGGGGCTATTTCAGCGCCATCATCTGCCAGGACCTGAAGGCGGCGGGAGAGCCCCAGCCCTCCTACGCCCTGCTGGTCTATCCCTGCGTGGACGTGGCGTCGGAGACCCCGTCCATGACCCTGCACGCGGACACCTATCCCCTGACCCGGGACACGATGAACTGGTTCATGGCCCAGTATCTGAGCGCCGACGCCGACCCGGCCGCGCCGCGGCTGTCGCCGATCCGGGCGGCGGACCTGTCCGGCCTCGCCCCCACCCTGCTGGTGACCGCAGGCTTCGATCCCCTGAGCGACCAGGGGGAGGACTACGCCAAGCGCCTGATCGCCGCGGGCGTCCCCGCCGTGTTCCGCTGCTATGACAGCCTGCCCCACGGCTTCACCGGCTTCGGCGCCCTGCCCGCCGCGGACCGGGCCTGCCGCGAGATCGCCGCCCTCACCCGCCGCGCGGCGACGGGGGAGCTGTTCCGCGGAAGCTGACGCGCCGTCGCCTCAGTTCGCCCTCAGTTCGGATGCGTCGCCAGCCAGCGGTCGATCTCCGGCAGGCGCTGTTCCCGCAGGCGCCGGGCCAGGCGGATCGCGCCCCGGGCCGTGGCCAGGGACCGGGGCGTCACCGCCGAGGGATCGGCGGCGGCGTAGGCGTCCAGCTTCTCGATGGCGTCCAGCTCCGCCGACTGGGCGGCGAGGTCGGGGATGAACCGGCCCCGGCTGTTGGCGTCGAGGCGGGCGTTCACCTCCGTCAGGTGAGACAGGGCGAAGTCCAGGGCCAGGTCCGGATGCAGCGCGGACACGGCGCGGACGATGTTCAGCCCCTCGGTCGCCGGCGCGTCGGGGGAGAAGGCGAAGTCCAGGGCCCGTCGGGCCAGCTGGATGTCCTTGGTCTGGCCCAGGAGACCGATGAACTCCTGCTTTTCCAGGGCCGTCGGGGCGTTCAGCGCATGGGCCTTCAGCTCGTCCCAGGTGGCGGCGTCGGCGTTGGCGGCGATGATCCGCAGGGTCGAGCGCCGCTCGTCGGCCTTCAGCGCCGTGGGATCGGCCTTCCAGGCGGCGTAGCGGGCGCGGGCGGCCTCAAGCGCGGCGGGGTCGTCGAAACGGGCCAGGGCGTCGGCCAGGCCGCTGCGCAGCTGGATCAGCTGGGCGTCCGTGGCGGCGTGGGGATCGGCCTCCACCCGGGCCAGCAGGGGCGCCAGCTTGCGCGCCGCAAAGGCCTTGAAGGCCGCGGCGCCGGGGGTCCCCCGCTCCAGATTGCCCAGCTGCAGGATTTTGGACAGCACCGTCTGGCCCACCACCGGGTCCAGCTCCGACCCGGCCCGGTCCAGCAGGACCAGCAGGTCCGCCATGGGCTGGTCGCCGTTCAGGGACAGGGCGGCGGTGTCGTTGAGCAGGCCCAGCTGGTCCGCCGGGGTCAGGCGCGGCCAGGCCTCGGCCAGGCGGGTGAACATCGGCCCGGCGTACAGGGTGCGGAAATACCCCGCCTGGCCGGCGTTGACGATCAGCCCGTCCACCGGCGCCTTCAGATTGGCCGGCTCCACGGTGGAGACCAGGCCTCGCCAGGATCCGGCGCCATAGGCCCTTGCGGTGGTCACAGGGACCTCCCAGCGCAGCTTGGCCCGGGAGGCCTCGTCCAGGCCGAAGCGGGACTGGCTGAGGGTCGCGCCGGGGCCGTCCTGGGCCACGGTGATCAGGGGCACGCCGGGCTGCAGGGTGAAGTCGTGGGCGATGTTGGTGATCTTCAGCGGACTGACCGCGTCCACGTCCTTCCACAGGTCGTCGGTCACGGCGGAGCCCTGGGCGTGCTCGCGGATGTAGCGGCGGATCGCCTCGCGGAAGGTGTCGGGGCCGACGAAGGTCTCCAGCATGCCGATGACCGCCGCGCCCTTCTGGTAGGCGATGGCGTCGAAGGCCTCGCTGGCGTCGCGGACGTCCCGGATGTGCTGCACGATCGGGTGCGAGCCCTCCCGCGCATCGATCCCCATGGCGTAGTTGCGCGAGGCCTGCTCCTTCAGCTCCAGCCGCCATTCCGGGTGGAAGTGGCTGGTGGCCTTGGTCTCCATCCAGCTGGCGAAGCCCTCGTTCAGCCACAGGTCGTCCCACCATTCCATGGTGACCAGGTCGCCGAACCACTGGTGCGCCATCTCATGCGCCACCACCGTATAGACCCGCTCCTTGTCCGACTGGGTGGACAGGTCCGGATCGATCAGGATCGCCCGCTCGAAATAGAACAGGGCGCCCCAGTTCTCCATGGCGCCGAAGAACTGGCTGGAGCCGGGCCCGGCGATCATGTCCATCTTCGGCAACGGATAGGGGACGCCGAAATAGTCGTTGTAATAGGCCAGCAGGTTGGCCGCGGCGTCGAGGGCGTAGGCGGCCCGGGCCGTCTCCCCCCGCTTCACCACCACGCCGATCTCCGTCTCGCCCACCTGGCGGGTGACCCGCTCGAAGTCCCCCAGGCCGAAGAACAGCAGGTAGGAGGACATGGGCGGGGTTTCGCGGAAATGCACCCGCTTCAGGCCCGACGGCAGGGTCTCCGACGACAGCTCCGGCATGTTGGACACGGCCATCAGGTCGGCGGGGACGTCCACGGTCAGGGTGAAGGTGGCCTTGCGCGCCGGCTCGTCCCAGCCGGGGAAGACCCGCCGGGCGTCCGCCGTCTCGAACTGGGTGAACAGGGCCGTCTTCGTCGCGTCGCCGGTCTTGTAGTCCAGGTGGAACAGCCCCGCCGCCTGGGAGGCGATCCTGCCGCTGTAGCCGATGGCCAGGGTGAAGCGGCCGGGCTTCAGGGGCTGGGCGAAGCTGAGGGTCGCCGTCTCGGTCTTCGGGTCCAGGGCCCATTTCGGCGTCACCGGCGTCCCCGACGGGCCGGTCAGCTTCACCTGGTCGAACACCAGGTCCGCGGCGTTCAGCTTCAGCTGGCGGGTGGCGGCCTTCACCGTCACCTCGATCCGCACCCGGCCGGCGAAGGTGTTCTTCGCCAGGTCCGGGACCAGGGTCAGGTCATAATGGGTGGGCGCCGCATAGGCCGGCAGGATCATCCGGTCGGCGCGGGAGGGGGGCGTCAGGATCTGCGGCTTGGGCGGCGGGGGCGGCGGCGGCAGCCTGGCCACCTTTTCCGGCTTTGCGTGCTTGCCGTGCTTGCCGTGGGTCGTCTCGGCCCTGGCGTGGGCCCCCTTGCCGTGCGCCGCCTTGCCGTGCGCGGCGGCGTGGCCCTTCGCGCCATGAGCCGCCGAGGCGTGGGCGCCCTTGCCATGCGCCGCGGCGTGACCCTTCGCAGCATGGCCGGTCGCCCCATGGGCCGCGCCCTTATGCGCCCCGTGCTTGGCGGTCGCGTGCTTTTCGGCGGCCAGGCTCGCCGAGGCTGGGACCAGCAGGGCCGCCGCGAGGACGGCGGAAAGGGCGGTTGAGGACTTCATCATCGACTCCGGATCAGGTCCGCGGAAGCTAAACAAGACGCAGCCGAACCGCTAGAGCCGTTCCGTCGCGCCGACCGTGTCCGGACAGTCTGGGGGACGAATGTGTTGCCCCTCGGGCGGACCGGCGGCTCCCAGCTGCGCCGCTCATTCGAGCGATTGCGGCCTGATTTGCCGTTTATAGATTATGTAAATTGAAGTTTATATCCATCTATAGATCGGAACAGACCGCGATATTCTGTCCTATTATTTTTGATCCCGCTCTTGAGTATTGATGCACATCATGACCCAAGCGCGGTCATGCGGTGTGATTGACAAATTCAAGAGGACATTCATGCGCGAACTTACAGACTCAGAGCGGAATCAGGTCAGCGGCGGCAACTGGATCGACGATGACGCTTCAGGTTGCCTTCCGTCCGCAGGCGGCGACCTGTTCGGTCCGTCCATCGCTCTGGAGGGGCTCAGCGGCGGCGGCGGCGTGAGTCAGGGCTGCACGCCTTACAACCCTTCGGAGGGAACCGCGCCTACGACCCTGCAGACGTGCAACGGAAAACTGCAGCTGACGCCCGCGGCTCAGACAGCCGCGAACGCCGGGTATGGAATCAACTGGCTCGGCGTGGCTTACGATCTGGCGGTGATTTCCGCTGCAGCGGTCTCGGGCGTCTCCGGTTCCTTCGCGAATGTCGTGGGCGGAGCCGTGGCGGCGGGCCTTGCAGCCAACGGCAAGCCGTCTAACCATTAGTTGACCTGAGGCAACAGCTCCGGCTGTGGTCTGTGACGTCGGGATATACGCAGGAGAGGCCGGCTCGGAATGATATCCTCCCGGGTGATGAAAATCATCGGAGTCGGCGCGATTGGCGTCGTTCTGGGAGCTTTGCGCTGGATCGCCTACGTCCGCCGCAAGCGTCGCGCGATAGAGCTGGAGCAGGGGGCGGCGGAGACACACCTCGATGAAGCGCGGGAAGCGCGGACCTACCCGCCGTCCCCCATCGTGACGGTCATGTGGATCATCGTCATAGAAGTGGGTTTCTTGGCGATCATGGCCGCGATAGCTTTCAATTGACGGTCAGAGGCGGAGCCTGCCGAAAGCTGTTCCCCGCATGCGAGCCCAACCCTTGACACCCACCTCTGCAAACGCCCCGTCGCCGACCCTCCTGCACGACGGTTTCCGCCTGCACCCCGCCGCCCTCGACCCCGACGCCCAGCAGGCCCTGGTCGTCGCCGTGCTGGCCGCCGTGGAGGCCGCGCCGTTCCGCCGCAGCGAGACCCCCGGCGGCCGGCGGATGAGCGTGGCCATGAGCAATCTGGGGCCCCTCGGCTGGGTGACGGACGCCGGCGGCTATCGCTACCAGCCCACCGATCCCCTCAGCGGCCGGCCCTGGCCGCCCATGCCCGGGATCGTCGCCGACCTCTGGCGGCGCTTCACCGGGCGGGACGAAGCGGCGGACGCCTGCCTGGTCAATCTCTACCGGGACGGGGCGAGGATGGGCCTGCACCAGGACCGGGACGAGCAGGACCTGACCGCGCCGGTGGTGTCGGTGTCCCTCGGCGACACCGCCGTGTTGCGCCTGGGCGGGCCGGACCGCCGCGACCCCACCCGCACGGTGCGCCTGGCCAGCGGCGATGTCTGCGTGCTGGACGGGGCCGCGCGGCTGGCCTTCCATGGCATCGACCGGGTGCTGGAGGGCTCCTCCCGGCTGATTCCCGGCGGCGGGCGGCTGAACCTGACCCTGCGACAGGCCGGACCGCCGCCCCCTTGAGGCGGGTTTCGACGCTTCCCATGTCCCCTGAGACCCACCGCAAGGAGCCGTTGATGACCCGCCCGAACCTGACCCGCCCGGAGGGATCCCGGCCGGAGGACTTCCACCTCAGCCGCCGGGGCGTGGCCTCCCTGCTGTTCGCAGGCTACGCCGCAGCCGCCGTGTCCGCCGAGGCCGCGCCGATCACCACGGACTCCGCGGGCCTGGTGACGGAGACGGTGATGATCAACGCCAGCCTGCCCGCCTATGTGGCGCGGCCCGCGGCGCCCGGGAGACATCCGGTGGTGTTCGTGGTGTCGGAAATCTTCGGCGTGCACGAATGGGTGCGCGACATCGCAAGGCGCTTCGCCAAGCTGGGCTATGTGGCCATCGCCCCCAACTTCTTCTTCCGCGCGGACCCGGACAACACCCTGCCCGGGCTGAAGGACTACGCCGCCATCTTCAAGATCGTCGGAACCGCCGGCAGCGAACAGGTGATGGGCGACGTGGGCGCGGCCATCGGCTGGGCCAAGGCCCAGCCCTTCGCCGACGCGTCGCGCATGGCCCTGACCGGCTTCTGCTGGGGCGGGGGCGTGGCCTGGATGGCGGCCGAGCGCTTCGGCGAGCTGAAGGCCGTGGGCGCCTGGTACGGCGCGGTGGCCCCGCGGCCGCCGGGGACGCCCCTGTCCGAGCCCGGCCGCAAATACCCCCTGGACGGCGTGGCCGATCTCAAGGTCCCGGTGCTGGGCCAGTACGGCGGCAAGGACAAGGGCATTCCCCAGACGGATCTCGACGCCATGACCGCGGCCCTGGCCAAGGCGGGCAAGACCGACAGCCAGATCATCGTCTATCCGGACGCGGAGCACGGCTTCCTGGCGGACTATCGCCCCAGCTACAATCCCGAGGCCGGTCCCGTGGCCTGGGCCCGTCTGCTGGCCTTCTTCAAGGCCCACGGCGCGGCCTGAGCCGCCCAGCGGCGGAGCGGGGCGGCGACCAGGGCCGCCGCCTCGATCACCGGCGCGACATAGGCCGCGCGCACCGTGCGGTGTCCGGTCTCCCCGGGGCCCAGGCCCAGGGTCAGCCGCTCCCGCCCCGTGGGGACGACCAGGGTGCCCGCCGCCCAGTCCCAGACGGACAGCAGATAGCCCAGATTGCGGTCATGGTGCGCCGGGTCGCTGGAATGGTGCAGGTGGTGATGCGCCGGACTGTGGAAGATCTTGCCCCACAGGCCGGTGAAGGCGAGCGGCGCGGGGCTGTGCCGCACATGGTGGAAGGTGGCCAGGTGCGCCGCCATCAGCAGGGTCTGGACCCCCAGGGCCTGGCCCTGGGCGGCGTCGCCGAACAGCCAGGCGGTGACCCCGTAGACCGTCCCCGACGTGGCCCCGTAGACCAGCGGGAACACCAGGAACTCCACCGGATGCTGGCGCCACTCGGTGGCCGGGGTCATCACCTCGGCGGAGTGGTGGACCTTGTGGAAGGCCCACAGCACCGGCCAGCGGTGCATGGCCAGGTGCGCCAGGAAATAGCCGGCGTCGAGGGCGCAGAGGGAGGCCAGGCCGCTCAGGGCGATGACCCAGGGCTGCGGTCCGGCGGCGGCGGAGCCGGGATGCGCACCGAGCAGCAGGGTCAGCCCCGCCTTCGTCCAGGCCCGCCAGGCGTCGGGACCGACGATCAGCAGGTCGATCACGCCGATCACCAGCACCGAATTCAGCACGAACAGCCGGTAGTCCAGCCGGCTGGAGGGATGCCACCAGACCCGGCGGGGAAAGATCAGCCGGACCAGCGCCCGCAGCCGCGGCCGGCGGCGACCGGCCCGCAGGCGGGCCAGGCCGGCGAACAGCCCGACGAACACCGCGCCGCCGATCAGCCAGGGCAGGCCCAGGGCGTCGTCCAGCGACACCAGCCGGACCACCGGATAGGCGAGGGCGTGCAGCAGGGCGGCGAGGGGGTCGGTCACGGTCGGAACCCTAGCGTGACCTCGCTTAACGTCCGGTGCAGACGCCGGCGTTCAATAGAGGCCGAAGTCCACTTCCCGTTGCTTGAAGTCGATGGTCACCCGGCGGAACTTGGCCAGTATGTCCATGCCCAGCAACAGGGCCGGCCGGTCCTGCAGCCCGTAGATGTCGAAGGTGTGCAGCCGGGCGAAGGCCAGCGGCAGGTTGCGCACGGTCAGGGCGCCGATGTTCAGCTCGCCGATGACCTTGTATTCCGCCGGCACGGTCTGGCCGGTGACGCTGATCACCCTGGTGTCGAAGAAATGGTCTGCAACCGGATCGCCGGTGGTCAGCATCCGCCGCAGGGCCGGATTGCCGATGGAGGTCTGGGCGCCGGTGTCCAGGATCACATAGACCACCACATTGCGGATATAGGCGTCCACCAGGATCAGCTCGCCGAACCGGTACTGGCCCCGCACCACGATGGCCGAGGCGTCCTCCGCATCCCGGCGGCTGCGGCTGCTGGTCATCCGGTGGTGCTGGAAGTCGAGGACGATGTGCTGGTCCCTCAGGGCGTCGATCCCCAGCATGCCCGCCGCCCCCAGGTCGGCGGCGGCCAGCAGGGGCGCGTCCACGTTCCGCACCGTCCGCTCCCCCACCTGCAGGGCGCGGACCGCGGCGGTGGCCTCGGTCTCGTCCCCGGCGGCGCCGCGGACCAGGATGGCCGGGCCGGCGGGCAGATGCGCCGTCGCCGCCAGCTCCCGCGACAGGACCGTGCGCTCGGCGGCGGTGTCGATGACGAAGTCGAAGGGGCCCTGGCCGTCCACCATCACCGGCAGGGTCAGCCGCGAGGCGGCGTCGGCGGCCAGGCGGATCGTCTCCGCCGGCTTGAGCGGATCCGTGTCGGGGGCGGGCGGCGCCGGCGCGATGGCCAGGCCGTCCGCGGGTTTCGGCGGCGCGGCGCGCCCCGCCCCGGCGAGGCACAGGCCCGCCAGCGCGACCGCGGCCAGGATTCGGCGTTGCATGGCGACCTTGCGTCTTCTTCCCGCGGCCAGAGAAACAGGTGACGGGGCCGGTGTAAACGGGGGGTGAGCCCGGTCCGGAGGGAGGCTCCCGGCTCAGGGCCGGGAATGACGACTGGTTTTGTTTTGATGTGTTTTTCAACAGCCGTCATTCCCGGGCGAAGACCCGGGAACCTCGGTGAGGATGTGGCGCAAGGTCCGGAACAAGGTTCTCGGCTCAAGGCCGAGAATGACGACTGTTTTTGATATCTAAATCCTCGTCATTCCCGGGCGAAGACCCGGGAACC
>CAINOV010000135.1 GCA_903851655.1 uncultured Caulobacterales bacterium
ACCTCCGTCCGGGGGGGGCGCTCTATCCTGACCAAGGTTCCCGGGTCTTCGCCCGGGAATGACGAGGATTTAGATATCAAACACAGTCGTCATTCCCGCCCTTGAGGCGGGAACCCCCGTCCGGATGTGGCGCCAAATCCGGACCAAGGTTCCCGGTTCTTCGCCCGGGAATGACGACTTCCATAAAGTCAGAATCAGTCGTCATGCCCGGCCCTGAGCCGGGAACCTCCCTCCGGACAGTCCCCCGCCATTCAAACCGCAAACGATTTGCACTAGTGTGCCGCCGATTGACCGACCCGAGGACCCGTCGTGAGTGAAAACCTGATCTACGACATCGCCGTCATCGGCGGCGGCGTGAATGGCTGCGGCGTGGCGCGGGACGCGGTGGGCCGGGGCGCCTCGGTAGTGCTGTTCGAGAAGGGCGACCTGGCGGGCGCCACCTCGTCGGCCTCCACCAAGCTGATCCACGGGGGCCTGCGCTATCTGGAGCACTACGAGTTCCGGCTGGTGCGCGAGGCGCTGATGGAGCGGGAGGTGCTGTGGGCCATGGCCCCGCACATCATCTGGCCCCTGCGCTTCGTCCTGCCCCACCACCGGGGCCTGCGCCCGGCCTGGCTGCTGCGGCTGGGCCTGTTCCTCTATGACCATCTGGGCGGCCGCAAGCGGCTGCCCGCCACCCGCACCCTGGACCTGCGCAAGGACCGGGCGGGGCAGGGGCTGGCCCCCGGCTACACCCTGGGCTTCGAATATTCCGACTGCTGGGTGGAGGACAGCCGCCTGGTGGTGCTGACCGCCAAGGACGCCGCCGAGCGGGGCGCCCGCATCCGCCCGCGCACCGCCGTCACCTCCCTGCAGCGGCACGGGGACCGCTGGCTGATCACCACCCGCGCCGGCGGCGAGACGGAGGTCACCCAGGCCCGGGTGCTGATCAACACGGCGGGGCCGTGGGTGGGCGACGTGCTGGCCATGACCGGCTCCAACTCCCCCTCCCGGGCGCGGCTGGTCAAGGGCAGCCACATCGTCGTGCGCCGCCTGTTCGACCACGACCGGGCCTATATCTTCCAGAACGGGGACGGGCGGATCGTCTTCGCCATTCCGTACGAGCGGGACTACACCCTGATCGGCACCACCGACGCCGATTACAAGGGCGACCCCGCGGCCGTCGCCGCCTCCCCCGAGGAGGTCGCCTATCTCTGCAAGGCGGTCAGCGAGTACCTGGCCCGGCCCGTGACGCCGGACGACGTGGTCTGGACCTATGCCGGGGTGCGGCCCCTGCTGGACGACGGCTCTGGCAAGCCGGAGGAGGCGACCCGGGACTATGTGCTGGAGCTGGACACCGCCGGCGGCGCCCCGGTGGTCTCGGTGTTCGGCGGCAAGATCACCACGGCCCGCCGGCTGGCGGAGTCGGTGCTGGACAAGCTGAAGGGCCTCGCCCCGGTCGCCGATGTCCCGGCCTGGAGCGGGAGCGAGCCCCTGCCCGGCGGCGACTTTCCCGCGGAGGGCTTTCCGGCGCTGGTCGCCACGCTGCGGGCGGACTATCCGTGGGCGGACGAGGCCCTGGTCCTGCGCCTGGCCCGGGCCTATGGCGGCCGGGCCCGGCGGATCCTGACGGGGGCGAAGAGCATGGCCGATCTCGGGACGGTTTTCGGCGCGGACCTGACGGCGCGGGAGGCGGACTATCTGCGCCGGGAGGAGTGGGCCGCCTGCGCCGACGACATCCTGTGGCGCCGCTCCAAGCTCGGCCTGCGCTTCACCCCGGACGAGGCGGCGGCGCTGGACGCCTATCTGCTGCAGGCGGTGGGATGAGGTCCCTTTCCCATTGTCATTCCCGCCCTCGAGGCGGGAGCCTCCGTCCGGACTTGGCGCCATATCCTGACCGAGGTTCCCGGGTCTTCGCCCGGGAATGACATGGATTTATAGATAGATTTTAGCTGTCATTCCCGGCCTTGAGCCGGGAACCTCCTCAGAACACCACTCCGGAAGCGCCCATGACCCGCTACATCCTCGCCCTCGACCAGGGCACCACCTCGTCGCGGGCGCTCGTGTTCGACGCCGAGACCCGCGTCCGCGGCGTGGGCCAGTACGAGTTTCCGCAGCACTTCCCCGCCTCCGGCTGGGTGGAGCACGAGGCCGAGGACCTGTGGACCACCACCATCCGCGCGGCCAAGGACGCGCTCCGCGGCGCCGGCATAGACGGCCGCCAGATCGCCGCCATCGGCATCACCAACCAGCGCGAGACCGTGGTGGTCTGGGACCGGGCCACCGGCCTCGCCATCCACCGGGCCATCGTGTGGCAGGACCGGCGCACCGCCGACACCTGCCAGGCCCTGCGCGCGGCGGGGCATGAGGCCGACGTGGCGGCGCGGACGGGCCTGCTGCTGGACCCGTACTTTTCCGCCAGCAAGATCGCCTGGATCCTCGACCATGTCCCCGGCGCGCGGGAGCGGGCCGCGCGGGGGGAGCTGGCCTTCGGCACGGTGGATTCCTGGCTTTTGTGGAAGCTGACCGGGGGGGCGGTGCACGCCACCGACGCCACCAACGCCTCGCGCACCCAGCTGTACAACCTCACCACCGGGGACTGGGACGACACCCTGCTCGCCCTGTTCCGCGTGCCCCGGGCGATGTTGCCCGACGTGCGGGACTGCTCCGGCGACTTCGGCGAGACCCTGGCCGGCCTGTTCGGGGGCAAGATCCCGATCCGCGGCGTGGCCGGCGACCAGCAGAGCGCCATGATCGGCCAGGCCTGCTTCCAGCCGGGGACGATGAAGTCCACGTACGGCACCGGCTGCTTCGCCCTGCTGAACACCGGCGACCGGCCGGTGATGTCCGGCAACCGGCTCCTGACCACGGTGGCCTATCAGCTTGCGGGGAAGCGCACCTACGCCCTGGAGGGCTCGATCTTCGTGGCCGGCGCGGCGGTGCAGTGGCTGCGGGACGGTCTGAAGGTGCTGCCCGCCGCCAACCAGTCCGGCCCGCTGGCCGCCCAGGCCGATCCAGAGCAGGAGGTGATCCTTGTCCCCGCCTTTGTCGGGCTGGGCGCTCCCCACTGGGCGCCCAACACGCGGGGGGCGATGTTCGGCCTGACCCGCGCCTCGGGCCCGGCGGAGCTGGCCCGGGCGGCCCTGGAAAGCGTGTGCTTCCAGACTGCGGACCTGCTGGAGGCGATGCAGGCGGATTGGAGCGGCGCGGCGGAGACGGTGCTGCGGGTGGACGGGGGCATGGCCGCGTCGGACTGGACGATGCAGCGCCTGTCCGACCTGGTCAGCGCGCCCGTGGACCGGCCGGAGGTGACGGAGACCACGGCGCTCGGCGCCGCCTATCTGGCGGGGCTTTCGGTGGGGCTGTACCCCGAGCCCGCCCAGTTCGCCGACCGCTGGCGCCTGGACCGCCGGTTCACGCCGCAGATGCCGGCGGCGGAGCGGGCGGGCAAGCTGACCCGCTGGCGCAAGGCCGTGCAGGCGACGATCGCGGCGGCGGAGTGAGTTTGCCGGATCAAGGTTCCCGGGTCTTCGCCCGGGAATGACGGCTTTCAAAAAATCAAAAATCAGTCGTCATTCCCGCCCTTGAGGCGGGAACCTCCATCCGGATGGGGCGCTATATCCCGCACAAGGTTCCCGGGTCTTCGCCCGGGAATGACAGCTCGTTTTAGCGAATAATATCCGTCGTCATTCCCGG
>CAINOV010000136.1 GCA_903851655.1 uncultured Caulobacterales bacterium
AAGGTCCGGGTCACGGCCGGCCAGGGGGACAGCTTCCTGGACCGCATGATCGCCATGGTCGAAGGCGCCAACCGCCGCAAGACGCCCAACGAGATCGCCCTGGCCGTGCTGCTGGCGGGGCTGACCCTGATCTTCCTGGTGGCGGTGGTCACCCTGCTGGGCCTGGGCGGCTATTCCGGCGTGAAGCTGGACCCCATGGTGCTGGGCGCCCTGTTCATCTGCCTCATCCCGACCACCATCGGCGGGCTTCTGTCCGCGGTGGGCATCGCCGGCATGGACCGGCTGCTGAAGGTCAACGTCCTGTCCACCTCCGGGCGGGCGGTGGAGGCGGCGGGGGACGTGGACACCCTGCTGCTCGACAAGACCGGGACCATCACCTACGGCAACCGCATGGCCACCGAGGTGATCGCCGCCCCCGGCGTGCCGGCGGACCGGGCGCTCCGCGCCGCGCTGATGGCCTCCCTCGCCGACGAGACGCCGGAGGGTCGCTCGATCCTCGAGCTGGCGCGGGAAAAGCACGGCCTGACCGAAGCCCTGCCGGAGACGGCCACCGCCATCGCCTTCAGCGCCAGCACCCGGGTGTCGGGCCTGGACCACGGCCAGACCAGCTGGCGCAAGGGCGCCGTGGACGCGGTGCTGAAGATCTGCGGCCTCACCCGCGACACCGCCCCCGGCGACGTCAGCGCGGCGGTGGACCGCATCGCCCGGGCGGGCGGCACCCCCCTGGCCGTGTCGGAGAACGGCCAGCTGATGGGCGTCATCCACCTGAAGGACGTGGTCAAGCCCGGGGTGAAGGAGCGGTTCGCCGACCTGCGCCGCATGGGCCTGCGCACGGTGATGATCACCGGCGACAACCCGATCACCGCGGCCACCATCGCCTCCGAGGCCGGCGTGGACGACTTCCTGGCCGAGGCCACGCCAGAGGACAAGCTGCGGCTGATCCGGGAGGAGCAGGCCAAGGGCCGGCTGGTGGCCATGTGCGGCGACGGCTCCAACGACGCTCCCGCCCTGGCTCAGGCCGATGTGGGCGTGGCCATGCAGACCGGCACCCAGGCGGCGCGGGAGGCGGGCAACATGGTGGACCTGGACTCCGACCCCACCAAGCTCATCGAGATCGTGGAGGTGGGCAAGCAGATGCTCATCACCCGCGGGGCGCTCACGACCTTCTCCATCGCCAATGACGTGGCCAAGTACTTCGCCATCATCCCGGCCATGTTCGTGGTGGCCCTTCCCGCGCTCAGCGCCATCAACGTCATGCAGCTGCACAGCCCGCAGAGCGCGATCCTGTCGGCGGTGATCTTCAACGCCCTGATCATCGTCGCCCTGATCCCGCTGGCCCTGCGGGGGGTGAAGTACCGGGCCATCGGCGCCGGCAAGCTCCTGTCCCGCAACCTGCTGATCTATGGCCTCGGCGGGGTGGTCGCGCCCTTCTTCGGCATCAAGGTGATCGATGTGCTGATCACCACCCTCCACCTCGTCTAGGCCGATCCGCCGGCCCCCTCGGCAAGGAACCCTATCCATGTTGCAGCATATCCGCCCCGCCATTGTCATGATGGCCCTGTTCACCCTCCTCCTCGGCCTGGCCTATCCCCTGGCCCTGACCGGCGCCTTCGGGGCCATCTTTCCGGCCCAGGCCGGGGGCAGCCTGATCCGCGACAAGGCGGGCAGGGTGATCGGCTCGAGCCTGATCGCCCAGGGCTTCGCCAAGCCGCAGTACCTCCATCCCCGGCCGTCCGCCGCCGGCAACGGCTATGACCCCCTCAACAGCGGCGGCACCAATCTGGGCCCGCTGGATCCGAAGCTGATCGACCGGGTGAAGGGGGATGTCGCCGCCCTGCACAAGGAAGACGGCGCCGGCGCCATCCCGGAGGATGCGCTCACCACCTCCGCCAGCGGCCTCGATCCGGACATCTCGCCGGCCAACGCCGCCTTCCAGGCCGCCCGGGTGGCGGACGCCCGCGGGATTCCCCGGGCCGAGGTGCTGGCGGTCATCGCCGACCACACGGACGGGCCGTTCCTGGGCTTCATCGGCCAGGCCCATGTGAACGTGCTGGCGGCGAACCTGGCGCTGGACGCGCGCTATCCGGCGGCGAACCTGAAGGCCCGATGACCGCGGACGACCCCCCTCGGCCCGATCCGGACGCCCTGCTGGCGGAGGCGACGCGCCAGGGCCGCGGTCGGCTGAAGGTCTATCTCGGCATGGCCCCGGGGGTGGGCAAGACCTACCAGATGCTGACCACCGGCCGGCGCCTGGCGGCGGAGGGGCTGGACGTGGTGGTGGGCGTCGTCGAGACCCATGGCCGCAAGGACACCGAGGCCCTGGTGGAGGGGGTGGACGTCCTGCCCCGGCGCGCGGTGGAGTATCGCGGCCAGTCTCTCATGGAGTTCGACCTGGACGCCGCCCTGGCGCGGCGCCCGCAACTGCTGCTGGTGGACGAATACGCCCATTCCAACGCGCCGGGCTCGCGCCATCCCAAGCGCTGGCAGGACGTGGAGGAGCTGCTCAGCGCCGGGATCGACGTCTGGACCACCCTGAACGTCCAGCACCTGGAAAGCCTGGTGGACGTGGTCTGGAAGATCACCGGCGTGCGGGTCAAGGAGACGGTCCCGGACAGCGCTTTGTCGGACGCCGACGAGATTGAGCTGGTGGACATCACCCCGCAGGAGCTGCGGGTGCGGCTGGCGGCGGGGAAGGTCTATCTGCCGGAGACCGCCCGGCTGGCGACGGACAACTTCTTCAAGCTCGAGAACCTCACCGCGCTCCGGGAAATCGCCCTGCGCCGGGCGGCCAAGACCGTGGACGACCAGCTGGTGGGCGCCATGCGCCGCCAGGGGATCGACGGCCCCTGGGCGGCGGGAGAACGGATCCTCGTCCTGATCGCCGGCGACGGCATGGCCAATTCCCTGGTCCGCGCCGGCCGCCGGCTGGCGGACCTGATGATGGACGCGCCCTGGACCGTGGCGCATGTGGAGCGGCCCAACTCCCCCCATCGGGACCGGTCCGCCGGCCGCCGGGTCGCCGAGGCGCTGAAGCTGGCCGAACAGCTGGGGGCGGCCACCGTGGTGCTCACCGGGGATGACGTGCCGCAGGCGGTGATCGCCTTCGCCCGGCGCAACAACGTCACTCAAATCGTCATCGGCAAGACCCGGGACAGCCGGATGCGGGTGGTGCTGGGGCGCTCCCTCGCCCAGGCGATCCTGCGGGCCTCGGGGGACGCCGCCGTTCATTTCGTCAGCGCCGGGGCGCCGGACGGGGGGGCGGGCCCGGCGGGCCCGGCGCTGTCCGGGCCCCGGCGACGCCCGCTGCGGTCCGCCATCGGCTACCTGGCCGCCATCGGCCTTGTGGGGATCGCCAACGGGATCGCCTGGGTCCTGGACCGCTATGGCGGCGGAGCCGACCTGGCGATGATCTTCCTGGTCAGCGTGCTGGTGAGCGGGCTGGCCTTCGGCTTGCGGCCGGCGCTGCTGGCCAGCGCCCTGGCCGTGGTGACCTACAACTTCTTCTTCCTGGAGCCGCGCTTCTCCCTGCAGATCGGCCACGCCGCCGACATCTTCACCTTCGTCGTGTTCGTGGCGGTGGCGGCGGTGACGGGGTGGCTGACCGGACGGGTGCGCGACCAGGCCCTGGTCTCGGCCAACCGGGCGTCGGCCTTCAGCGCGCTTCTGGCCGCCAGCCGGCGCCTGTCCGCCGCCTCGACCCAGGATGCGGCCGCCCAGGCCCTGGCCGAGCAGGCCTCTGCGGCGGCGTCCAGCAGCGCCGTGGTGTTGCTGCCGCGCGACGGAGAGCTGGCGGCGGCCGCCTCCGCGCCCGGCGCGGTCAGCCTGTCCCTGGGGGCCATGGCCGCGGCCCGCTGGGCCTGGGAGCGGGGCGAGGCCGCCGGAACCGGAACCGGCACCCTGCCGGAGGTGGGCTGGATCTTCCGTCCCCTTGTGGGGCTGAGGGGCCGCGCCGGGGTGGCCGGCGTGGAGGCGGACGCCGGCGCCGCCGATGTGGACGAGCGGCTGGTCGCGGCCATGCTCGACCAGGGGGCGGTGGCGCTGGAGCGGGCGGAGCTGGCCGACGCCACGGTGGAGAACGAGGCCCTGCGCCGGTCGGACCGGCTGCGCGCCGCCCTGTTCAACTCCATCAGCCACGACCTGCGGACGCCGCTCTCCACCGTGCTGGGCGCGGCCACCACCCTGATCGACTATGACGCCTCCCTCAAACCCGGCGTGCGGCTGGACCTTCTGGTCAGCATCCGCGAGGAGGCCGAGCGCCTCAACCGCTATGTGGGCGACCTGCTGGACATGACCCGGCTGGAGGGCGGGGCCCTGAAGACCCGGGCGGAGTGGACCGATGTCCGCGACGTGCTGGCGGCTGCCATGAAGCGGGTGGAGCGCCGCCTGGGCGAGCGGGTGATGAAGCGCGACTTCCCGGGGGAGCTGACCCTCGTCCAGCTGGATCCCAGCCTTTTGGAGCAGGCGGTGGTGAACATCCTCGAGAACGCCGTGGCCTACAGTCCCGACGGCACCCAGGTGGAGGTGGCGGTGTACGAGGACCGCAGCAATGTGGTGATCTCCATCGAGGACGAGGGGCCGGGCATTCCCCAGGCGGAGATCGAGCGGATCTTCGAGAAGTTCCGCCGGCTGGAGGAGCCCACCGACCGCGGCCGGGGCAATCCCAGCAAGGGCGCGGGACTGGGCCTGTCCATCGCCAAGGGCTTCATCGAGGCCATGGGCGGACGGATCGCCGCCGCCAGCCCGATCCACGGCGCCGTCGGGACCCGGATCCTGATCAGCCTCCCCAAGGCGGTGGCGACCCATCGCCTGCTGCTGTGAGGCGCCGCCATGTCCGATCACCGCCCGCAGATCCTGGTCATTGACGACGAGCCGCAGATCCACCGCTTCCTCGCGCCGGCCCTCGACGCCGCGGGCTATGAGCCGCTGCGGGCCGAGACCGGCCAGGCCGGTCTGGCCGCCATCGCCAGCCAGGCCTGCGACGCGGTGATCCTCGATCTCGGCCTGCCCGACATGGACGGCAAGCAGGTGCTGACCCGGGCGCGGGCCTTCTATTCCGGCCCGATCCTGATCCTGTCCGCCCGGGACATGGAGATGGAGAAGATCAAGGCCCTCGACCTGGGCGCCAACGATTACGTGGAAAAGCCGTTCCGCGTGGGAGAGCTGCTGGCGCGGCTGCGGGCGGCCCTGCGCCAGCGATCCGGCCCGGTGGTCGCCGCCACGGTGGTGACCGCCGGCTCCGTGGAGATCGACCTGGTCCGGCGGCTGGTCACCCGGGACGGGGCGCCGGTGCGCCTGTCCCCTCGGGAATACGCCCTGCTCGCCCGGCTGGTGGAGGGGGGCGGGCGGGTGCTGACGCATCAGCAGCTGCTGTCCGCGGTCTGGGGGCCGGCGCACGCGGACGACATCCAGTACCTGCGGGTGTTCATGGGCCACCTGCGGCAGAAGCTGGAGGCCGAGCCGTCCTCGCCCCGCCATCTGGTGACCGAAAGCGGCGTCGGCTACCGCTTCGTCGCCGACTGAGTTCAGACCCCGGCCCGACGCCGGCGGGGGGCCGCGGCGGCGACGGCCCGCTCGACCCGGTCCACGGCCTGCGCGACGGCGGCGAGCACGCGGGTCTCGCCGTCTGCGGCGGCGCAGGCCTCCGCCGACAGCCGGGCGCTGAGGGAGATCCGCAGCGCCGCCCGGGGCCGGCCGTCGACCTGGCCGCAGGTCACCGCCTGACCCAGTTTGAGGGACGCCTCCGCGCCATCGCCGTTGTCCATCAGTCCGGCGTGCAGTCGCCGGACCGCCTCGGGTCCGAGATCCCCGAGGGTGAAGGGAAAGATGGTCGGCGCCCCGCCGAACCAGTCATCGGCCGGATCCGCGCGACAGGGCGCATCGGCGGACAGGACCGGCGTCAACCGCCGGCTCCCGGCCAGGCGGGCCGCCACCGTGTCTGCGAACCGCCGGGCGAAGGCGACCCGCCGCTCCGGCGCGACGGCCATGAAGCGGTCCAGCTCCGTCAGGGCCGCCTCCCAGCGGAACAGCAGACCGAAATTCGGCCGGGCGGGCAGGGCGTCCGTCGTCCAGTCGCCGGGCCAGTCGCCGCGGACGCCCGGCGCGGCCCAGGCGGCGTCCACAGGGCGCCGGCTCAGGACCACGGCCAGGCCCCGGGGAATCAGCAGGGCCCCGGAAAAGGCCGGGCCGGTCAGGAACTTCGACCCGGACACGGCCACCAGGAAGCCGCAGGCCAGATAGCGGGCGATCCGCGCGGGCGGCGTGCGCAGCTGGCAGGCGTCCACCAGCACGGTGAGGTCGCGGGGATAGTCCGCCGCCAGCGCCTCGAGGGCCGCCAGCCCGGGGACGGCGAGACCGGTCTTGGAGCCGTCCACGGCGATCAGAAGGACCTGGCGACCGCGCCGGCTCTCGACCCGGACGCGGTCGGCGATCTCGGCCTCGACACACGCCGCCGGGCTAGGCGATCCGTCGGCGTCGCGGATCTCGAAGGCGGTGAGCGCCGTGTCCGGATTCCCGGCGTTCAGCGCCGAGGCGACCCCGGACCCCGTCTCCGCCGGCGCCGCCATCAGGATCGCCACGGGCCGTTCGGCCAGGCTTCGGTGCAGGCCGGCGGCCAGGCGGTGAAGGTCGGTCCCCGACGGGGCCAGCACGATGTCGGGTTGCGCCGCCCAGGGGCCGGACAGGCCAAGGGCGGCGGTCAGGCGCCGGCGCACCCCCGCGATCCGGTCGGCATAGACCTCCGCCGGCGGCGTCCGCCAGATTTCACCGTTGATCTCGGCGCGGAGCCGGTCCAGGCGATGAAAGGCCGCCGCCGACAGGGTGGACGAGGTCGAGGCGCTGAATTCGAAGCGCCCGGCGGCCAGCGGAACCGGGCTGAAGCCATAGGCGTTGACGCCCCGGGCGGTCAGGGCGATGCGGTCGTCGCCCCCCGCGCACAGGGCGGCGGCGATCGACGGCAAGGCGTCAGCGGCGACGGGCTCGGGTCTGTGGGTCGTCCGCATCGGGTCCCCTCCGCAGCCGCCCCGGACCGCGCACGGCCGGCGTCACGGGGCCTGCCCTGCAGGACTCCCACCGGAAGGGTTAATTTGACGTTCCAGCGCCGGGGAGGCCAAGGCCCGGCCGGCGGGACCGTCAGCTTGCCGGCGCCATCAGGGTCGACAGCTCGCGGCACAGGGCCTGCAGCTCGGCGGCGTGTTCCAGGCCGTCGAGAAAGCGCTGGGGGATGCCCGACAACCCGACCTGGGCCCCCAACAGGGCGCCGGTCAGAAGGGCCCGGGACTGGTTCTGCCCCCCGCCGTTGATGGCGGTCAGGACCGCGGTTTCGAAATCGTCGTGAAAGCGCGCCGCCAGGTAATAGGCCGCCGGACCGA
>CAINOV010000137.1 GCA_903851655.1 uncultured Caulobacterales bacterium
AACCTGATGCTGCTGATCGTCGGCGGCAACGACACCACCCGAAACTCCATCACCGGGGGCGTGCTGGCCCTGAACCAGAACCCGGCGGAGTACGCCAAGCTGCGGGCCAACCCATCGCTGGTCCCCAACTTGGTGTCGGAGATCATCCGCTGGCAGACGCCGCTGGCCCACATGCGCCGAACCTGCGCCGTGGACACCGAGTTCGGCGGCAAGCTGATCCGCAAGGGCGACCGGGTGGTCATGTGGTACGTGTCCGGCAACCGGGACGAGACGGTGATCGACCGGCCGGACGACTTCATCATCGACCGGGACCGGGCGCGGCATCACCTGTCCTTCGGCTTCGGCATCCATCGCTGCATGGGCAACCGGGTCGCGGAGCTGCAGCTGCGCATCCTGTGGGAGGAGATTCTCGCCCGCTTCGAGAGGGTGGAAGTGGTGGGAGAGCCGGTGCGCGTGGCCTCGAACTTCGTGCAGGGATACACAGAGTTACCGGTGCGTATCCGCAGCTGACCGACCAACGCACAATCCCGAAAAACCGCCGATTTACCGGCGGCGGCACGGTAGATCAAACCGCCAAGTTCTGCTCATCATCCTCGCCGGGGCGTCGACCCCCGGAAGATCGGGCCCCCAACGGCCTGATCCCGAACGATAATCGAGTGAGGGAACGATGACTGCAACGACAGGGGTCCTGAGCGACCTGCCCAAGGGGGAGTCCCATCCGCGGCTGGTGATCTTCGCCTCGTCCCTTGGGACGGTGTTCGAATGGTATGACTTCTTCCTCTATGGCACCCTGGCCGCCTTCTTCGGCGCCAAGTTCTTTCCCAGCGGCAACGACACCGCGACCCTGCTGGCCAATCTGGCGGTGTTCGGCGCCGGCTTCGGCGTGCGGCCGCTCGGGGCCATCGTGTTCGGCCATCTGGGAGACCTTTGGGGCCGCAAGCACACCTTCCTGCTGACCATCGTCATCATGGGCCTGTCCACGGTGGCCGTGGGTCTGATCCCCACCTACGCCCAGATCGGCCTGGCCGCGCCGGCTATCCTGGTCAGCCTGCGCCTTGCCCAGGGCCTGGCGCTCGGAGGCGAGTATGGCGGCGCGGCCACCTACATCGCCGAGCATGCGCCCCCGCACAAGCGCGGCGGCTTCACCGCCTGGATCCAGACCACCGCGACGGCGGGGCTGTTCCTGTCGCTGCTGGTGATCATGGCCTGCCGGGCCGCCATGTCCGAGGACAGCTTCAAGGACTATGGCTGGCGGATCCCCTTCCTGGTCTCGATCCTGCTGCTGGCCGTGTCCCTCTGGATCCGCCTGCAGCTGAACGAAAGCCCCCTGTTCGCGGCCATGAAGGCGTCGGGCAAGGGCTCCAAGAACCCCTTCGCCGAGGCCTTCGGCCAGTGGAAGAACGCCAAGGTGGTGCTGCTGACCATCTTCGGCCTGACCATGGGCCAGGGCGTGGTCTGGTACGCGGGACAGTTCCAGACCCTGTTCTTCCTGCAGAATGCGCTCAGGCTGGACTACACCTGGTCCTATGTGGCGATCATGAGCGCCCTGGCCCTGGGCTCGCCGTTCTTCGTGATCTTCGGCTGGCTGTCCGACCGGATCGGGCGGAAATGGATCATCCTGGCCGGCTGCCTGCTGGCGGCGCTCACCTATTTCCCCCTGTTCAACGGCCTGGCCGAGGCGGTGAACCCGGATCTCGTCGCGGCGCAGACGGCCTCGCCGGTGTCCGTGGTCGCGGCGAAGTGCGAGACCAGCTTCCTGGTCAAGGCCTTCAACCCCCAGCCCTCCACCGCCTGCGACAAGGCCATGAACGCCCTCTACGCCCAGGGGGTGAACTACAGCCGGGCCGTGGCCGCGCCAGGCGCGCCGGAAATGACGATCCGCTTCGGCGCCGCCGCCACCCTCGTCTATGACGGCAAGACCAAGTCCTATGCGGTGACCACAGCCAAGGACGGCAAGACGACCGTCTTCCCCAAGGCCGGCGCGGACAAGGCGACGGCGGCGAAGGCCCTGCCCCAGGCCCTGGCGGCGGCGCTGAAGCCGGCCGGCTATCCCGCCAAGGCCGATCTCGCCAAGGTGAACTGGCCGATGACCATCGGCATCCTGTTCGTCCTGATCCTGTATGCGACCATGGTCTATGGCCCCATCGCCGCCTATCTGGTGGAACTGTTCCCGACCCGGATCCGATACACCTCCATGTCCCTGCCGTATCATATCGGCAATGGCTGGTTCGGCGGCTTCCTGCCCCTGTTCATGCTGGCCATCGCCACCTTCCAGGGCAACATCTTCGCAGGGCTCGTCTATCCCATCGCCATCGCGGCGGTGACCTTCGTCATCGGCGCCCTGTTCCTGCCGGAGACCAAGGACCGGGATCTGGAGCAGGACGCGCTCTAGGCCGCGGCGGCCGACACGATACGGGCCGGAGCGTCGCCGCTCCGGCCCGTTTTCCTTCGCCTGTTCCGACGCCTAGGAGCCGGGCTTGAGATATTGCGCGAACCAGTCCAGTTCCGCCTCGCTCAGCTGCTTCACATGCTCGGGCTTGCGGATGCCGTGGCCCTCGCCCTCGAGGATCAGCAGCTTGGTCTTGACCCCGACGGCCTTCAGGGCGTGCCAGAACTCCACCGACTGGGCGGCCGGGCATTCCACGTCCCGCTCGCCCACATAGATGAAGGTCGGCGTGACGGCGGTCTTCACCGTCTCGAGGGGCGACAGCTTGCGATAGATGTCCGGGTCGTCATAGGCCGAGGCCCCGAAGAACGGGATCATCCACTGGTCGATGCCGTTCTGGCCGTAATAGCTGATCCAGTCGCCGATCCCGGCCCCCGCCACGGCGGTGGCGAAACGGTGGCTGTGGGTCACCGTCCACATGGTCATGAACCCGCCATAGGAGTGGCCGTAGACGGCCAGCCGCTTGTCGTCCACCGGCGCGACCTTCTCCACCGCGTCGACCCCGGCCAGGATGTCCCGCAGGTCGCCGCCGCCGAAGTCCCGGTAGTTGGCGCGGGTGAAGTCCTCCCCCTGGCCATAGCTGCCCCGGGGGTTCGGCTCGAACACGTAATAGCCGGCTTCCAGCAGGCGCCGCAGCCCGCCGCCGCGGAAGCCGGCGGAGGGAAAGCCCGGGCGAACGGCGGCGCTGGGTCCGCCGTGGATGGTCACGATCATCGGATAGCTGCGGCCGGGGACCAGGTTGGACGGGGCGATCAGCCAGCCCTGCACCTTGCGGCCCTCGCTGACCCATTCCAGGCTGCGGGCGGTTCCCACGGGCTTCAGCGCCTGGTTCTCCGACGTGAGGCGGGTGGCCAGGCCGAAGCTGCGCAGGGAGCCGAAGGCGACCTCCTGCGGGTGATCGAAGTCCTCCGTCACCGCGGCGAGGCGCTCGCCCCGGGCGTCGAGGGCCACATGCCCCTCCCCCGCCTCCAGCGAGATCGGCTGCGACCACAGGATGGTGGTCTTGCGGGTGGCGGGGTCGATGGCGACGATGGCCTCATGGTCGCTCATCAGCGCGGTGGCGAGGATTCTGCCCCCCCGCCAGGTCAGGCCGTCAAAGCTGCCGGCGAAGCCCGGCGTCAGGTTGACCGCCTCGCCGCCGGCGAAGGGCGCCAGGTAGACATCCCCGCCCACCGAGCCGAAGTCGCTCATCAGCCCGCCGATATAGGCCACCTGCCGGCCGTCGGGCGAGGCGTGCGGCGCGTTCAGCTGGTCCTTCGGCTTGGCGATCCGGCGCATGGCGCCCGTGGCCAGGTCCACCGCTTCGAGGTCGGCGACCCACCAGTTGTTGTCCCCGTCGCCCTTGGCGGCGGTGGCCACGAAGCCCTTGCCGTCCGGGGTCCAGTCATACTCGTAGACAAACGTGTCGGCGGCGGAGACCAGCCGCAGGTCCTCGGTTCCCGTCACGGGCAGCACGGCGATGCGCTGTTCGTCGAAGCTCTCGCCGATCTCCCCCACCTGGGCGGCGGCGGCCTGGGTGGCGCCCACCTCCTTGTGCGCGCCGATCACCACCTGCACGGCGATCAGGCTGCCATCGGGGGAGAAGCGCGGACGCTCGGCCACGCCCTCGACCACCGTGCGCAGGGTCACGCCGTCCGCCGTCGACAGGTAGAGGTTGGTCACGCCGGCCTTGCGGTCCCGGCCCAGAAACGCGATGCGGCGCCCGTCCGGGGAGAAGGCCGGATCGCTGTAGGCGCAGGCCGGGCACGGATCCAGGGTCTGCAGCACCCGGCCGTCGGCGCTGGCGCGCACCACCAGCTTGCGATGCGGTTCGTCCGTCGAGGCGTCGATCTCGTCGGACTCCACCGCCACCCAGCGGTCGGCGCCGGGGGCCAGCGCCAGTCCGGCGAACACATGCCGGTGGGCGGGAAGCGGGGATGCAGGGGCTGGGGTCGCAGGCGCCCCGGAGATCAGGGCGGCGGCGGCGGCGACAAGGAACAAGGGCGACATCCTCTTCTGCAAACGGTCCGGGCGAACGTCGAGTCATCCGGTCTTCGAAAAATTTCGTACGGATCGAAGCGGTCCCTCGCCCCCCTGTCAATCTGGGGGCGAAGTTTTTCGCTCCGATCCGTCTTTCGGCAAGACTGTTCCAGCAGTCCGTCCCCGCGCCAACACCCTTCCGCAGCGGGCCTCCGGGTTGCTAAGGTGAAGGTCGCGTCAGCGCCGCCCGCCCGCGCGCCCCGGACAAAGGCCCCCCATGACCGCCGGCGAAACCGACCCGCTGCAGCTGATCCTCGACCGCGTCCATGCCCGGCTGCAGGGGGAGACCGAGCGCGGGTCCGTGGCCGACTACATCCCGGAGCTGGCCCATGCCGATCCCGGGCGGCTGGGCCTCGCCGTGCAGTTGACTGACGGCCGAAGCTTCGTCGCCGGCGATGCGGACGAGCCCTTCTCCATCCAGTCGGTCTCCAAGGTCTTTACCCTGACCCTCGCCCTGGGCAAGGTGGGGGACGCCCTGTGGCGGCGGGTGGGGCGGGAGCCGTCGGGCTCGGCCTTCAACTCCATCGTGCAGCTGGAATACGAGCAGGGCATCCCGCGCAATCCGCTGATCAACGCCGGCGCCATCGTCGTGGCCGACGTGATCCTGGCCGGTCACGAACCCCGGGAGGCGATCGGCGAGATCGTGCGCTTCGTGCGCTTCCTGGCCGATGACGACAGCATCCGCATCGACCCGGCCGTGGCGCGCTCCGAGACCCGGACCGGCTATCGCAACCAGGCCCTCGCCAACTACATGCGGTCCTTCGGCAACCTGCACCATGAGGTGGACAAGGTGCTGGGGGTCTATTTCCACCACTGCGCGCTGAGCCTCAGCTGTCGCCAGCTGGCCCGGGCGGGCGCCTTCCTGGCCAACCGCGGGCGGCTGGTGGGCGGCGGCCATAGCGTGGTGTCGGAGGAGCGGGCGCGGCGCATCAACGCCCTGATGCTCACCTGCGGCCACTATGACGGCTCCGGCGACTTCGCCTTCCGCGTGGGCCTGCCGGGCAAGAGCGGCGTGGGCGGCGGCATACTGGCCATCGCGCCGGGCGTCGCCTCGGTGGCCGTCTGGTCGCCGGGGCTCAACGCCAACGGCAATTCCCTGCTCGGCTCCCGCGCCCTGGAGATGATCGCCCGCGAGGCGGGGTGGTCGATCTTCTCCGGCTGAGCGCCGGTCAGGGCTGCGGGACCGGCCGGCGCTTGGTCCCGGCCAGCTCGGCGGCCATGAAGCCGATCTCCTTCGGGGCGAAATAGTCGAACGCCTCCCAGCCGCCATAGGCCGCCTTCATCTTCGGCAGCACCACGGCGACCAGGGCGTCCCCCGTCGCGCCGGTGGCCCGGGCGGCGGCGGTTTCCTTCGACAGCAGCTGAAGATAGGCGCCGAAGTCCTTGACGTCGTTCAGGTCTGCGACCTCCCCGTGCCCTGGTACGAAGCGGGTGGCGGCGGCGTCGGGCGCGGCGGCGAAGCCCGCCACGCTGGCGATCCAGTCCGATACGGTCCCGTCCACCACATTGGGCGAGACCCGCCGCCAGAGCATGTCGCCGCAGAACAGCACGTGCGCGTCCGGCGCCGCGACCACCAGATCGCCGCCCGTATGGCCGCGGACGTAGCGCACCTCCACCCGCCGCTCGCCCAGCCACAGGGTGGTGTCGCCGGTCAGGCCCACATCCGGCTGGGCCAGGGCCTCCACCTGGGCCCGGAACGCCGGCGTGATGGCCGCCCCGCCCAGCAGGTTGATATTGTCGCGCCGCACCCAGCCGCGGACATTGCGGTGGGCGATGATCACCGCGCCGGCCTCGCGGAACACGGCGTCGCCGCCGGTGTGATCGGCATGGTAGTGGGTGTTGACCACGTAGCGGACCGGCAACGGCGTCAGCCGGCGGATCTCCGCCAGCAGCGCCCTGGCCGCGTCGGGGGTGAAGAAGGCGTCGATCACCACCACCCCCGTCTCGCCGATGATGAAGCCGGCGTTGGAGCCGGCCCGACCCTCAGGCCCGTCAATGGCGGCGTAGATCCCCGGTCCGATCTCCTTCAGCGTGAAGGGCGGCCCGGCCGGGGGCGCGGCGCCCGCCAGGGTCGGCAGGATAAGGGCGACGGCGGCGGCCAGGGCCGGAAGGGTGTTCCTGAACATGGGGAGCTCCACAGGGCGACAGGGATCAGAACAGGCCGTCGATGCGGCCCTCGGCGTCCAGCCGGATATTGGCGGCCGCCGGCTTGCGCGGAAGCCCCGGCATGGTCATCACGTCGCCGCAGATGGCCACCACGAAGCCGGCGCCGGCGGACAGGCGGACCTCCCGCACCGGCAGGGTGTGGCCCGTGGGCGCCCCCAGCAGGGTCGGGTCGGCGGAGAACGAGTAGGGCGTCTTGGCGATGCAGACCGGCAGCCCGCCCCAGCCCGCCGCCTCGAACCGCGCCAGGTCGCGCTTCGCCCGCGGGGTCAGGCTGATCCCGGCGGCGCGGTAGATGCCGGTGGCCACCGCCGTGATCTTGTCGGCAAGGGGCTGGTCGAGATCATAGAGGGGCCGGAAGGTCGAACGCTCCGGCGCGGCGTCGCAGATCGCCGCCACCGCCCGGGCCAGCGCCTCGGCCCCGGCCCCGCCCTCGCCCCAGTGACGGCAGACCACCGCCTCCACCCCATGGGCGGAGCGGCAGTAGTCGATCACCGTCTGCAGCTCGGACTCGGTGTCGCCATTGAAGAAATTGATCCCCACCACCGGCGTGACGCCGAACTTGCGGATGTTCTCGATGTGCCGTCCGAGGCTGGCCAGGCCGTTGGCCAGGCTCGCCGCATCGGGACGGGACACCTCCGCCGCCGCGGCGCCGCCCTGGTATTTCAGGGCCCGAAGGGTGGCCACGATCACCGCCGCGTCCGGGGCGAAGCCCCCCGCCCGGCTGGCGATGTCGCAGAACTTCTCCGCCCCAAGATCGGCGCCGAAACCCGCCTCGGTGACGGTGAAGTCCGCCAGCTTCAAGGCTGCGCGGGTGGCGATCACCGAGTTGCAGCCATGGGCGATATTGGCGAAGGGCCCGCCATGCATCAGCACCGGCGTGCCCTCGAGGCTCTGCACGAGGTTGGGCTGGATGGCGTCGCGCAGCAGCACGGCCATGGCTCCGTCCGCCTCCAGGTCCCGGGCGGTGACCGGCGATCCGTCCCGACGACGGGCCACCACGATCCGGGCCAGCCGCGCCTCCAGATCGGCGAGGTCGGTGGCGAGGCACAGGACCGCCATCACCTCGGACGCCACGGTGATGTCGAAACCCGTTTCCCGCGGGGCGCCGTTGGCGTCCTCGCCCAGCCCCACCACCACCTTGCGCAGGGCCCGGTCGTTCACGTCCAGCACCCGGCGCCAGACAATGCCGCGGGGGTCGATGTCCAGGGCGTTGCCCCAGTAGATGTGGTTGTCCAGCAGCGCCGCCAGCAGGTTGTGGGCGGAGGTGATCGCGTGGAAGTCGCCGGTGAAGTGCAGATTGATCGCCTCCATCGGCGCGGCCTGGGCCCGGCCGCCGCCGGTGGCCCCGCCCTTGACGCCGAACACCGGACCCAGCGACGGCTCCCGCAGGGCGATGATCGCCCGGCGGCCGATTCGGTTCAGGGCGTCGCCGAGGCCGACGGTGGTGGTGGTCTTGCCCTCGCCCGGCGGGGTGGGATTGATGGCGGTCACCAGGATCAGGCGCCCGTCCGGACGGTCCGACAGGCCGGTCAGGTAATCCAGCGACACCTTCGCCACATGCCGCCCATAGGGCAGGATGGCGTCGTCGGGGAGGCCGGCGCGGGCGGCGATCTCCGCGATCGGGAGCAGCGCCGCCGCCCGGGCGATCTCGATGTCAGTGGTCATGCGTGGATTCCCCCGGAACTGGCCCTGCGAGATAGCCGGGGATTCCGGCGAACGCAAACCGGCGCCCGCTGGGCGACACAACTATTGCTACGCGCGGCTACTGTGTAAATATTTGTCATCGCGCAAGGGGGAATCCCGGGGCTATCATGCCCCGAACACGCGGGCGCCGGCCAACAAGAACCGGACCGACACGATCAGGGGGAGTGAGACCGATGTCAGATCAGGGCGCCCGTGCGGCGGGCGGCGGCTTTCTTTCGCCCGCAGGCGGCGTCGCCGGGCCGGGGTTCAACCGCTGGCTGGCGCCCCCCGCGGCGCTGGCCGTGCATCTTTGCATCGGCATGGCCTATGGGTTCAGCGTGTTCTGGCTGCCCATGTCGCATCTGATCGGGCGCAAGACGCCGGTGGCCTGCCCCAAGGCGTCCCCCCTCGACTCCCTGATGAACGCCCTGACCACCACGACCTGTGACTGGACGGTGGTGGACCTGGGCTGGATGTACACCCTGTTCTTCGTGATCCTGGGCGCCTCGGCGGCCCTGTTCGGCCCCTGGGTCGAGCGCAACGGCCCGCGGCGCACCGGCTTCTTGGCGACCCTGTGCTGGGCCGGCGGGATGGCGATCTCCGCCGGCGGCGTCTATCTCCACCAGCTCTGGATCCTGTGGCTGGGCTCGGGCCTGATCGGCGGCGTCGGCCTGGGGCTAGGCTACATCTCCCCCGTCTCGACCCTGATCAAGTGGTTCCCCGATCGCCGGGGCATGGCCACCGGCATGGCCATCATGGGCTTCGGCGGCGGCGCCATGGTCGGCAGCCCGCTGGCGGACCTGTTGATGAAGCACTTCGCCGCCACGTCCGGCGGAGCCGGCGTCTGGCAGACCCTGTTGGTCATGGCCGGGCTCTACTTCGTGTTCATGCTGGGCGGATCGCTGAGCTACCGCACGCCGCGGCCGGGCTGGACGCCCAGGGGCTGGACGCCGCCCGCCGCCGGGAACGCCGCGGCCTCCCGCGGCTACATGACCGTCGGCGACGCGGTGAAGACCCCGCAGTTCTGGCTCGTCTGGCTGGTGCTGCTGATGAATGTGAGCGCGTCCATCGGCATCATCGGCGTCGGCTCCCCCATGATCCAGGAGATCTTCGGCGGACGCCTGCTGCACCATCCGGAGGTGGGCTTCCTGGCCTTTGACGACGCACAGAAGAAGGCCGCGGCCACGGTGGGGGCGGCGTTTCTCGGCCTGATCTCCCTGTTCAATATCGGCGGCCGCTTCTTCTGGGCGTCGATCTCCGACCGGATCGGGCGCAAGGCCACCTACGCCGTCTTCTTCGTCCTGGGCTGCGCGCTCTACGGCCTGGTCGCGCCCTGGGCGGCGCAGTCCCTGAGCCTGGCCGTGTTCATCGCCGCCTTCTGCGTGCTGGTGTCCATGTATGGCGGCGGGTTCGCCACGGTCCCGGCCTATCTCGCGGACCTGTTCGGCGCGCGGTACGTGGGCGCGATCCACGGCGTCCTGCTGACCGCGTGGTCCACCGCCGGCGTGCTCGGCCCGCAGGTGGTCAACCTCATGCGCCAATCCGCGCTCGAGGCCGGCGCGCCCCGTACGGAGGTCTATACCCGGATCTTCGGGGTGCTGGCCGGCATGCTGGCGGTGGGCTTCGTCGCCAACCTGCTGGTGCGACCGATCCCGGCGTCCCGGCTGAGGAGCGACGACGCACCCGCCGCGAGCCTTGCCGCCGTCGGTGTCGCCGGCGAGGCGGAACGGGCGTCGGCGGGGAGCGCGGTGCTCGCCGGCCTCGCCTGGCTCGTGGTGCTGATCCCCATCGGCTGGGGCGTCTGGCTCACCGTCACCAAGGCCGCGGCCCTGTTCCGCTGAGGGTCCCGTCCGGGACGGAGCTGCGGCTCAGAAGAACAGCTTGCGCACGCCCAGCTGGATCACCCGGCCCGTAGGGTCGAGATAGGCGGGCTGGTAGGTCAGCGGCGTCCGGCCCAGGGCGTCGTGCACGGACTGCCGGGCGTCGAACAGATTGGTCACCGACAGGCTGATCCGCACGCCCCGCGCCCAGGGCAGGGCCTTCACCACCTCGGGCTGGGCGCCCAGATTGTCGAACACCCGCAGACTGACCGTGGCGATGTCGGAGAAGTCCAGCGGCCCGGTGGACGCCGCCGTGGCGCCCCCGTCCACGCGGGTCGCGCTCTTCCAGTCCGCGCTCAGCCGGACGCCCAACCCGTTCTGCAGATAGCCCAGCTGACCCTCCACCTCGTGGCGGGGCTGGCCGCCGGTCCCGCCCGCCGCCGCGCCGTTCAGCAGGTCGAACAGGGGCCCGCCCCGGCGGACGAGGATGGTGTCGGCAAAATAGACGGTGTGATAGAGCGCGATCTGGAACCGGCCCTGCTGCGGCCCGCGCCCGGGGCCGAAACCACCGCCGCCAAAGCCGCCGCCGCCGAAGCCGCCCCCGCCCGGACCGCCGCCGCCGCCCGTCCTGCGGCCCCCGTCGGGTCGGGCCGCATCCGGCGCGCGGGGCGGCGGCGCGGGCCCCAGCGGCATGGAGAAGTTGAAGCCCCAGCGCAGCTCGTCCCGGCGTTCCGCGGCGAAGTTCACGGGCCGGTTGTCGAACTGGATCAGCCGCCCGGAGGCGTCGCGGATGAAGCGGTCGGGAAACGCCGCCTCCACCTGGGCCGTGGCCGCAGGCAGGCTGGCGATGGGGTTGCGGATGCGGCTGGTGCTGTAGCTGGCCTGGAAGGTCAGGTCGCGATCGGCCAGCGGCTTGAAGGTCAGGCCCAGCCGGCTGACGTCCCGGGCGTCGCCGACCAGCGCCCGGTTGCCGCCGTCGATGCGCAGCACGTCCACGGTCTGCCCCGTGGCGTAGTCCAGCAGTCGGGCGCCGGAGGTCTGGGTCACCGGTCCGTCCAGCTGCTGCTGGCTCGGCGCAGCCTCGTCATGGGTGGTCGACAGGATGACGTTGTAGCCCGTGACCGGGGTCCAGTTGATCCCGAACCCGGCGGTGTTCAGGGCGCCGAAATCCGAGAGCTCGCTGAGCGCGAAGTTGGAGTTCAGGGACAGCTCCCCCAGGAAGCCGAACACGTCCTTCTTGGCGCTGGCCACGGGCAGATCGAGGTTCAGCTGGGTGTTGAAGGTGCTCCGCGCCAGATAGCTGTGCTGGGCGGTCTGGTTGGTCAGGGTGTCGGCGGAAAAGCCGCTGACGGTCTCGCCGATCTTGAAGCTGACATACAGGTCCCCGGCGGGAAGCTTGCGCAGCGGGCCGTTCACCAGCAACTGGGCGTTGGCGCTGTCGGACAGGGCGCGCGCCTTGTTGTCGGGCCGCCCCGTGAAGTCGGCGGGCGAGAGGGTCCCGAACGGATTGAAGGCGGGGGACAGGTCCGTCAGCAGGGTCTGGGCGGCGGCGGCGTCGAGGCCGGTCTGGGAGACGGTGAGGCTGTCCGAATGGTCATAGGCCGTGGTCCCGGACAGGCGCCACTGGCCGAAATCCCGGTCCGCCCGCACGCCGAGATGGGCGTCCCAGCTGTTGACGGTCTGGGTCAGGGGGCCGAAGGCGCCCACAGCCCGGGTCACCGTCACCGGCTCGCCGAAAGCCGAGAACGGGTCGCCCGCCGGAACCTCGAGGGAGACCGTCGGCAGCCCCAGCAGCGACCGAGACTTGCTGGCCTCGAGGGTGCCGTTCAGGGTCAGGCCGATCCCGCCCAGGGTCGAATGGCTCTGCACCGCGTTCAGGCTGACCGACTGGCTCTCCGGAACCAGGGTGCGGAAGGCGGCCAGGTCCGGGCTGGCCGGCGTTCCCGGCGGCAGGGTCAGGGCTGCGCCGGACAGGTCGGTGACGCCGGTCCCCGCGCTCTGGGCCAGGCCGCGCGCCTGCTCCGTGAGCGAGGCGCTGGTGTTGTACTTGAGGTCGAGGTTCAGGCGGTCGTCATTGCGCAGGTGCAGCAGATCGCCCTCGACAGCGCCCCGGGCCGCGCCCCCCTCGGTGGCGCCGCCCCCCTGGAGTTCGCCGGTGATCGCCCGGAAGCGGCGGCGCAGGACGATGTTCACCACCTTCTGGTCGGCGGTGTAGCCGTATTTGAGGCTGACCTCCTCCGGCAGGATGTCCACCCGGGCGATGGCCTCGGTCGGAATGTCGCGCACCTCGTTGAAGCCGGAAATGCGCCGGCCGTTGAGCAGGATCACCGGGCTCTCCCCGCCCCGTCCGCGGCCGCTCCTGGTCTGGGGCGCCAGCTCGTCCAGCAGTTCGGTCACGGTGCTGACGCCGAAGGACTGGATGTCGGCCGCGGTGAACTGGACCTCGGGCTTGATGTCGCCGATCACCGCGCCCGGCTGCACGCGCTGGCCCTTGACGGTCACCGCCGCGACCGTGTCCGGATCATCCGCCGCCGCCGGTGCGGCCGGCCGGGCCGGACGCGGGGCGGGGCTCGGCGTTTGCGGCGCCGTCTGGGCCACGGCGGCGCCGGCTGCGCCCGCCAGCAGGATCGCCAGTCCGGCAGGGCGAAAAACACGCAAGCTCACTGACATCCCCCCGGCGACCCGACCCCCGTCGTCTCGCGCGGGGGTTACATCGGCTGAATGACAATTTCTAGGCGCAATCTGTTGCAAGGCCGAGACACGGGAGGCGGGTCAGGCCCGCAGTCGATATCCGGTCCGGAAGATCCACCAGATCACGGCGCTGCAGATGAAGGTGAAGGCGAGGGTCACCCCCAGACTGACGCCCACGCCCACGTCGGAATGACCATAGAAGCTCCAGCGGAAGCCTGACACCAGATAGACCACAGGGTTGAACAGGGTCAGCTTGCGCCATAGGGGTGGCAGCATGTTGATCGAATAGAAGCTGCCGCCGAGGAAGGTCAGGGGCGTGATGATCAGCAGCGGCACCACCTGAAGCTTCTCGAAATTGTCGGCCCAGACCCCGATGATGAAGCCGAACAGGCAGAAGCTGACGGCGGTCAGGACCAGGAAGGACGCCATCCAGACCGGATGGGCGATCTCGAAGGGCACGAACAGTCGCGCCGTGGCCAGGATGATCATGCCCAGGATGATCGACTTGGTGGCTGCGGCCCCCACATAGCCCAGCACCACCTCAAACCAGGAGATGGGCGCGGACAGCACCTCGTAGATGGTGCCGTTCCACTTGGGCATGAAGATGCCGAACGAGGCGTTGGACAGGCTCTCGGTCAAGACCGCCAGCATCATCAGGCCCGGCACGATGAAGGCGCCATAGCTGACCCCGTTGATCGCCGCCATGCGCGAGCCGATGGCCGAGCCGAACACGACGAAATAGAGGGAGGTGGAGATGACCGGCGCCAGGATGCTCTGCGACAGGGTGCGGAACCAGCGGGACAGCTCGAAGACATAGATGGCGCGAACGGCGTGGAGGTTCATGTGCGCTCGCTGACCAGGGTGACGAAGATGTCCTCCAGCGAGCTCTGCTGCGTCTGCAGGTCGCGGAACTCCACCCCACAGGCCGCCAGCTGGCGCATCAGATCGGCGATGCCGGAGGCCTGGGTGCGGGTGTCGAAGGTGTAGGTCAGGCCCAGCCCGTCCGCCGACAGCTCCAGCCCGAAGGCGGCAAGCTCCGACGGGATCGCCGCCAGCGGCGCCTGCAGGTCCAGGTGCAGCTGCTTGCGGCCCAGCTTTTCCATCAGCACGGCCTTGTCTTCCACCAGGATGATCCGCCCGCGGGAGATCACGCCGATCCGGTCCGCCAGCTCCTCCGCCTCCTCGATGTAATGGGTGGTGAGGATGATGGTGACGCCCTGCGCCCGCAGGCGGCCGACCATCTCCCACATGTCCCGGCGCAGCTCCACATCCACGCCGGCGGTGGGCTCGTCCAGGAACAGGATCTGGGGCTCGTGGCTCAGGGCCTTGGCGATCATCACCCGGCGCTTCATGCCGCCGGACAGGCTGACGATCTTCGAATCCTTCTTGTCCCAGAGGGACAGGTCCCGGAGCACCTGCTCCACGAAGGCGTCGTTGCGCGGCTTGCCGAACAGGCCGCGGCTGTGGCTCACCGTGGCCCAGACGGTCTCGAAGGAGTCCGTGTGCAGCTCCTGCGGCACCAGGCCGATGCGGGACCGGGCGAGCCGGTACTGGGTCTGGTTGTCGGCGCCGTCCACCAGCACCTTGCCCGCCGTCGGCTGGACGATGCCGCAGACAATGCTGATCAGGGTGGTCTTGCCGGCGCCGTTGGGGCCCAGCAGGGCCAGGATCTCGCCGGCCCGGATGTCGAGGTCCACACGGTCGAGGGCCTGGAAGCCCGTCGCATAGGTCTTGGTCAGGCCGGTAATCTGGATGATCGGGGTCAAGGTCTGTCCGAAAGGGGTGCAGGGCCGGGGCGGATCCCGCCGGTCGACGGTCATCATAGTCCGCAACCGGACGCTGTCGAGGCGCCTAGGCGGCCCATTCATTCTCGTTTACCCATGAGGGATCTCGAGCCCCGGTGGCGGGGCTGGCCCGGAGTCCTGGCGCGTGATCCCGATGTCCCTGTCGCAACTCGGAGCCCCGGTGGGGTCGATGCTGGCCGCCCTGTTGCTGGCCTCCGCCACCGCCACGGCCCAGACCGTTCCGTCCGCCGCCCCCGGCGCGCCGGATCCCTATGGCTGGCTGGAGGAGGTGCACGGCGCCCGGGCCCTGGCCTGGGTCGCGACCGAGAACGCGCGCACCGCCGGCCGGCTGGAGGCCGATCCCCGCTACGAGACCTTCCGGCGGGAGGCGCTGGCCCTGTTCACCGCCCGGGACCGCATCCCCGCCCCCGGCTTCCTGGGCGACCGGATCGCCAATCTCTGGCAGGACGACACCCATGTGAAGGGCGTCTGGCGCATCACGACCGCGGCCAGCTACGCCACGCCGGCCCCGGTCTGGGAGACCCTGCTGGATCTCGACGCCCTGTCGAAGGCCGAGGGCCGGAACTGGATCTTCAAGGGCGCGAACTGCCTGGCGCCCGCCGAGACCCGCTGCCTCGTGCGCCTGTCCAACGGGGGCGGCGACGCAGCGGAGATCCGCGAGTTCGACATTCCCAGCCGCAGCTTCGTCGCCGGCGGCTTCCGCTTCGCCAGCGGCAAGCAGGATGTGGAGTGGCTGGACGCCGACACGGTGCTGGTCGCCCGGGACTGGGGACCGGGGACCCTGACCGAGTCCGGCTACCCCTTCGTGGTCAAGCGCCTGAGGCGGGGGCAGACCGAGGCCCAGGCCGTGGAGGTCTATCGCGGCGCGCCCACCGACGTGCGGGCCAGCGCCCGGGTGCTGCGGACGCCCGAGGGTCAGGTGGCGCAGGTGCTGATCGAGCGCAGCCCCGCCTTCTTCCAGAGCGAATGGCGCCTGATGCAGCCGGACGGGTCCCTGCGCCTGCTGGACCTGCCGAAACATGCGGAACTGCGCGGCTATGTGGCCGGCCGGATGATCGTCTCCATCAACGAAGCCTGGGCTGCGACCGCGACGCATGCGGCCTTCGGGGCCGGCGCGCTGGCGGCCTATGATCCGGCCGACGGCGCCGCAGCCCTGATCGCCCAGCCTGGCCCCACCCAGACCTTCGACACTGTGACGACCACCCGGGACCGGGTGCTGGTGCAGTTGCTGGACAACGTCAATGGCGCCCTGGACATCTATGCGCCCAGCGCCGCCGGCTGGACCAAGACCCGCCTTGACCTGCCCGCGGGCCTGGCGCTCAGCGTCCGCGCCGCCGACCATGGCTCGAACCGGGCCTATGTGCAGTCCGAGGGCTTCCTCGCCCCGCCGGCCCTATGGGCGGTGGACGCCGCCGCCGGGCAGGCGACGAAGATCCGCGCTCTGGCGCCCCAGTTCGACGCCTCGAAGGACGTGGTGGAGCAACACTTCGCCACCTCGACCGACGGGACCCGCATTCCCTACTTCCTGGTCCGGCCGAAGGACATGAAGGCCGACGGGACCACGCCGGTGCAGATGTTCGGCTATGGCGGCTTCCTGATCTCGGAGACGCCAAGCTACCGGCCGGAGCTGGGCAAGCTGTGGCTGGAGCGGGGCGGCGCCTATGTCCTGACCAATATCCGCGGCGGCGGGGAGTTCGGCCCCGCCTGGCATGACGCGGCCCTGAGGGAGCATCGGCAGCGGGCCTTCGACGACTTCGCCGCCGTGGCGAAGGACCTGATCGCCACCGGCGTCACCTCGCCGAAGCATCTCGGAATCTATGGGCGCTCCAATGGGGGCGTGCTGACCAGCGTGTCCATCACCCAGCATCCGGAGCTGTTCAACGCCGCGGTGATCGAGAGCCCGCTGATCGACATGCTGCGCTACAACCACCTGTCGGCGGGCGCCTCCTGGATGGCGGAGTACGGCAATCCCGACGTTCCGGAGGACCGGGCCTTCATCGCCAGGTACTCCGCCTATACCCGGCTGCAGCCCGGCAAGGCCTATCCCGAGCCCTACATCACCACCAATACCGAGGACGACCGGGTGCATCCCGGCCACCCGCGCAAGTTCGCCGCGGCCCTGCAGGGGCTGGGCGATCCCTACCTCTATTACGAGAACACCTTCGGCGGCCACGCCAATGACGCGGATCCGGAGCTGAACGCCCGCCGTTGGGCCCGGCACTATGTCTATCTGACCCAGAAGTTGATGGACCCGCCGGCGCGGTGAGGTTTGGGCGGTTACAGCATTCCATCACGCTTGACGGTCACGACGGGCGGTAGCGCGAAAAATCACCTGGCCAGCCAAAACAACAGCAAGCCAACGAATTTGGCGCTACTGTGGAGACCGAATTGTGCAGAAAATCTGCGCTTGACGGTTTCATCTTTCCGCGCGGCCATGAAAGTATTGAACAGATTTATCATTATGGATATGAGCAAGTTTAACACCAAAGACACGCTAAATACACTCATAAGCTTGAAGGCAATTGGAACAAATTCAATTCCGACAAGAATGGATGAGTACAGCGCCCCGCCCCGCAGCCGATCCGGCGCCGCCGCCTCCGCACACCAGACTCGCCCCATTTCCTCAGCAAACGGGCCGAAGATGATGGACATCAGTGCGATCGCCCAACCAACTGGGCGTCCCATCACAGAAAAAACAAATATCAATGCCGAAATCACAAAAAATTCATAGAGCCAGACAAGTCCAACCAGCACCGCGGCTCTCGCTGTCGGACCCATACGCCAATCCCCAACCGCCAATCTCGACGTCTATATGTCTGGTTAATTCTGATAATTACTCATTTATATAGGGGTTATAGCAACCAAAGGCGTTGGCATATTTGCCGGCTTGGGTACGATTATCATCACTCTTGGGATGGTTGAACATGGATATCGCAAGGGTGACGTAGCCGCCAAAAAACGAACCTGCCGCGAAGGTTTCCATAAACACCAATCCTCCCAAAGTCCGAGCGAGCCCGACAGCGCCGCCCAGTCCGACCCCACCAATCGCCCCAATCTGGGGAAGCAAATCGTCAACATTCGGGGTTCCGCCACCGGATGGCGCATTCACGGTGACCGGCGGGAGGTCTGTAATGGAAGGGTCCGAAGGATCGGGAGATGTCCCGGGCGCAAAGATCTCGATCGCGCCGTCCGGGTCGACCATGTAATCCACGGCCCCGCCGCCGACCATGACGCCCCCGCCGCCGACCATGACGCCCCCGCCGCAGCCGTCGAAGTCATCCATCAGGTCGCCGCCGACGACCTGACGCAATTCCCGCACCGATAGTTCTCGCACGGGTCTCGTGCTCCAGCCCAACTGTCGGATTGAGGCTAGGTTCGACTTCGAGAACGACGTTCAGTCACCAGATCGCAGCAGACAGCCCTCCCGTCACGATCAACAATAGTGTGTTAGAGCAGTGGCACACCAGCTGGGCGACAAAACGG
>CAINOV010000138.1 GCA_903851655.1 uncultured Caulobacterales bacterium
CAAGACCGATCTGGTGTTCATCGACGCCCCGACGACGGGCCTGTCGCGGATGCTGGGCAAGACCGAGGGCAAGACCGTGTTCGGCGTGGACGGGGACCTCGACGCCTTTTCCCGGGCGATCCAGCGCTACCTCAAGGTCTACAGCCGCTGGGACAGCCCCAAGTTCCTGATCGGCGAGAGCTATGGCACCCTGCGCTCCGCGGGCCTCGCCCACCTGCTGGCCGAGAAGGGCGTCCAGCTGAACGGCGTGGCCCTGGTGTCCACAACCCTCGACATCGGCCTGCTGTTCCAGGCCAATGACCGGGGCTATGTGAACGTGCTGCCCACCGAGGCGGCGGCGGCCTGGTATCACAACCGCCTGGCCGCGAAGCCGGCGGATCTGGACCACTTCCTGGCGGAGGTCCGCGCCTTCGCCGACGGGCCCTACGCTGCTGCCCTGGCCAAGGGGCACGCCGTGCCGGCGGCGGAGCGGGACGCGGTGGCCGCCCAGGTCGCCGCCTATACCGGGACCTCGGCCCAGTTCGTGATCAACAACAACCTGCGTCCCGACCCCGACCGGTTCCGCAAGGAGCTGCTGCGCGGCGCGCGCAAGACCGTCGGCCGTCTCGACGCCCGCTTCCTCGGCCAGGACGCCGACGCCGGCGGGGAGGGGACCGAATACGATCCCACCGATGCGGCCATGACCGGCGCCTGGGTCAGCACGATCAACGACTATCTGTTCCGCGACCTGGGCTACGAGACCAACCTGACCTATCGCCCCAACAACTACGCCGCCCAGGACGGCGACGGCTGGAACTGGAAGCACAATGTCCCGGGCCTCGGCCCGCAGATCTCGGCTGACACCTCTGTCGACCTGGCCGCGGCGCTGCGCCGCAATCCGCGGCTGAAGCTGCTGAACATCGCCGGCTATTACGACATGGCCACGCCCTTCTTCGGGGCGGAGTATGACCTGAAGCACATGGCCGTCGACGCCGACCGCCAGGCCAACATCACCTACAAGTATTATCCGTCCGGACACATGGTCTATATCGAGCCCAACTCCGCCCGGCAGCTGCGGCTGGACATCGAAGCCTGGATGGACACGGCGAAATAGGGGGCAGCGGCGCCTCGTCTGGTTGCCGCGACAGCGGGTCGTCCCTCAGCCCTCGGCGTCGTCGTCGCCAGCCGGACAGCCAACGGCGCCGGGCCAAAGCAGGGCCGGTCGGCGGCCGCCGCTGGCGCCGCGGCGGCGGGGCGACTATCTTGGACCGTGACGCAAGCGCCGCAGCGGCGCGCAGGACCGCAGACCGCGGCAGGAGCCTGATCCATGACCGACACCACCGACTACGCCCCGCCGAAGGTCTGGGTCTGGAACAAGGAGAACGGCGGCCGCTTCGCCGCGATCAACCGGCCGATCTCCGGCGCCACCCACGACAAGGCGCTGCCGGTTGGTGAGCACCCGTTCCAGCTCTATTCCCTCGGCACGCCCAACGGGGTCAAGGTCACCATCCTGTTCGAGGAGCTGCTGGCCCTCGGACACACGGGCGCCGAGTACGACGCCTGGATGATCAACATCAGCAATGGCGACCAGTTCGGCAGCGGCTTCGTCGAGATCAATCCCAACTCCAAGATCCCGGCCCTGGTGGACCGCAGCGGCCCGACGCCGATCCGGATCTTCGAGTCCGGCGCCATGCTGGTCTATCTGGCGGAGAAATTCGGCGCCTTCCTGCCGACGGAGCCCGCGGCCCGGGCGGAGACCCTGTCCTGGCTGTTCTGGCAGATGGGCAGCGCGCCCTTCCTCGGCGGCGGCTTCGGCCATTTCTACGCCTATGCGCCGATCAAGATCGAATACGCCATCGACCGCTATGCGATGGAGGCTAAACGCCAGTTGCACGTGCTCGACACCCGTCTGGCCGACCACGAATATCTGACGGGCGACAGCTATTCCATCGCCGACATGGCGGTGTTCCCCTGGTACGGGGCCATGGCCAAGGGCCTGCTCTATGGCGCGGCGGAGTTCCTGTCGGTGGAGGAGTACGTGAACGTCCGCCGCTGGGCCGACCAGATCAACCAGCGCCCGGCGGTGATCCGCGGCCGCAAGGTCAATGTGGCCTGGGGCGAGCCGGCGAACCAGCTGCTGGAGCGCCACGACGCCAGCGACTTCGACCTGCGCACCCAGGACAAGATCGGCGGCTGAGGGCTGGGTGCGTCCGGATCGAGGTTCCCGGGTCTTCGCCCGGGAATGACAGCGACTTTCATATTTTAACAGTCGTCATTCCCGCCCTTGAGGCGGGAACCCCCATCCGAATAAAGCGCCATATCCGGAGGGAGGTTCCCGGCTCAAGGCCGGGAATGACGACTCATTTTATATTTTACCAGCTGTCATTCCCGGGCGAAGACCCGGGAACCTCTGTCCGGCGCAATCCCCTAGCCCCGCGTGATGGCGTCCAGCCACAGGCGTTTCAGGGTCCGCAGCCGGGGGGTGTCGCCGGTATCGAGGGCGTCGCGGCTGTCGAAGGCCACGCCGACCATCGGATACTGGCGCCACACCACCCGGCAGGCGAACGCCACCCCGTGCTTCAGGTCGATCAGGTCGAAGCTGTCCGGGGCGCCGGCGCCCGGGGGCAGGCTGATCCGCGCGCCGGTGTCGGACAGGTTGCGCAGGACGCAGTTCATGCTGAACAGACCGCCCGAATGCACCACCTTGCCGCCCAGCAGCGTCCGCTGCCGCGGCGCGCGGCGGCGCTCGCGGGCGGCCGGGTCGGGCGGCGGCCCTGCGGTCGGCGCCGCACCCGGCGCGAGGGAGGGCGCGATCAGCCCGTTGCGGTCCAGATCTTCCATGGGTCGGAGGGTTCCGGTCAGGGCTCCCACACTAGTCCTGCACGGTTAACCGCAGGTGTATCCCGGGGTCCCCCCGACCGACGGATCACGTCACCGGGGCACTCTCCAGCGCGCGGCGCCGCTCCGTGGCCGCTAGCCAGCCCGCCGCCGCGACGCTGAGCCCGATCCAGCCGATGGAGATGACCAGCACCCGGGCTGGCTCGCCGCTGAACAGGGCCGCGACGAAGGGGCCGCCGGCGCCCCCCAGGATCTGGGCGCCGCTGCCCATCACCGCGGCCCGGCCCAGCGGGTCGGCGGCCATGGCCATGGGCACGAAGAAGGGGGTCATCACCATGCCCGCAAAGCCGGTCAGACCCGTGCCGGCGATGAACAGCGCCGCCGGCGCGCCGCTGAGATAGGCCAGATAGACCGACACCACCGCGACGCCCACGGCGGCGAAGATCACCGGATAGCGGACCTTGCCGGCCAGGGCCGTGACCAGCACCCCGCCGCCGATCTGGCCCGCCAGATTGGCCTGCACCGCCAGCGAGACCACCCCCGGTTCCAGCCGCCCGGCATGGGCGATGGGGTCCAGATAGACGAACACCGCCGATCCGGCGGCGGTATAGGCGAACATGGCCGCCAGCGCGATCCAGCCGCGGCGGGGGGGCAGTCCGGCGGTCAGCTCGGCGGCGTCGACGGCGCTTTCCAGCCGGTCCGGCGACCACAGGCCCGCCAGGGCCGCCAGCCCCGCCGTGGCCCCCACCGTGACGAACAGTCCCGACGCCCCCCACCGGGGCGCCACGACGGCTGCGCAGATCGCCGTCACGATCCAGGCCGAGACCACCTGTCCGGTGAGGAAGATGGCGGCCATCCGCTCCGGCAGGGGCTGGCGGGCGATGAAGGCGACGGCGATCCACAGCAGGATCCCCTCCGCCGCCCCGGCGCCGCCGCGCACGGCCACCAGGCCCAGATGGCTCGCCTCGGTGGACAGGAGGTCGAAGGCCATCCCCGCCAGGCCCGCGGCGACAGCGATGCGGCGCATCCCCTCCGCCGGCAGGGCGGCGCCGGCGATCCCGCAGGCCAGGCCCATGGCCAGCAGCTCCGCCGTGGCCACGAGGCCGATCTCCGGCGCGGTCAGACGCCCGCCGTGGTACAACAGGCCCAGCAGGATCGGAGACAGGGAGGTGATCAGCAGGCCGGCGGAGCCGATGCCCAGGCTGGCGATGATCTGCCCCAGGGACGGGGCGGCGGCGGTGGGCGCCGGTCGGGCCATGCGACGTGTCTCCCCGGGCCGCGCCTATCCTGTCCGTCTGTCGCGGAAGCGGCCTCGCAAGGCGTATCGGGCGACCTGGCCGCGCGCCTGTCAAGGGGCGGCCGTGTCACCCGGGCTCCGGGGCGCGGCGCCGCCGCAGCAGCAGGGTCTCGGCCAGCAGCAGGTTCGGGATCCAGCAGGCGAAGCTGATCACCCGGTACGTCGCCTCGTAGCCATAGGGCGAGACGAAGGCCAGCGGCAGGTACAGGCGCAGGGTCACCGCCGCGAAGGTGAGGGCGAAGCTGCGGATCATCCAGCGACGATGCTCGGCGATGCGCCGCTGGCGGGCGAGGTCATAGGCCCGCCAGGTGGCGAACAGCCACGCCGCCGCCAGGGCGCCGAAGCCGATCGTCGACGGCAGGCCCGTCCGCGCGCCGGCGGCCAGCACCCCACCGGACAGGCCGCCCACGAGGCAGGCCAGCACATAGAGCCGTCCGGTCCAGCGATGCAGGGCGGGACGCCGCGCCCGTAGCCCCGGCAGGAACTGCAACGGTCCCACCAGCAGGGCGGCGGAGGCGGCGGCCGCATGGACGGTCAGGGCCCCGATGCGGGCATAGGCGTTGTCCAGGATCGGCGGCGCGCCCCCCGGCGCCCCCGGCAGCAGATAGCGCCAGGATCCGACGGCGATCACCACCGAGCTCCACAGGACCAGCTGCAGGGGCCAGCCGATGCCCGGGGCGCGGGGCCGGCTGTCGGAGAGGGTGGGGGCGGACATGGGCGGGGCTCCTTTGCGGCGGCCCCTCAGGACTAGAGCGGGACTCGACATATCGGAAATGCATTGTTTATATGAAAATCATGCGCGAACTGAATTTGTCCGGGGTCGATCTCAACCTGCTGCCCCTGCTGGACGCCCTGCTGCGGCGGCGCAACGTCACCCATGCGGCGCAGGAGGCGGGGCTGAGCCAGCCGGCCATGAGCCGCGCCCTGGCCCGTCTGCGGCATCTGCTGGGGGACCCGCTGCTGGTGCGGGACGGGGGCGGCCTGGCCCCCACGCCGGCGGCCCAGGCCCTGGCCGGCCCCCTGGCGGAGGCCCTGGCTGACCTGCGGGCCCTGTTGTCCCGCAAGGACTTCGATCCGGCCAAGACCCAGCGGGTGATCCGCATCGCCGCCAGCGACGCCCACGGGGTGACGATCCTGCCCGAGGTGATGGCCCGGCTGGGGCGCGCCGCGCCAGGGGTGCGCCTGCGGGTGGAGGGCTATGGCCCGGACCTGGTGGAGCGGATGCGGGCGGGCCGGCTGGACCTGGCCTTCGCCGTGGCCGGCGCGCCCCTGCCCCCGGGGGCGGAGAGCGAGGTGGTGGCCCGGGACGACCTCGCCCTGGTGTTCCGGCGCGGTCATCCGGGGGCGGATCTGGCCTGGACGCCGGAGGATTACGGCCGCTTCGACCATGCTGCGGTGTCCCTGTTCGGCGACGAGCCGTCGGACATCGACGCCCGTCTGGCGGCGCTCGGGGTGCAGCGGCGGGTGGCCTTTGTGTCCCCCAGCTTCGCCAGCGCGCTGGCGGTGGTGGCGGCCAGCGACCTGGTCACCACCCTGTCCCGGGCGGTGGCGTCGCGTCATGCGGCGGCCTATGGGCTGGAGCTGCGCCCGCCCCCCTTCGGCCCGATGACCTATGACCTGACCCTGGTCTGGACCGCCGTCCGCGCCGCCGATCCCCTGCTGATCTGGTTCCGGGGGTTGGTGCGGGAGGCCGGGGGCGCTGTGTTCTGAGGGCGGTTCCCGGGTCAAGCCCGGGAATGACGACGGCTAAAAATATGAATGAAGCTGTCATTCCCGGGCGAAGACCCGGGAACCTTGGTCAGGATATAGCGCCACACCTTGAGGGAGGTTCCCGCCTCAAGGGCGGGAATGACGATTGATTTTGTATTTTAATTGGATGTCA
>CAINOV010000139.1 GCA_903851655.1 uncultured Caulobacterales bacterium
ACGCGTCGTCATCCAGCCCTCGTGGCTGGCCGTGTCCGGCTGCCAGGCGGTTCCGGACGCCTCCCGCGCCATGGGGACCGGGGACAGGGCGGTCATGCGGCCCATGGCCATGGGGTCGCCGTGCTCCATCCCGGGCATGTCGGCCATATCGGACATGTCGTGCGCCGGGGGGGGCGCCGACTGGGCGAGGGCCGGACCCGTCGCAAGGCTCAGCAGCAGGCCGAAAAGTCCCATCCGCCTCACGGCAGGATGACTTCCGGGTCCGGATCGGCGTCGAACAGTCGCGCCACATCGTCGGCGCGCCGGTCCCGGGCCATGGACTGGTTGATGTAGCCCTTGTCCGTCAGCTCCCCCGAATGGGCGTGGGGCGCGTCCCGCTGGATCAGGGCGCGGGTGACCCTGGCCGCACCGCCGCCAGCGTCCCGGTTGAGGGCCGAAAGGCCCGCCTGCACGGCCGCCTTCACCGCCGGATGATGCGCCAGAGCCGCGAGATCCGCTGCCTCGTCCCCCGCCACGGCCCGGGCCCGGGCGAGGTTGAGGAACACCAGAAGCCCCACGCCGGTCTGACCCTCGCCGCACACCACGGCGTCGGCGGCGACCCCGCCCAGCGCCGACAGCGCCGCCAGCCGCAGGGCGCCCGCCGCCACGAAGGTGCCGCTGGCCAGCTTGAAGTTCTCCACCAGCCGGCCGTCGAAGACGATGCCCAGCAGCGGGTCGTCCGGGTCCGCCAGCTTGGCCGCGTCGCCCAGGCGGTAATAGCCCTCCTCGTCGAGGCTGAGCGGGATCAACCCGCCGTCCGCCCCGCGATAGCCCGGCGAGATCTGCGGTCCCTTCACCCGGACCTCGAGCTTCTCGCCCTCCGGCGCCAGCTTCACTGTCGTGCCCGGCGTCGGCAGGCCGCAGAGCCCTGCCCGGGTGTTGATCCAGTGGACATTGCAGGCCGTGGGCCCGGTCTCCGTCGAGCCATAGCCCGCCGCAAAGGTGATCTGGGTTCCGGTCAGGCGGGCGGCGACGGCGCAGACCCGGTCACACACCGACTGGGGCAGGCCCGCGCCCCCGTACTGCAGAACCCGCACCCGGCTGAAGAAGGTCCGGGCCAGGGCCTCGTCCGCCTCCAGCGCATCGGCCAGCAGGGCCCAGCCGGCGGGCACCATGTTGTGATAGGTGGGCGCGATCTCCCGCAGATTGCGCAGGGTCTCGTCAAAGCGCCCCGCCACCGGCTGGCCGTGGTCGATATAGAGGGTCCCGCCCCGATGCACGACCATGTGCAGGATGGCGTTGGCGCCCAGGGAATGGCTCCACGGCGCGGAATTCACCGCCACCGGGGGGTCGGGGTCCGCGTAGCAGGCCTCGATCTGGGCGGCGTTGAAGCTGACATTGGCGTGGCTGCAGATGACCGCCTTGGGCTTGCCGGTGGATCCGGAGGTGAGCAGCAGCTTGGCCGCCTGCTCCGGCCGGGCCAGATCGCCGGTCTCCGCCGCCGCGTCCAGCCTCGCAAGATCCAGCTGCCCGGCCTGCAGGTTGTGGCTGGCGATCACCGGCAGGGCGCTCAGCACCGCGTCCCGGGCGACGGCCACGGCGGCGGCGGCCCCATCCTCCACATAGACCGCCGCGGGACCGACCAGGGCCGCCGCATGGGCCAGCCGGGCCGGATCGGCGCCCGCCTGGCCGTACTGCGGCGACAGGGGCGCGATGGGGCAGCCGATGCGCATGGCCGCATAGGCGATCAGGGCATGGTCGACGGTGTTCCGGGCCAGGATCAGAAGCGGGCGGTCCGGACCCAGGCCCAGGGCCAGCAGGGCCGTGGCGAGGCGCGCGATCCGGCGCTGCGCCGCGGCGAAGGTCACGCTGCGCCAGCCCTCCCCGCCCTGGGCCGTGTCCCGCTCGGCGATCCACAGGCGGTCGGGGGCCGCCTGCGCCCAGTGGTCGAGGGCCGCGTTGGTGGTGGCGAACCGGTCCGACCAGGGGGTGGTGTTCAGCAGCACCAGGGCCCCGTCCGACCGCGGGACGACCTCGAGGCTGCGCGGCGCGTAGCGGGGGTCGCGAAAGGGTGCGTCTCGCACCGGGCCGGGAGCTCGTTCGCCGTCCATGGGGGTTCCGGAGTCTGCGTCCGGACCCGCCAATGGGGTCCGGTCTCTGAAGGATCGGCCTCTTCTATAGAACGGACCGGCGCCGGACGGTAAGCCCCCCTTGCCGCCCCCCCTTGTAGTCCCCCCTTGTCGTCGGGGCGCAGCCCTCTAAGCTTGGCGCCAACAAGAGACTGCAGGGAGACGCCCATGTCCATCCGTCCGGAAACCCTAGGCCTGTCGTCGGCGCGGCTAGCCCTGGCCGACCGCTTTTTCCAGGAGCGCTATGTGGACAAGGGACGGCTGAAGGGCCTCGCCTACGGGGTCTGGCGCGGCGGCCAACTGGCGCACATGGCCTGCCTCGGTCAGGCGGATGTGGAGCGCAACGTCCCGATCCGCGACGACACCATCTACCGCATCTATTCCATGACCAAGCCCATTGCGTCCGTGGCCCTGATGATGCTGGTGGAGGAGGCGAAGATCGCCCTGGACGATCCGGTGCATCGCTATATCCCGTCGTGGAAGTCCCTGGGCGTCTATGTGAACGGCCTGCCGGGCGAGTATGTCACCCGGCCGGTGGAGCGGCCGATGCAGGTGGTCGACCTGCTGCGCCACACCTCGGGCCTGACATACGGCTTCCAGAACCGCACCACCGTGGATGCGGCCTATCGCAAGGCCCATATCGGCGTGATCGGCAAGACCGTGGGGCTGGACGATCTGGTGGAGACGCTGGCCTCCATCCCGCTCGAGTTTTCGCCGGGAACCGCCTGGAACTATTCGGTGTCCACCGACATCGTCGGCTATCTGGTGCAGAAGGTCTCCGGCCAGAAGCTGGAGGATTTCCTGGAGGAGCGGATCTTCCGCCCCCTGGGCATGGTCGACACCGGCTTCATGGTGCCGCCGGAAAAGCAGGCGCGATTCGCCGCCTGCTACGCCCGCGGCCCCGGCGGGATCGTTCTGCAGGACGACCCGGCGCGCAGCCCCTATCTGGAGCCGCCGGTGCTCGTGTCCGGCGGCGGCGGCCTGGTCTCGACCTTCGACGACTACATGCGCTTCTGCCGGATGATCCTCGGCCGCGGGACCCTGGACGGGCATCAGTACATCAGCCCCAAGACCCTGGCCCTGATGGGCGCCAACCATCTGCCGGGGGGCAAGGACCTGGCGGCGTGCTCCCAGTCCCTGTTCAGCGAGGCGACCTATGCCGGCGTCGGGTTCGGCCTCGGCTTCGCCACGACGACCAACCCCGCCGCGACCCTGATCCCGGCCAGCGCCGGCGACCTTTGGTGGGGCGGCGCCGCGTCGACGGCCTTCTGGGTGGACCCGGCGGAGGACCTGGCCGTGGTTCTGATGACCCAGCTGATGCCGTCGGGCGCCTATCCCATCCGCCGGGAGCTGCGCACCCTGGTCTATTCCGCCTTCACCGAAAGCCGGATCTAGTCCGCGCCCCGGCGGATCCGGGCCACGATCTCCTTGGCGAGGCGGGCGGCGACCTTGGCCGTGGTCCCGTTCACGTCCCGCCCGGGGGACAGCTCCACGATATCGGCGCCCACCACCTGACCCGGCAGGGCGTCGATGATCCGCAGCGCCTCCCGCACCGTCAGACCGCCGGGCTCGTGGTGATTCACACCGGGGGCGAAGGCGGGATCCAGCCCGTCGAGATCGAAGGACAGATAGACCGGTCCGTCCCCCAGGGCGGCGATGGCCACCAGGGCCGAGTCGATATCGTCCGGCGGATAGGTCCGCACGCCGAACCGCTCGGCCTGGGCCCGCAGGTGCGGCGTGTCGGCGCGGATGCCGATCTGCAGCAGCCGGCGCGCCAGCCCCTGCTCCATGATCCGGGCGAAGGGCGAGGCGTGGCTGAGGGGATCCCCCTCGAAGTCGTCGTAGAGGTCCGGGTGGGCGTCCACATGCACGATGCGCACGCCGGGCCAGCGGGCGGCCACGGCGCGCATCACGGGAAAGGTGACGGCGTGATCGCCGCCCAGGGTCAGGAGGGCGTCGCCGCTGTCCAGCACCGCGGTCGCGGCCGCGGTGATCCGGTCCGCATCATCGGCGTCGCCGGCCAGATGGCAGTCCCCGTGGTCGTGCAGGACCGCCGGGTCCAGCACGTCGGTCAGATCCGAGGCGAACCGGTTGCCGGCGTCATCCTGCAGCGCCGCGCGGATCGCCGCCGGGGCCCTTGCCGGCCCCCTGGCGTGTGAGGAGTGGTCGTCCCAGCCGACGCCCAGAAGCCCAGTCCGCATCCGCGTCTCTCCGGTTCCGGTTCAGACGGTGCGGCGGCGGCGCAGGAATGTCCAGCCCGGCGCCGGACCCGGATCAGCTGCGGAAGGTCAGGTAGCCCCGTTCGACCATGCGGCGCATGCCCTCATAGGCTTCGGACAGCTCCTCGAAACTGCGGCGCAGCTCGGCCAGCCGGGCGGTGCGCTCGGCGGGCACGGCGAGACCCGCGCTGGTCGCAGCCAGGGCCTCGGCCACCCAGTTGGCCCGGGCCTGGGCGCAGGCCACGGCCAGCCGCTGGAACACCTGGGCGTCTACGGGACCGACCATCTGGCCGATCACCTCGCGGTTGCAGGCATAGGCGGTGTAGTCGATCTTCTCCAGCTGTCCGCGCATGCGTCGCTGGGCGGCCGGATCTTCCGAGCTTTCGGGCTGGAAGTGATCGCTGCGCTTCATCGTGGTGCTGTATTGGGCCATGTCCGCGCCTTTCCGGCGTTTTCTCAGGCCCTCAGCATGGCACAGCGGGCTTAATCAGGGGTTTAGCCCGAATCGGACGGTCAGACGCGCCCGGCCATCACCCCGGCGACGAAGGCGTCCAGACCCGGCAGCCGCCGACGGCGCAGCTGCTCGCCCTGATAGATGCGCCGCAGCTGTTCGTAGGCGCGGTCGAAATCATCATTGACGATCACATAATCGTACTCGGCGTAGTGGGCGATCTCCTCCGTCGCCCGGGTCAGGCGCCGCTCGATCACCTCCGCGCTGTCCTGGGCGCGACCCTGCAGACGGGCGCGCAGGGCGGGCAGGTCCGGCGGCAGGATGAAGACCCGGACCGCATCCTCCGCCGCCCGGTCGGTGATCTGACGCCCCCCCTGCCAGTCGATGTCGAACACCAGATCGCGTCCGGACTCCAGCGCCGCCAGCACCGGGGCGCGCAGAGTGCCATAGCGGTGGTCGTGCACGTCGGCCCATTCGAGGAAGGCGTCCTCGGCGATCAGTTCGGCGAACCGGTCCGGCGAAACGAAGTGGTACTCCACCCCGTCCGTTTCCCCCGGCCGCGGCGCGCGGGTGGTGCAGGACACCGACAGGCCCAGGTGATCGTGCTCCGCGATCAGCCGGCGGGAGAGCGAGCTCTTCCCCGCGCCGGACGGGCTGGAGATCACCAGCATCAGGCCGCGGCGGGCAAGGGTGTCCGTCCTACTCGACATTCTGGATCTGCTCGCGGAACTGCTCGATGGTGGCCTTCAGCTCCAGCCCGATGGCGGTCAGGGCTACCGTCGCGGACTTGGAGCACAGGGTGTTGGTCTCGCGCATGAACTCCTGGATCAGGAAGTCGAGACGCCGTCCCGCCGCCGCCTCCCCCGTCAGCAGGCCCCGGGCGGCGGCGATGTGCGCGGCCAGACGGTCCAGCTCCTCGCGCACATCGGCCTTGCCGGCCATGATCGCGGCCTCGGCTACGATGCGCTCCTCCAGCGGGCGAGGGTCGGCGACCAGCTCGGCCATGCGCCGCTCGAACCGCTCGCGGATGGCCAGGGGCTGGGCCGCGGCCTCGGTCTCGGCCTGGGCGGTCAGGGCGGCGATGCGGTCCACCTGGCCGGTCAGCACCGGCGCCAGGGCCGCGCCCTCCGCCAGACGGGACGCCGCCAGACCGTCGAGCACGGCCAGCACCGACTGGCCCATGGCCGCCTCCACCGCGGCGCGGTCCTCGGGCGTATCGGTCTCCTCGGTCGCCTCGATGACCCCGCGGACCGCCAGGAGGCCGTCCAGCCGCGGCCGGTCGACCCCCGGGCGTTCGCCATAGTCCGCCGCCAGCCGGACCAGCTGGTCGAGGAGGTCGGTATTGATCCGCAAGCCGCCGCCGGCGTCGGCCCGCTTCGCCTGCACCGCCACCTGGATCTGGCCGCGGCTGAACCGCGCCTGGGCGGCGTCGCGGACGACGCGCTCCAGGCCGTCGAAGCCGCCCGGCCCGCGGTACCGGGCCTCGAGATTGCGGCCGTTGACCGAGCGCGCCTCCACCGACCAGGACCAGAGCCCCAGCGCGCCCTCGACCCGGGCGAAACCGGTCATGCCTGACAGCGCCATCCTCAGCGGGTCCTTCCAAGGGTGGGGCGAAGGCCCGCGGTCGCAGGGGCCGGCGTCGGCTGGCGGCTCTTTTCGATGGCCCGCCATTTGGCCACGTTGCGCTCGTGCTCTTCCAAGGTCGAGGCGAAGGCCGCGCCGCCGGTTCCGTCGGCGACAAAGTAGATCTCGGTGGTGTGCGGCGGATCCAGCACGGCGGCGATGGACTCCCGACCGGGATTGGCGATGGCCGTGGGCGGAAGCCCCGGATGCAGATAAGTGTTGTAGGGGGTGTCCGCCGCCAGCTCCGACGCCCGGATCCCGTGGCCGAGCGGCAGGCCGCCGGTGACGCCATAGATCACGGTCGGGTCCGCATCGAGCTTCATGCCCAGCCGCAGCCGGTTGATGTAGACCGCCGCCACCCGCGGCCGGTCGGACTCCCGCGCGGTCTCCTTCTCGACGATGGAGGCCAGGATCACCGCCTCCTCCGGCGAGTGGATGGGCAGGTTGGGCTGGCGCTTGGCCCAGAACTGGCCTAGCTGGCGGTCCATGGCGGCGGTCATCCGCTGCACCACCGCCGCCCGGGTCTCGCCGCGGGTGACGTCATAGGTCTCCGGCAGGAGCGTGCCCTCCTGCAGCTCCGGCGTGGGTCCGGTGAGCACGTCGGTGTGGTCGAGAATGTCGGCCACCTGCTTGGCGCTGGCGCCCTCGGGGATGGTCACATGGTGATGGACGATGTCGCCGTTGCGCAGCTTGCCCAGGATCAGGGACACCGAGGCCTGCGACGGGATCAGATACTCCCCCGACTTGATCCGGTGGGCCGAGCCGGTGATTTCCGCCAGCGCGATGAACACCGGCGCATTGGGGATCACGTGGGACGAGGACAGCTCGCCGGCGATCTCGGCCAGGCCCGCGCCCTTGCGCAGGATCACCGTGGTGCCCGGCTGTCCCTGCGCGGCCCGCGGCCCGGCGGCGTAGTAGGCGAACAGCCCGCCGGCGGCGATCAGGGCGGCGATGACGGTGAAGGTCACCACGCCGCTCGCCAATCCCGCGAGGAAGCCGCGGCCCGGCGGTCGGCCCGCCGGCGGCCAGGACGAGGATCGGCCGCCGCTCACGAGACCTTGCCAAGCAGCAACGAGGCGTTGGTGCCGCCGAACCCGAAGCTGTTGGACAGGGCGACATCGATGCGCATCGGCTTGGCCGTGTAGGGCACCAGGTCGATGGCCGTCTCCACCGACGGGTTGTCGAGATTGATGGTGGGCGGGGCGATCTGGTCGCGGATCGCCAGGGCGGTGAAGGCCGCCTCGATGGCCCCGGCGGCGCCCAACAGGTGCCCGGTGGCGCCCTTGGTCGCCGACATGGTGGTCTTGCCGGCGGCGTTGCCCAGCAGCCGCTCCACCGCGCCCAGCTCGATCTCGTCGCCGACGGGGGTGGAGGTGCCGTGGGCGTTCACATAGTCGATGTCGGCGGCGGTCAGCTTGGCGTCGCGCAGGGACGCCTGCATGGCGCGGAAGCCCCCGTCCCCGTCCAGGGCCGGCGAGGTGATGTGGTAGGCGTCGCCGGACAGGCCGTAGCCCAGCACCTCGGCGTAGATCTTGGCCCCGCGGGCCTTGGCGTGCTCGTACTCCTCCAGCACCAGAACGCCGGCGCCCTCGCCCATCACGAAGCCGTCCCGGTCCTTGTCATAGGGGCGCGAGGCGCGGGTGGGCGCGTCGTTGAAGCCCGTCGACATGGCGCGGCAGGCGATGAAGCCGGCGATGCCCAGCTTGCAGATCGCCGCCTCTGCGCCGCCGGCGATCATCACGTCGGCGTCCCCGTACTTGATCAGCCGGGTGGCGTCGCCGATGGCGTGCGCGCCCGTGGCGCAGGCGGTGACCACCGAATGGTTCGGCCCCTTGAAGCCATAACGGATCGACACGTGGCCCGAGCAGAGATTGATCAGGGCCGAGGGAATGAAGAACGGACTGATTCGCCGGGGGCCCTTGGCCTCGAGCTCCACCGCCGTGTCGGCGATGGTGCCCAGGCCGCCGATGCCGGAGCCGATGATGACCCCGGTCCGCTCCCGGCTCTCCTCGTCCTCGGGCGTCCAGCCCGAGTCCTCCACCGCCTCGACGGCGGCGGCGATGCCGTAGATGATGAAGTCGTCCATGCGGCGCAGCTCCCGCGCCGGCAGGATGCTTTCCGGCTCGAACAGACCCTCCATGCCCGGCGCGCCGCCGCCGCGGCCATCGGCCATGGGGACTTCGCAGGCCACCTGGCAGGCATAGCCCTCGGTGTCGAAGGCGGTGATGGGCCCCGCCCCGGACTCGCCGGCCAGCAGTCGCTTCCAGCTCAGCTCGCGCCCGGCCGCCAGCGGCGTGACAAGGCCAATTCCGGTGATCACGACACGACGCATCGGCAAGAAATCCCTGAACTCGATTCCCACGGTCTGAGCCCGCAGTGTGGCGCCAGATCCGGCAACTTCCCAGAGCTGGACGCCGCCGCACGGCGGGACAAGCGGAGAATCCGCCGCCCCGGCCTCCTGTTACCAGACCCGGGGGGCAAAAACAGCTTCGGCGCGCCACGTATGTCGAAGGGACACAAGCGTAGCGCGCCGATATTCAGCCCTGACGGGCGGGGAGACCGCGCGGCGACGCCGGACAGCCTCCCGATCAGTCCGTCCGGATCAGGCGCCGAGACGCTCCTGGATGAACTTCACCGCGTCACCCACGGTCTGGATGTGCTCCGCCGCATCGTCGGGGATTTCGATGTCGAATTCCTCTTCGAAGGCCATCACGAGCTCGACGTTGTCGAGGCTGTCAGCGCCCAGATCGTCGATGAAGCTCGCCTTGTCGGTCACCTTGGCCGGATCCGCGTCAAGGTGCTCGATCACGATCTTGCGCACGCGCTCGAGGATATCGGACATTCAGTTAAACCCTTTGTGGTTGGGAGGCGGCTGTTGAAGATCCGTAGTTGGCGACCGCCGCCTTGGAGGTTGGTTGACAAGCCCGGCCCTTGGACGACCGGCCTTACCGGAGCTGACCGTCAGGCGCCGCGCTTCGTCAGCGCTGCGGTCCAACTGCCGTCGTGGCATCGCCTAGCATACTAATTTTCACCATGCCAGCGCCCGGCGCGTTCGGAGCGGTTCGCCGCACGGCGCGCCGCCGCTTCGCCGGCCGGCGCGGGTCAGATCATGGCCATGCCGCCGTTCACATGCAGGGTCTGGCCGGTGACATAGCCCCCGGCCTCGCTGGCCAGATAGACGCAGGCGGCGGCGATGTCGTCCCCCGACCCCAGGCGGCCTGCGGGGATCCGGGTGAGGATGGCCGCGCGCTGGGCTTCGGTCAGGGCGTCGGTCATGGGGCTGGCGATGAAGCCGGGCGCCACGCAGTTCACCGTGACATTGCGTCCCGCCACCTCCGCCGCCAGGGCCTTGGAGAAGCCGATCATCCCGGCCTTGGAGGCGGCGTAGTTCGCCTGACCCGGGTTGCCGGTGACGCCCACCACCGAGGTGATGCCGATGATTCGCCCCGAACGGCGCTTGAACATGCCCTTCAGCGCCGCGCGGCTCAGCCGGAAATAGGCTTCCAGATTGACCTTCTGCACCATCTGCCAGTCCTCGTCCTTCATCCGCAGCAGCAGGCCGTCCCGTGTCAGACCGGCGTTGGAGACCAGGATGTCGATCGGGCCGGCCGCCTCCTCCGCGCGCGCCACCAGGCTGTCCACGGAGGCGTCGTCGGCGAGATTGGCCGCGGCGACGAACGCCCGCTCGCCCAGCTCCGCCGCGACGGCGGCGAGGGCGTCCTCCCGCGTGCCGGACAGGACGACGGTGGCGCCCTGGGCGTGGAAGGCCCGGGCGATGGCGCCGCCCAGGCCGCCGGAGGCGCCGGTGACAAGGGCGGTCTTGCCGGTCAGGTCAAACATGGGTCGATCTCCAGGACAGAGGGCGCAGGCCCCTTACGGGGTCGCGTTCAGAGGGGCGCAGTCAGAGAGCCTGGGCGAAGGCCTCGAGATCCTGCGGCGTGTTGAGGGCGACCGCGTCGACGCCGGGGGCGATCCGCTTGGCCATGCCGGACAGGACCTTGCCGGCGCCGAGCTCGGCGAAGCGGGTGACGCCGCCCTCCTCCGCCAGCCAGGCGATGCTTTCCCGCCAGCGCACGCGACCGGTCACCTGCTGCACGAGCAGATGGCGGATGGTCTCGGGATCGGTCACCGGGCGGGCGGTGATGTTGGCCACCAGCGGGATCAGCGGCTCGGCCACCGACGTGCCGGACAGGGCCGCGGCCATGGCGTCGGCGGCGGGCTGCATCAGCGGGCAGTGGAAGGGCGCGGACACGTTCAGCGGGATCGCCCGGGCGCCCAGCTCCTTGGCCCGGGCGATCGCCCGCTCCACCGCCGCCACGTCGCCGGAGATGACGATGTTGCCCTGGTTGTTGTCATTGGCCACGGCGCAAACGCCGCCGCCTTCGCAGCCGGCGGCGGCGGCGGCCTCGGCCAGGGCAAGGTCAACCTTGGGTCCGATCAGCGAGGCCATGGAGCCCGCGCCCACCGGAACGGCCCGCTGCATCGCCTGACCGCGCAGCTTCAACAGGCGCGCGGTGTCGGCGAGACTGATGGCCTCGATGGCGCACAGGGCCGAATATTCCCCCAGGCTGTGCCCGGCGGCGTAGGCGGCCCCGTCCACGCTCACGTTGAAGTCGTCCGCCAGCACCCGGACCACGGCCATGCTGACCGCCATCAGGGCGGGCTGGGCGTTCTCGGTGAGGGTCAGCTCGTCCTCCGGCCCCTCCTGCATCAGGCGGAACAGGTGCTGGCCCAGGGCGTCGTCCACGGCGGCGAACACCTCGCGGGCGCTGGCGAAGGTCTCGGCGAGGGCGGCGCCCATGCCGACGGCCTGACTCCCCTGACCGGGAAACAATAGGGCGAGGCTCATGGTCGGAATCCTGGGCGCAAGAGATCGATGCACGCACCCCTAATGCGCCCCGCGGCAAAGGGGAAGAGGGGGGAAAATCCGCGCGGCGTGCATTGCGCGTCGCCGGCGCCGCCCCCAAGTCACTTCCACTCGCCCTTCCGCGACCGGAGATCAACCACATGACCCCCCAGCCGCTCAAGCTCGCCTTCGCCGCCGCCGCCACCCTGGGCGCGCTCAGCCTGGCCCTGCCCGCGTCCGCCTCGCTGAAGCCCGGCGCGACGGCCCCGGACTTCAGCGCCAGCGCGGCGCTGGCCGGCAAGACCTTCGATTTCAAGCTGTCGGAGGCCCTGAAGAAGGGCCCGGTGGTGCTGTATTTCTTCCCCGCCGCCTTCACGTCGGGCTGCACCATCGAGGCGCATGACTTCGCCGAGGCGACCGCGGACTTCAACAAGCTCGGGGCGACGGTCGTGGGCGTCACGTCCGGCAACGCCGACCGGGTGGCGGAATTCTCCAAGGTCGAGTGCCGCGACAAGTTCGCCGTCGCCGCCGACCCGGACAAGAAGATCTCCAAGGCCTATGACGCCCTGATCCCGGTCGCCGGCTACACCGACCGGGTGTCCTATGTCATCGCGCCGGGCGGCAAGGTGCTGCTGAGCTACTCCTCCATGTCGCCGGATCAGCACGTGGCCAAGACCATGGCCGCCGTCCAGGCCTGGAAGTCCGCGAAGTAGCGATCCTGCGCGAGCGCAAAGACAGGGGTGCGGCAGGGGCGTAGTCTGGGGTTCAACCTCAGGAGGCCCCTGCGCCCGTGACCGCCGCCGATCCGCCGACGACCCTCGTCCCCAAGCTGTGGCTGGTGCTGCGGCAGGGCTATGGCTGGCGGGACCTGCAGGCCGACGCCCTGGCGGGCCTGACCGTGGCCGTGGTCGCCCTGCCCCTGTCCATGGCCCTGGCCATCGCGTCTGGAACCACCCCGGACAAGGGTCTGATCACGGCCGTGGTCGCGGGCCTGGTGATCTCCCTCCTCGGCGGCAGCCGCGTCCAGATCGGCGGCCCCACCGGCGCCTTCGTGGTGATCGTGTCCGGCGTCATCACCCAGCATGGCTATGCCGGCCTCGTCGCCGCCAGCCTGATGGCGGGCCTGATCCTCTGTGCGGCGGCGGTGCTGCGCCTCGGCCGGTTCGTGCATCGCGTGCCCGAGCCGGTGATCGCGGGCTTCACCACCGGCATCGCCATCATCATCGGCGTGAGCCAGCTGCCCGACGCGCTCGGGCTTCACCTGCCGAAGAGCGCGGCGGAAGTGGTCCCCAAGCTGGCCGCCCTGTCGGAGCGCGCCAGCCAGATCGCCCCCGCGGCGCTGCTGATGACCCTGGGCGCGATCCTCGCCATCGAGCTGATGAAGCGGTTCGCGCCAAAGCTGCCGTCCCTGCTGCTGGTCACCGCCGGCGCGGCGGCCCTCGCGCTCGCCCTTCGCCTGCCGGTGGAGACCATCGCCAGCCGGTTTGGCGCCCTGCCACGCACCCTGCCCGTCCCGCGCCTGCCGGACCTGTCGCCCGCCCTGATGCTCAGCCTGGCGCCAGCGGCGTTCAACATCGCCTTCCTGGCGGGGATCGAGTCCCTGCTGTCGGCCAAGGTCGCCGACGCCATGACCGGCGGACGGCACCGGGCCAATGCCGAGCTGATGGCCCAGGGGGTCGCCAATGTGGCGTCCGCCCTGTTCGGCGGACTGCCCGCCACTGGCGCCATCGCCAGGACCGCCACCAACATCCGCGCCGGCGCCCGCTCGCCTCTGGCGGGGGTGTTCCATTCCGCCTTCGTCATGATCGCCATGCTGCTCTTCGCCCCCCTGATGGGCCTTGCGCCCATGCCCGCCCTGGCGGCGATCCTGCTGATCGTGGCCTGGAACATGGGGGAGGCGCACAGGCTGCCGGCTGTGCTGCGCGGTCCCTGGCCGGAGGCCGCAGTGCTGTTCGTCACCCTGATCCTGACGGTCACCGCCAGCCTCACAGTGGCGATCTTCACCGGCATCGCCCTGGAGCTCGGGCTGAGCTGGCTCCGACGCCGCCGGGGCGCGTCGGCCGGCTGAGGCCGATTTCACCTTGCATTCCCGGCGTTTCCGCGTATTTTCCGCCGCTTCCCTGAGGAGCGGTCCGCCGCGGTCAGTTTTCGGGACAGGCGAAGGCCTGCCCGGACCGCGCTGGAGCCATCGCAGAGCCCGGATCTTCCGCCGGACCCTGCGCCGCCCCTCGCCCACGGAAGAGGACACACATGGCCTATTACGAACACGTGGTCATTGCGCGGCAGGATATCTCCCCGCAACAGGCCGAAGCTCTCAATGACACGCTGAAGGCGCTCATCGAGGAACATGGCGGCACTGTCGCCAAGATCGAGTACTGGGGTCTCCGCAACCTCGCCTACCGGATCAAGAAGAACCGCAAGGGTCACTACTCCCTGATGGCCATCGACGCCCCGGCGCCGGCCGTCAAGGAAATGGAGCGCCAGCTCGGCATCAACGAAGACGTGCTGCGCTACCTGACCGTGCGGGTCGAGGAACTCGACCTCGAACTGTCGCCGGTGCTCGCCCGTCGCGACCGCGAAGGCGGCCGTGAAGGTCGCGGCGACCGCGAAGGCCGCCCCGAGCGTGAGCCGCGCCCCGAGCGCAGCTACGACGACGCAGCCATCTGATCAGGGAGCCCATCACCATGACCGATACGACCGAAGCTCCCGCCCCCGGCGCCGCCGCCGGCGGAGCCCGCCGCCCCTTCTTCCGCCGCCGCAAGGTCTGCCCGTTCTCGGGCGCCGGCGCGCCGAAGATCGACTACAAGGACGTCAAGCTCCTGCAGCGCTACATTTCCGAGCGCGGCAAGATCGTCCCCTCGCGCATCACCGCGGTGTCGCAGAAGAAGCAGCGTGAACTGGCCAAGGCCATCAAGCGCGCCCGCTTCCTGTCGCTGCTGCCCTACGTCGTGAAGTGAGGGGGACAGCACCATGAAAGTCATTCTTCTCGAACGTGTTGACCGCCTGGGCGCCATTGGCGACGTGGTGTCGGTGAAGGACGGGTTCGCCCGGAACTTCCTGCTGCCCCGCTCCAAGGCGCTCCGCGCCACCAGCGCCAACCTCAAGGTCTTCGAAGCCCAGCGCGGCCAGATCGAGGCCCGCAACGCCGAGGCCAAGGCCGCGGCGGAACGGTCCGCCGAAAAGCTGGACGGCGCCACCTACATCCTGATCCGTCAGGCGGGTGAAAGCGGCCAGCTCTACGGTTCGGTCTCCGGACGCGACGTGGCCGACGCCGCCGTCGCCGAAGGTCACAAGATCGAGCGCAGCCTGGTCGTGCTGGACCGCCCGATCAAGACGATCGGCCTCCATCCGATCAAGATCAAGCTGCACGCCGAAGTGACCATCACCGTCTATGTGAACGTCGCCCGCTCCCTGGACGAGGCCGAGCGCCAGTCCCGCGGCGAGGACGTGATCGCCTCGCAGTTCGACGAAGAGCGTCTGGCCGCCGAAGAGGCTGCCGCCGACCTTCTCGAAGGCGGCGCCGGTCAGGCCATGGCCGATGCGAGCTTCGACGACCGCTGATCCGGTCTGAGAAATGCTGAGACAGACAACGGCGTCGGGCCTCTCGCCCGGCGCCGTTTTCTTTTGCGCGCCGCCGCCAGCGCAATCCCCCTTCACAGGCTCGCGGCAAAGTGGATGATTGTCACCCTTGAGTGACACCTTCGGGATTCCCCACATGCCTGCCGCCCTGTTGACCGCCCTCGCCCTTGCCGCCGCCCCCGCCGTGCCGACCCCGACGGCGGCGGATGCGCCCCTGCAGCCGGATCTGGCGGCCATCGCCAGGGCCGTCAGCGCGGAGGAACAGAAGGCGTTCCTGACCCGGCTGGTGGGCTTCGGCACGCGCCACACCCTGTCGGACACGACCTCGGCGACCCGGGGCATCGGGGCGGCCCGGCGCTTCGTCAAGGGGCGCTTCGAGGACTATGGCAAGGCGTGCGGGGGCTGCCTCGAGATCGTCACGCCGGAAGAGACCGTCACCGGCGCGCGGGTTCCGAAGCCCGCGGTCATCCAGGACGTGCTGGCCATCCAGAGGGGGACGACCGATCCCGATCGGGTGGTGATCGTCGCCGGGCACATCGACAGCCGGGTCTCGGACGCCCTCAACGCCACCTCCGACGCCCCCGGGGCCAATGACGACGGGTCCGGCGTCACGGCGGTGATGGAGGCCGCGCGGGTGCTGTCGAAATACCGGTTCGGCGCCACCATCGTCTACGCCGTCCTGTCCGGCGAGGAGCAGGGTCTGTTCGGCGGAACCGTGCTGGCCCACTACGCCCGGGCCCACGGGTGGAAGGTCGAGGCCGACCTCAACAACGACATCGTCGGCAACATCCACGGCCAGGGCGGCGAGACCGAGGCGGGCTTCGTCCGGGTCTTCTCCGAGGGCACCAAGGCGGTGGAGACCCCGGCGGACGCGGCCAGGCGCCGGTACAATGGCGGCGAGCTGGACAGCCCGTCGCGCAACATCGACCGCTACATGGCCGAACTCGCCAGCCGGTATCTGGACGGGTTCAAGGTGCGGATGGTGTACCGCACCGACCGCTTCGGCCGCGGCGGCGACCAGACCCCCCTGCTCGAGGCCGGCTATCCCGCAGTCCGCGTGACCGAGGCGGCGGAGAACTACACCCGCCAGCACCAGGATGTGCGGACCGAGAACGGGATCGCCTACGGGGACGTGCTGTCCGGCGTCGATTTCCCCTATCTGGCGAACGTCACCCGGCTGGACGCCGTCACCCTGGCCAGCCTCGCCTGGGCCCCCGCCCCGCCGGAAGGGGTGAAGATCGAGGGCGCCGTGTCGCCGGACACCCAGCTCAGCTGGCAACCGGCCCCTGGCGCCGCGGGCTATCGGGTCTGGTGGCGGGAAACCACCGAGCCGTTCTGGACCCACAGCCGCGACGCCGGGCCGGCGACGGCGCTGAAGCTGAACGGCGTGGTCATCGACGACTGGTTCTTCGGCGTGCAGTCCATCTCCCGCGAAGGTTACGCCAGCCCGGTGGTGTTCCCCGGACCGGCGGGCGCCTTCGTCTCGCCCGCGCCGGCTACGCCGACCACCGGAAAATAGCCTGCTAGACCTGCGCTCGCGCCAGTTCGGTGAAGGCGTCGCCCCGGACCTCGAAGTCCGGGAACTGGTCGAAGCTGGCGCAGGCGGGGGACAGCAGCACCACGGCGTCCTGGCCGGTCGCCTTTGCATCCGCGTGCGCCGCCGCCACCGCCGTCGCCAGGTCGCCGCAGAGGACCGCCTCGGCGTGCCCCTTCAGGGAGCGGGCGAAGTCGTCCGCCGCCTCGCCGATCAGATAGGCCCTCGCGATGCGCGGATAGAGGTCCGTCAGGGACTCGATGCCGCCAGCCTTGGCCCGCCCGCCTGCGATCCAGTAGAACCGGTCGAAGGTGGACATGGCCTGTCGGGCGGCGTCGGCGTTGGTGGCCTTGCTGTCATTGACGAAGCGCACCTTGCCGATCCGGGCCACCTCCTGCATCCGGTGCGCCAGGCCCGGAAAGCTGAGCATCCCCCGCAGGATGTCCGCCGACGTGATCCCCAGCGCCAGGCAGGCGGCATAGGCCGCCGCGGCGTTCTGCCAGTTGTGGCGCCCCAGCAGCGACCGGGCCCGGCCCAGATTGGCCACCTCCACTGAGCGTTCGCCGGTGGCGTCATAGAGCGCGCCCTGCAGCACATAGAAGCCCCGCCCCATGGCCCGGCCCGACGAGACCGGCCGGATCGCGCGCTTGTTCAGGGCCGTGATCTCCGTACAGATGCGCTGGCCCCACGGGTCGTCGACGCCGATCACGGCGGTGTCGCCCTTGACCTGGTTGGCGAAGATCCGGCGCTTGGCGTCCACATAGTTGTCCATGGATCCGTGCCGGTCCAGGTGATCGGGCGAGATGTTCAGCAGCACCGCGGCGTCGCAGCGCAGGCTGAACGTCAGGTCCAGCTGGTAGGAGCTGAGTTCCAGCACATAGATGGCGCCGCCCTCGAGGTCGTCGAGGCCGAGCACGCCGAAGCCGATATTGCCGCCCACCCGCACCGTGCGACCCGCGGACTTGCAGATGTGACCGATCAGGGCGGTGGTGGTGGACTTGCCATTGGTGCCGGTGACGCCGCAGACCTTCGGCCGGTCGTGGGCGGGCAGCGCATTCACCGTCCGGGCGAACAGCTCCACGTCGCCGATGATCTCGGTCCCCGCGGCGCGGGCCTTGTCCACCGTCCAGTGCGGTTTGGGATGGGTCAGGGGCACGCCCGGCGACAGGACCAGCGCCTCGATCCCCGACCAGTCGGCGAGGGTCAGGTCCTCCACCGGCAGACCCTCGGCGCGGGCGGTGGCCACGGCCTGGGCGTTGTCGTCCCAGACGCTGACCCGGGCGCCGGCGGCGACCAGGGCGCGGGCGGCGGCAAGGCCGGTGCGGGCCAGCCCGAACACGGCCATCCGCTTGCCTTCGAACCCGCGCAGGGTGATCACGTCCGGTCTCCTCTCTCGCGGCTCAGCGCAGCTTCAGGGTGGCCATGCCCAGCAGCGCCAGCACCACCGCCACGATCCAGAAGCGGATGACGATGGTGGACTCGCTCCAGCCCAGCTTCTCGTAGTGGTGATGGATCGGCGCCATCAGGAACACCCGCTTGCCGGTGCGGCGGAAATACAGGACCTGGATCGCCACCGAAAGCGTCTCGGCCACGAACAGGCCGCCGACAATGCCCAGCACGATCTCGTGCTTGGTGCAGACGGCGATGGCCCCCAGCAGGCCCCCCAGGGCCAGGGAGCCGGTGTCCCCCATGAAGATCCGGGCCGGCGGGGCGTTGTACCACAGAAAGCCCATCCCCGCCCCGATCACCGAGCCGCAGACCACGGCCAGTTCTCCCGCGCCCGGGACGAAATGGATCTGCAGGTACTGAGCGAACACGAAGTTGCCGACCAGGTAGGCGATCACGCCGAAGGCCGTCGAGGCGATCATCACCGGCACGATCGCCAGTCCGTCCAGTCCGTCGGTCAGGTTCACCGCATTGGAAAACCCGGCGATCACGAAGGCGCCGAAGGCCACGTAGAACCAGCCCAGGTCGATCATCAGGCTCTTGAACACCGGGAAGCTGAGCGAGGTCGAGAAATTGCCCATGGTCGAACTCGCCGGGCTCAACCGGATCAGGATCAGGGTCGCCAGACCGGCAATGAGGAACTGGACCAGGAGTTTCATCCGGCTGGAGACGCCGGCCGTGGTCTGTTTCGTGACCTTGGCGTAGTCGTCCATGAAGCCGAGGATGCCATAGCCCGTGGTGACCATCAGCACGACCCAGACGTTGATGTTGGTCAGATCGGCCCAGAGCAGCGTGCCCACCGCCAGACCGGCCAGGATCATGAACCCGCCCATGGTCGGCGTGCCCTTCTTTTCCAGGACGTGACGCTCGATCCCGTCGGTGCGGATCGGCTGGCCCTTGCCCTGCTTGACCTTCATCCAGTTGATGAAGCGCGAGCCCATGGAGATCGCCACCAGCTGCCCGGTGAACAGGGCCATGGCGGCGCGAAAGGTCAGATAGTGCAGCAGGTTCAGCAGCGGGATGTGCTGGTGAGCGTGTTCCAGGTAGTCGTACAGAAGATACAGCATCAATGACGCTCCCCGCCGGTCAGCACGTCCACGATCTGTGACGCGCGCGACCCGTTCGATCCCTTGACCACCACAACATCGCCCGGACGAACAGCCCCTTTCAGCTCCTGGGCGAGCGCGGCGGCGTCCGGCGCATGGACGCCGCGCTCGGCGGGCGACAGCTGGTCCCACAGGGCCCGCATCAGGGGGCCGGCGCAGAACACCTTGTCCACCCGCGCCGCGCGGATGTCCGCGGCCAGGGCGGCGTGCAGGGCGGGCCCCTGCTCGCCCAGCTCCAGCATGTCGGTCAGGGCCAGGATCCGGCGTCCCGCCGCCGGCCGGGCGCCCAGGGCGGCGATCACCGCCTGCATGGACACGGGGTTGGCGTTGTAGCTCTCGTCCACCAGGGTGTAGGTCCCGCCGGGCAGGAACAGGGTGTGCTCGGCCCCGCGCCCCCCCAGGGGGCCGAATACGGCCAGGGCCTGCAGGGCGGTCTCGCGGTCGACGCCCAGGGACTCGGCGATGACCAGCACCATCAGGGCGTTCAGGCCCCAGTGGTCGCCGGTCTGGGCGATGGCGAAGCAAAGCCGGGTCCCGAAGAGGTCAGCCGTGACGATCTGTCGCGCCCCGTCCGGCGCGAGATCCAGCAGACGGGCGGCGCTGGCGGTGCGGCGCCCCACGGAAACGATCTCCGCCCCGCGCTTGGCGGCGGCGGCCTGCAGCAGGTCGAACCAGCGGTTGTCGGCGTTGAGCACGGCCCGTCCGCCGGGCTTCAGGCCAGAGAAGATCTCCGCCTTGGCCCGGGCGACCCCCGCCTCGCCATCGGGAAAGTTCTCGATGTGCACCGGCCCCACGGTGGTGACCACCGCCACGTCCGGGCGGATCATCCCCACCAGAGGCGTGATCTCCCCCGCATGGTTCATGCCCACCTCGAACACGGCGCGCCGGGTGTCCCGGGGCATCCGCGCCAGGGTCAGGGGCACGCCGATATGGTTGTTGTAGGACTTCACGGAGCTGTGCCCCTGGCCGGCGCGGGCGAGCACGGCGGCCACGGCCTGGGTGACGCTGGTCTTGCCCACCGACCCAGTCACCGCAGCGCAGTGCAGCCCGGCCGGTCGTGCCCGGGCGGCGCGGCCCAGCGCCTCGAGGGCGGCGAAGACGTCGGCGACCTGCACGTGCGGCCCGTCCACCGCCCGGCTGACCAGGGCCCCGGCGGCGCCGCGGGCCAGCGCCCCCGGGACAAAGTCATGGCCGTCCCGCGCGCCGGACAGGGCGACGAACAGGTCCCCCGCCTCCAGGGACCGGGTGTCGATGGAGACGCCGGAGACGGCGAAGGCCCCGCGGGCGGTCCCGCCGGTCGCCGCGGCGATCTCGTCGGCGGTCCAGAGGGGCTGCGGCTCAGACACGGACGGTCTCGCCGCCCCGGGCGGCCAGGGCCGCTGCGGTCTCCGTCACGTCGTCGAAGGGGTGGGTGACGCCGGCGATGGTCTGGCCCTGCTCATGCCCCTTGCCCGCCACCACCAGGATGTCGCCGGCGCGCAGCTGCTCGACCCCGGCGCGGATCGCGGCCCGGCGGTCGCCCACCTCCACCGCGTCCGGACTGCCCTGCAGCACCATGGCGCGGATGCGGGCCGGGTCCTCGGACCGGGGATTGTCATCGGTGACGATGGCCAGGTCGGCCAGCCGGGCCGCGGCCTCGCCCATCCGGGCGCGCTTGGTGGTGTCCCGGTCGCCGCCGGCGCCGAACACCACGATCACCCGGCCGCGGGCGTGGGGTCGCACCGCCTTCAGCACGGTCTCGAGCCCGTCAGGGGTATGGGCGTAGTCCACATAGGCCTCGCCGCCCTCCGAGGTCCGTCCCACCCACTGCAGCCGGCCCGGCGCGCCCTTCAGGTGGGCCAGGGCGGCGATCACGTCGTCCGGCCGCTCCCCCGCAGCGATGCACAGGCCCGCGGCCACCAGGGCGTTGGAGGCCTGGAACGCCCCGGCCAGGGGCAGCCGGACCGAATAGCCGCGCCCGCGGAAGCGCAGGATCAGCTCCTGCCCATAGGGCTCGGGCCGCCGGTCGGCCAGGTGCAGGCCGTGGCCCGCCTCCCCCACCGAGAAGACCGTCTGGCCATACAGATAGGCGGAGGCGGCGAAGGCGGGGAATTCCGGACTGTCGGCGTTCAGCACCGCAGTGGCCCCGGTGGGCGCCAGGGTGTCGAACAGGCGCAGCTTGGCCGCGCGATAGGCGTCCATCGTCTCGTGATAGTCCAGATGGTCCTGGGTCAGGTTGGTGAAGCCCGCCGCCGTCAGCCGCAGGCCGTCGATCCGGCGCTGGTCCAGCCCATGGGACGAGGCCTCGATGGCCAGATGGGTCACCCCCCGCGCCACCAGGTCCGCCGCCATCCGGGCCACGGCTTCCGCATCGGGGGTCGTCAGGCCGGGGCCGGTCAGGTTCTCGTCGGCCAGCTCCAGGCCCAGGGTGCCGAGGCTGGCCGCCTGGCGCCCCAGATGGGTGAAGATCTGGCGGCAGAAGGTCGCCACCGACGTCTTGCCGTTGGTGCCGGTCACCGCCACGATCACCGGCGGCTGGGCGCCCCAGAACCGGGCGGCGGCCAGGGCGTAGGCCCGCCGGACGTCATGAGTGCGGACGATGCTCGGCGCCGGATCGTCGGTGTCGTCCGGCGCCAGCACCGCCGCAGCCCCCTGCTCCAGGGCGCGGGGGATGAAGCTGCGACCGTCCACATGCGTCCCCGGCAGGGCGGCGAAGAGGGCGCCCGGGGCCACCTTGCGGCTGTCGGCCGTCACCCCCGTGATCAGCGGATCAAGGTCCAGCGGACGTTGCAGCAGGTCGGAAAGGCGGCGGGACGGGACGGTCATTGCGCGTCCGTGCTGACATCTTCGACCAGGGGCTTGTCAACCGTCCGCACCGCCACCTGGGTCAGATCCCGCTTCACGTTGAGCAGCGGGGCGATGCGGTTCACCACCCGCCCGGCGGTCGGGCCGGCGTTCCAGGCGGCCTGGGCGTTGCCCGAACTGGCGGCGGTGGGCTTGGGCTCGTCCAGCAGCACCAGCACCAGGTAGCGCGGCGCGTTCAGCGGCCCGTCCGTGGGAAACACCGCGGCGAAGGACGTGAACAGGCGCTTGCGGGCGTACTGCCCGTTGATCACCTTTTCCGCCGTGCCGGTCTTGCCGCCCATGCGATAGCCAGGGGCCTCCTTCTCGGCGTTGCGGCCGGTGCCGTCGGTGACGTTCTTGCGCAGCAGCTGCAGCAGGACCTGCGAGGTCTCCGGCGTGATCACCTGCGGTCCGGCCGGCAGGTCGGCGCCGTCGCGCTTGCGGATGGTGAGCGGCAGCAGCCGGCCGCCATTCGTCAGCCCGCCAACCCCCTGGGCCACCGCCAGGGGGGTGACGGCGATGTTGTGGCCGAACGAGACGGAGACGCCGGAATCCTCGTTCCATTCCGCCGGGGCCAGGGGCTTCACGGACTCCGCCAGCTCGATCTTCGCCCGGTCGAGCACGCCGAAATTCTGCAGATAGGCGTGCAGCCGGTCGATACCCGCCATCCGCGCCAGCCGCGCCGTGCCGATGTTGGAGCTTTCGAGGAAGACCTCCTCCATGGTCAGGTTCTTGCCCGCCGGGTGGCTGTCATGCACCGTGCGCGACCCCATCTGCAGCGGGTGCAGGGTGTCCAGCACCGTGTCCAGCCGCGCCACGTGCTCGTTCAGGGCCATGGCGAAGGTGAACATCTTGAAGGTCGAGCCCATCTCGTAGCGGAACGCGCCCGCCCGGTTGATCTGGGCCGCGGGATCCCCCTCGCCCGGATGGTTCGGGTCGTAGTCGGGCAGGTTGGCCAGGGCCAGCACCTCGCCGGTCTGGACGTTGGTGACCAGGCCGATGGCGTTCTGGGCGCCGTAGAGGTCCACCGCACGCTTCAGCTCGGCCTCGAGGGCGGCCTGAATCCGCAGGTCCATGGCCAGGGCGATGTGTCCGCCCCCTGCGGCCGCGCTGTGCAGGTCGGCGTCCAGCGCCTTTTCCGCGCCGGCCAGCCCCTTGCCCGCCGGATCGGAGAAGCCGATCAGGTGCGAGGCCTGGTGGTCCAGCGGATAGGCGCGGCGCGGCTCTTCCTGGAAGGTGACGCCGGGCAGGCCCAGATCATGCACCTGATCCCGCTCCTGCGCCGTCAGGCCGCTCTGGATCAGCACGATGCGCTTGCCGGAGACGGCCTCGTCGATCTTTGAGGCCAGGCCGGCCGCCGGGGCGCGGGTGAGCACGCTCAGCAGCCCGTCCTTGGTTTCCTTGGCGGTCCAGGTGTCCCGGCCGTCCACATAGACGCCATAGTGGGGCACATCGAGGGCCAGCATCTCGCCATTGCGGTCGACCAGGTCCGCCCGGTGGATGGCGGCGGTCGGCCCTTCGACGCCGATCTCCACATGGTTCAGAAGGGCGACGGCGCTGGCCTTGGCGGCCAGTCCGACGAACAGCATCGCGAACAGCAGCAGCACGCCGAAGATGCGGACGCGGGTGTCGTCCACGGCGCGGTTGCGATTGCGGCTGCGCTCGAACGCATGCTCGATCCGCCAGAGAAACTCGATCAGCAGCCGCCACATGCGGAACAGGTTGGGCGGCGCGCGATACAGCTCGTCATGGGGGCGCTGCATCAGCGCACCTGTGCGGTCGCGGGGACCGGCGCCGCAGCGGACGGCGCGATCGGGGTCTCCGGCGTCGCCGGAGTCGCCGGGCGGCGGGCGACGGCGCGGAGGTCCGCCACCTGGACCTCCTGCTTCGCGGCCACCGGGCGCAGGTGCAGCATCTGATCGGACAGCCGCTCGATCCGCGCAGGCTGCTCCAGCCGGCTGAGTTCCTCCTGCATGCGGCGCACGTCCCGCTGCTCGGCGAGGATCTCCTTGTTCAGCTCGGTGATGCGGGCGCTCTCCTGCCCCGCGCCGGCCTTGAACAGGTAGACCGCCAGCATCAGCGCCACGAGGCAGCCGAAGGCCACCGTCTCCACCAGACTGACGCCCCGAACCCGAACGGTCAGGAGACGAATGATCGCAACGCTCATGCAGCCCTCCTCCAGACAGGCGCGGCCGTGCGGATGGCCGCGCGCAGTTTCGCCGACCGGGCGCGGGGATTGTCGGCCAGCTCCGCAGCGCCCGGGCCGCGGTGACCGTTGAACTGAAGCTCGAAACTGGCGGCCGCCCCCTTGGGCGCCTGGGGCAGGTGGCGGGAGCCCGAGGGCGTGCGCCCCGCCCGCTCGGTCAGGAAGGACTTCACGATCCGGTCCTCCAGGGAGTGGAAGGTCACCACCGCCAGCCGGCCGCCCGCGGGCAGCACCCGCTCGGCGGCGGCGAGGCCGGCCTCCAGCTCCCCCAGCTCGTCATTGACGGCGATGCGCAAGGCCTGGAACACCCGGGTCGCGGGATGGGTCGGCGCGCCCTTGCGGCCGCCCACGGCCCGCTCGACCTCCTCGGCCAGCTCCAGGGTCCGGGCGAAGGGTTGAATGGCGCGGCGGCGCGCCAGGAACTGGGTGATGCGGCGCGACGCCCGCTCCTCCCCATAGACCCAGAACAGCCGCGCCAGCTCCGCCGGCTCGGTGTCGTTGACCAGGTCCGCCGCCGTGGGCCCCTCTGCGCCCATGCGCATGTCCAGCGGGCCGTCGCGCAGGAAGGAAAAGCCGCGGTCGGCCTCGTCCAGCTGCATGGACGACACGCCGATATCGAACACCACCGCGTCGCAGGCGGTCCAGCCCGCGTCGCCCAGCGCCGCCTCCAGATCCGAGAACCGGTGCTCCAGCAGGCGGAACCGGCCGGGAAACTCCGCCTCCAGGGCGCCCGCGAAACGCCGGGCCGTGGGGTCGCGATCCAGGGCCAGAACCTCGGCGCCGGCCTCCAGCAGGGCCCGGCTGTAGCCGCCGGCGCCGAAGGTGGCGTCGACGATGCGAACGCCCGGAGCCGGGGCCAGGGCCTCCACGACCTCGTGAAGCAGGACCGGCAGGTGCGGCCGGGCGCTCATGCCGCGCCCCCGGACGCCCGGGACAGGCGCTGGGCTTCCCGCAGGGCGGCCAGCCCGTCCCGAGCCGCCTTGCGCGCCGCCTCGCGATGGGCGGCGAAGGCGTCCGGCGCCCAGACCTGGAAGCGGTCGCCCAGCCCCACCAGCACCACGCGGTCGGTGAGGCCGAACGCCTCGCACAGGTCCTCGGGCAGGGTGATGCGTCCGGCGGTGTCGTAGGACAGCTTGTGCATGCCGCCCAGCACCGCGGTTTCCAACGCGCTGCGCAGGGGGTCGCCGAAGGACAGCTCCCCGATCAGGGACTGATACTGGTTGAACAGGGCCATGCCGCCGCCCTCGAGGCAGTCCGCCTCGATGGAGGGGAAGCAGAACACCCCCTCGAAGGGGCCGGCCGCCAGGGCGCGGAAATCCGCCGGCACCACGATGCGCCGCTTCTGGTCCAGAGGCTTCTCGAAGGTCGAGAGAAACACCCTTGTCCGTCCCCTTCCGGGCGCAGCCCGCCCAGCCCGCCAACAGATAAATGGGTTAGCATGGGATTAATTGGGATACAATGACACCAGAGCCTCGAATTCGAGGATTACACAGTCAAACGAGGGACTGTGCATGGCCCGGCACAACAACTCACAGAACATACACAGAACAATGACATCGGACCCACGCGCCAGCGGGACGCCTGCGGTTCGCAGGCGTCCGCCCTCCCCGGCGGGGACGGGGATCAGATGGGATCGGATGGGATCGGAAGGGGGACGGCCGGACGGGGCCGGCGCGCCGTCAGCGGCGGGCCGCGGCCGTCTCCAGCAGGGCGTGGAAGGCCGCGAACAGCTTCTTCATCTGCGGGACCTTGTAGGGGTACAGGTCCGGCTCATCCATGGAATGGACGATCATCGCCACGTCGGCCTCAAACAGCAACAGGCGGCCGTCCGCCGTCTCGCCGGCGTCCACGGCGAAATAGTCCAGGTCGATCCGCTGGTGAAGTTCCTCCAGCGCCGCCTTGTGGCGCACGGCGAAATCCGTGTCGAAGGCGGCCATGACTTCGGCCTCTTCGGCGCGCTTACCGGCGTCGTCGGCCATGCCGGAATTGAGATAATGGACCATCCAGTGTTCGGAGATCGCCAGGTGGCTGAGATAGGGAACGCCGCCGATCAGGGCGATCCGATACTTGCGGTACAGTCCGTCGGCGCTGGCGTAGTCGATGAAGGGCGCCACGAAATACTCGAGAGCGTTCGAGCCCTTCAGGTAATCGCTCAGCGCCGCCGCATCCGGCGTGAGGGACAGCTCCTGTCCCGCCTGGGATCCCACGGGCCGGATGATCACCGGGAAATCCAGTCCGCCCCGGCCGAGGATCTCTCCCGCCCCGCCGCTGGCGAAGCGCAGGACCGCGTCCCGGTCCACCCGCACCGTGGGCGGGGCCAGCACCTTGTCGGAGCCCTCGAACAGGGCCGACACCGCGTCGCGCCCCAGATTGGCGATGGTCTCGACATTGCGGTTGAGCAGGGGCCGCGGCCAGACCTTGAGCATCGGCCTGAGGTTGCGCAGGATGGTGCGGGTGGCGTCGGACTCGCCGATGGCCACGAAGGCCACATCGTGCTCCGGCACCGGCGGCAGGGGCTCCCCCTCCCCCACATAGAGCTGGATCAGGCTGGCGGCGCTGCCCTCCAGCAGGAAATCCAGAGGCGTATTGGCCATGAAGTCGCCATGGGTGACGAAGGCCAGCAGCCGCAGCCCGTCCGGAGCGCCAGGGCGCACATAGACCTTGTGCAGCGCGAGGGCGTGGCGCTGGGCGTCCAGCCCCTGGTCCTTGTTGCCGGTCAGCTGCAGCAGGATGCCCATGTCCATGAGGGCCGCCGCGTCGTAGGGATCCTTGCGGACCCGGCCCAGCAGACCCTCCCAGATCGGCTGGAGGTCGACACCGGCATAGGCGCCATGGGTCAGGGCCGCCAGGCCGATGACCTCCCGCGGGGCGTCGTCGGGAACGGCTGCGTCAGTTTCGGCTGGGCTGGTCATGGGTCGCCTTTCCGGCCAGTTCGGCGCCCTCGAGGAGCGCGCCATCCACCAGCGCATTGATATCCGAAAGGGTTGCGCGGGGATTAAACAGGGCGGCCCGCAACGCCACCTTGCCATCGATTCGCGTCAGCGACGGCGCGACCCGGCCCTTTATCTGCAAACGCCGGGCGATTCCTCGGTTCAGGTCGTCGAGGTCGGGCGCGGCGCCGCCGCTCGTCACGGGATCTGGCAGGTAGCGGAAGCAGACAATGTTCAGGTCGGACGGGCCCAGCTGCTCCAGTCGCGTCTCGGCGGCGATCCGCGCCCGCAGGGCTGCGGCGAGGTCCAGCCCGGTGTCGATGGCCGCCCCGATCGCCTCCACCCCGCAGGTGCGCAGGATGAACCAGGTCTTCAGCGCCCGACAGCCCCGGGACAGGTCCGGCCCGTAGTCGGTGGGCCAGAAGTCGCCGGCGGCCAGCCCCTCCGGCTCCCGCGACAGATAGGCGGCAGGTGAGGCGAACACGTCGGTCAGCCGCGCGCCGTCGGCCACGATGATGAAGCCGGCGTCATAGGGCACCTGCCCCCATTTGTGGAAGTCGAAGGCCACGGACTGGGCGCGGTCCAGTCCGGCGAGCTTCGGCCGCACCCGGGCCGAATGCACGCCCAGCGCGCCGAACGCCCCGTCCACATGGAGCCACAGCCCCCGCCGCTCGGCGAGGTCCGCCAGCATCGCCAGATCGTCAAAGGCGCCCACATCCACCGAACCGGCCGTGGCCGTGACCAGGAAGGGCTGCAGGCCGGCTTCGACGTCTGCCTGAATGAGGCTGTCCAGCGCCTTGATATCCATCTGGAAATCGGCGTTGAGCGGAACCAGCCTGAGAGCTTCGCGGCCCAGCCCCGCCATCTCCATGGCCCGGACGACGCAGGCATGGGCGCCCTGGGCGGCGTAGGCCGTCAGCCGGGCTGCGCCGACGCCGCTGGCCCGCGCCTCCGGCCCGAGCGCCCGGGACCGGGCGGCGAGACAGGCGGCGAAATTGGCCATCGACGCCCCAGTGACGAACAGGCCCCGGGCGGTGGCCGGGAAGCCGAACCAGTCCCGAGCCCACAGGCCGATCTGCTGCTCCAGGGCGATGCCCACATGGTCGCGCCCGCCGCAGTTCATGTTCAGCCCGGCGGCCAGCATCTCGGCCAGCGCCCCCACCGGCGCGCCGGCGCCCTGCACCCAGCCCATGAAGCCGGGATGGCGATTGCCGCCGGCATAGGGGGCGACGGTCTCGAGATAGTCCGCATAGACCGCCTCCACCGGCTGGGGCGCGCCCAGCGCCTCGCTGCGGAAGGTCGCGCGCACCGCGTCCGGCATGGGCCGCCAGACCGGGCCGTCGCCCAGTCCCTGCAGCTGATCGACAAGGTCGTCCACCATCCGCCGGCCCAGGGCCCGGAACGCGTCCCAGTCCTCCGGATCAAAGGCGGAGGTCGGACCAGCGGACACGGGGGAGGATCGGGTCATGTCACAGCCCTCAACCTGAGTCCGTGAATCAATTCTTAACCGTCATGCCGCCATCTGGATCCTGAACCGGTCGCCTGCAAAACGCGGCGACCCAGCCTGCCCCCAGCCGGAGCCCATGAATGAGCGGCCAGATCCTGATCGGTGATTGCGTCGAGATGATGCGGACCCTGCCCGACCGGTCCGTCGACCTGGTCTTCGCCGATCCGCCCTACAACCTCCAGCTCGGCGGCGAACTGACCCGTCCGGACCAGTCCCGGGTGGACGCCGTGGACGACGAGTGGGACCGCTTCGACAGCTTCGAGGCCTATGACACCTTCACCCGCGCCTGGCTGACCGAGGCCCGGCGGGTGCTGAAGGACGACGGCGCCCTGTGGGTGATCGGCAGCTATCACAACATCTTCCGTGTCGGCTCGACCCTGCAGGACCTGGGCTACTGGATCCTGAACGACGTCATCTGGCGCAAGTCGAACCCCATGCCCAACTTCAAGGGCACCCGCTTCGCCAACGCCACCGAGACCCTGATCTGGGCCGCGCGCTCCCGCGGGCAGAAGCGCTACACCTTCAACTACGACGCCCTGAAGACGGCCAATGACGACCTGCAGATGCGGTCGGACTGGCTGATCCCCCTCTGCACCGGCGAGGAGCGGGTCAAGGACGCCAACGGCGACAAGGCCCACCCGACCCAGAAGCCGGAGGCCCTGCTGCATCGGGTGCTGCTGGCCTCCACCCGCCCGGGCGACGTCGTGCTGGATCCATTCTTCGGCGTCGGCACCACCGGGGCGGCGGCCAAGCGGCTGGGGCGGCGCTTCATCGGCATCGAGCGGGACCCCGGCTATGCGGAGCTCGCGGCCCGGCGCATCGCCCAGGTGCTGCCGACGGCGCCGGAGAACCTGGCGGTGATGGGCTCCAAGAAGTCGGAGCCGCGCATCCCCTTCGGCATGATCCTCGAGGCGGGCCTGCTCAATCCCGGGGACGAGCTCTATTGCCCCAAGGGCGCGCGGCGGGCCCAGGTGCGGGCCGACGGCAGCCTGGTGCATGGGGAGCTGTCGGGCTCCATCCACAAGCTGGGCGCCCTGGTGGACCAGGCGCCGGCCTGCAACGGCTGGACCTTCTGGCACATGAAGACCGACCGCGGCCTGACCCCCATCGACGTCCTGCGCACCAAGGTCCGCGCCAACCTGGGCTGATCGGTCCGCCGCCGCGGACGCGCCGGAAAAACCGCACCCTGCGGATTGACGCTGGCCCTTGACTCGCGGCGGTTAGGCGCAAGGACTTGAGGCGTGGGAAAGCGGGGACGGCGGTGCTGGGCGTATTGGGGGCGATCATGCTGGCGGCGGCGCCCGCCGCGCCAGGGGCCTGCCCCGGCGGCCCGCGGACCGCGCCGGTCGCGACCTCGGGCGGCGTTCGGATCGGCGCCATCAGCTACCCGGCCTCGGCCCCCCTGGCCGATCACGAGATCGCGCTGACCTTCGACGACGGCCCGGACGACGAGCACACCCGTCAGGTGCTGGAGATCCTGCGCCGCCACTGCCTCCGCGCCACCTTCTTCCTGGTGGGCCAGGAGGCGCGGAGCGATCCGGTCACGGTGCGGGCCATCGCCGCCGCCGGCCACACGATCGGCGCCCACAGCCAGACCCATCCGGACAGCCTCGCCGCCCTGCCCGCCGACGCCGCCCGCGCCGAGATCGCCGACAGCTTCACGGAGATCCGCCAGGCCCTGGCCCCGGCGCCCCCCGAAGACCGCGCCCGTCTGCTGCGCTTCTTCCGCTATCCCAGCCTGGTCGACAGCCCCGCCCTGAACGACTGGCTGGCGCAGCAGGGGATTGCGGTCATCTCCGCCGACCTCGATGCGGACGACTGGGAGGATCTGGGGTCGGAGGACATCCTCGCCCGGGCCATCATCCGGACCGAGCAAAGGAAGCGGGGCGTGCTGCTGCTGCACGACTACAATCCCCAGATGATCGCGATCCTGGACCGGCTGATCGTCGCCCTCGAGCGGCGGGGCTATCGCTTCGTCCAGCTGACCCAGGCCGACTAGCGGCGCCCGACGATGCGTCTAGGCCAGGCCGCGCTGCAGGGCCTTCAGAAAGACGCTGGGCAGCCCGTCCCCGGCGGTCGCGGCGTCCCGCCAGTCTGCGTCGGGGATGTCCGCCGCGGCCACATAGACGTCCAGGGTCAACGAAAAGTGGGTGAAGACGTGCTCCACCGATCCGGCCAGACGCCAGTCGGCGACGGCGGGGGCGGCGGCCGCCATCTCGCTGCGGGACCAGGCCCGGCTGCGCCACTCGCTGGTGGGCAGCGCCGCCATGCCGCCCAGCAGGCCCTTGTCCGGGCGCCGCACCAGGGCCACCGCGCCGTCGCGCAGCGCCACCCAGGCGACCCCGTGGCGATGCGGGCGCTCCGCCTTCTTGACCTTCAGGGGATAGCGCGACGCCGTCCCGGCGGCGTGGGCTGCGCAGCCGGCGGCGATCGGGCAGGCCGCGCAGTCGGGACCCCCCGGGCGGCACACCGTCGCCCCCAGGTCCATCAGCGCCTGGGCCCAGTCCCCGTGCCGCCCGGCGCTCGCGATGATGAAGGCCTCCGCCCGGGCGCGGATCTCGGCCTTCCCCGCCGGTAGGGGCGTCTCCACGGCGAAGAGCCGGGCCATGACCCGCTCCACATTGCCGTCCACCACATTGGCGGGCTGGTCGAAGGCGATGGCCGCCACGGCGGCGGCGGTGTAGGGGCCGACGCCCGGCAGGGCCAGCAGCTCCGCCTCCGTGGCCGGGAAGCGTCCCCCATGCCGCTCCGCCACCGCCCGGGCGCATTTCAGCAGGTTCCGGGCCCGGGCGTAGTAGCCCAGCCCCGCCCAGGCGGCCATCACCTCCGCATCCTCGGCGGCGGCCAGGTCCGTGACCCGGGGCCAGCGACGGGTGAAGGCCAGGAAATACGGCGTGGCGTGGGGCACGGTGGTCTGCTGCAGCATCACCTCGGACAGCCAGACGAAATAGGGGTCGGTCCGCGCGCCCGGGCCCGGCGGCGCCCGCCAGGGCAGGCTGCGGGCCGCCGCATCGTACCAGGCCAGCAGCCGGGCCCGCAGGACCTCAGGCCCCGGCCGCGCCGCCTCCCGCCCGCTGTTCGCCGTCGAATCCACATCCCCTCCCACGCTGGTTTGCGTATATAGTTGACGCATGAGCCGCCGCACCCTGCCAGATGCGAACGAGACCGCGCTGATCCTCGCCGCGCGCCGAAGCCGCCCGGCGCGACGCCCGCCGCCCACGGCGGGGCGGGCCCTGACCCGCCTGCTCAAGCCCCTCGAAGACCGCTTCGGCCAGGGCCCCCAGGCGCTGCAGGCCCGCTGGCGCGAGATCGTGGGCGACGTGCTCGCCCGTCACACTGAGCCCGTCAAGCTGTCGCGCAAGAGCGGATCTGGGCCCGGCGCCCTGGAGATCCGCGTCAACGGCCCGGCCGCAGCGCTGATCCAGCACCAGGCGCCGGAGATTCTTGAACGGGTCAACCTGTTCCTGGGCGCGGGCGCCGTGGACAAGCTGCGCATCATCCAGGGGCCGGTGCGGGCCCTGCCTCCGCCGCCCCGGCCCCGCCGGCCGCCGCCGCTGGACGCCGCCCAGGAGGCGGACCTCGCCCGCGGCCTGGCGGATGCGCCGGACAGCCCCCTGAAAGCGTCCCTGCTCAAGCTTGGCCGCGCCGTCCTGCGCGAAGAGAGCCTCGCCGAGGCCGAGCGCGCCCGAAACCGTCTGCGGGACTGACAAAATACGGCCGCGAGCCTGTCGCAACCTCGCCACGCCGTCCACCTCGCGCTAAAGCGGGGAATCGCGGTTAACCTTTCGTTCAGTCTTCCGGGGACGTTTTCATGAAGAACCTTCTGCGCACTCTCGTCATCGCCGCCGCCGCCCTCGGGCTGGCGACGGCCTGCGGCGGCAAGTCGTCCACCACGACCGCCGAGGGCGACATGGATCTCGGCAATCCCAGCGCGCCGGTCACGCTGATCGAATACGCCTCGGCCACCTGCTCCCATTGCGCGCGGTTCGATCGCGACGTCTTCCCGAGCCTGAAGGCCCGCTACATCGACACCGGCAAGGTCCACTACATCTTCCGGGAATTCCTGACCCCGCCTGTGCCGGTGGCGGCCGCGGCCTTCGTGCTGGCCCGCTGCGCCGGCAAGGACAAGTACTTCCAGGTGGTTGAGGCGGTGTTCCGCTCCCAGGACGAGATGTTCGCCACCCAGGACAGCCGCACGCCCCTGCTGCGCATCGCCAAGTCCATGGGCATGACCGAGGACAAGTTCAACGCCTGCCTCAGCGACTCCGCCGCCCTGGACGGCGTGCAGAAGCGCATGGACCGCGGCGTCACCGAGGACAAGATCGAGGGCACGCCCACCTTCCTGGTGAACGGCAAGCAGGTGGCCACCGGCGAGACCACGCTGGACGTCCTCGCCAAGGCCATCGACACCGCCGCCCCGGCGAAGAACTAGGGCGGAGGGGCCGGACCGGCGACGCGATGCAGTTCCAGCGGCTGCGCATAACGGGCTTCAAGTCCTTCGTCGATCCCATCGAGTTCCGGATCGAACCCGGCCTCACGGGGGTGGTCGGACCGAACGGCTGCGGCAAGTCCAACCTGCTGGAAAGCCTGCGCTGGGTGATGGGCGCGACCTCGGCCAAGGCCATGCGCGCCGAGGGCATGGACGACGTGATCTTCGCCGGATCCCAGGGCCGCGCATCGCGCAACCACGCCGAGGTGCTGCTGCAGATCGACAACGCCAGCCGCAAGGCCCCGGCCCAGTTCAACCACCATCCGGTGCTGGAGGTGGTGCGCCGCATCGATCGCGGCGCCGGCTCCACCTACCGGGTCAACGGAGTGGAGACCCGGGCGCGGGACGTGCAGCTGCTGTTCGCCGACGCCTCAACCGGGGCCAACTCCCCGTCCCTGGTCCGCCAGGGCCAGATCTCCGAGCTGATCGGGGCCAAGCCGTCCAACCGCCGGCGGATCCTGGAAGAGGCCGCCGGCGTCTCCGGCCTGCACAGCCGCCGGCACGAGGCGGAGCTGCGCCTGCGCGCCGCCGAGGCCAATCTCGAGCGGCTGGAGGACGTCACCCGGGAGCTCGACCAGACCCTTGGCCGTCTGAAGCGGGAGGCGCGTCAGGCGGAGAAGTTCAAGCGCCTCTCGGCGGAGATCCGCGCCCTGCAGGCCGCCGCCCTCATCTCCCGCTGGGAGGAGGCTCGCGCCGGTCTCGTGGCCGCCCGCCAGGCCCTGACGGAGGCCGAGGCGGTGCTGGGCGAGGCCAGCGCGACCACCGCCCGGGCGGAGACCACGGCCCTGACCGCCGCCGAGGCCCTGAAGCCCCTGCGGGAGGAAGAGCAGATCGCCGCGGCCGTGCTCCAGCGCCTGACCATCGAGCGGGATCGCGTGGACCGGGAAGAGGCCCAGGCCCAGGCGGAAGTGGCCCGGATCAATGGCGAGATCGCCCGGATCGACGCCGACCGGACCCGGGAGCAGCAACTGATCGAGGACGCCGCCGGGTCGGCGGAGCGCCTCGCCCGGGAACTCGCCGATGTGGAGCGCCTGCTGGCGGACGCGCCGGAACGCATCCCGGCTCTGGAGGTCGCCCTCGCCGCCGCCGAAGCCGCCCGCGCCGCCGCCGACGCGGAGGTCGAGCGGCTGGCCTCGGAGGCGGCCGCCGACCAGGCCCGCCGTCGCGCCGCCCAGCTGCGGATCGAGGAGGCGGACCGCGCGCTTCGCTCGGGCCAGGCCCGCGCCGAGGAGGCCCAAGGTCGCGTGGCGCGGAACGAACGGGCGCTGGAGCAGGCGAAGACCGACCGAGCCGCCCTGGGGGACGCCCTGCCTCCGGACGCCGCCCAGGCCGCCGCCCGGCTGGCCGAGGCCGACGCCGCCCTGGCCGCCGCCCGCGCGGCCCTGGAAACCGCCGAGGCGGTGCGGGCCGACGCCCAGATGGCCGAGAGCGACGCCCGCGACGAGGCCCGCCAGGCCGAGGATCAGCTGCGTCGCCTCAGGACCGAAGCCCAGGCCCTGGCGGCCGTGGCCCGCAGTCCGTCGAAGGGCGGCTATCGTCCGGCCCTGGAGGATGTGAAGCCCTCCCGCGGCTACGAGATCGCGCTGGCCGCGGCGCTCGGGGATGATCTCGAGGCGCCGCTGGATCCGGCGGCCCCCGCCCACTGGGGCGGCGCCGCCCCGCGCGACGCCGACTGGCCGCCGGGCGCGCAGCCCCTCGCCCCCCTGGTGGAGGCGCCCCCGGCGCTCGCGGCGCGACTGTCCCTGACCGGTCTGTGCGCGCAATCCGACGGCGACCGGCTGGCCCGGCTGCTGGGACCCGGCATGCGACTGGTGTCGACGGAGGGGGACCTGTGGCGCTGGGACGGCTTCGTGGCCCGGGCCGCCGCCGAGAAGCCCGCCGCCCGGCGGCTCGCGCAGAAGGCCCGCCTGGACGATCTGACCGCCCAGATCGAGAGCCTGGGTCCGGTGGCGGCGGCCGCCTCCGCCGCCCATCAACGGGCGCAGGAGGCCGTACGGACCGCCGACGCCGCCGTGCGCGCCGCCCGGGGGGAGCCCGCCCGCTTCGAACGCGCCGTCGCCGAGGCGCGGGAGGCGGTGGAGCGCTTCGCCCGCGACGCCGCCCGGCGGGAGGCGCGGGCCCAGTCCCTGGACGAGACCATCGCCCGGTTCGCGGCGGAAGCCGACGCCGCCCGTGACGCCGCCGCCGCGGCGGGGGCCGAGGCGGACGCCCTCGAGGAGATCGG
>CAINOV010000140.1 GCA_903851655.1 uncultured Caulobacterales bacterium
AGGTCCTCCGGCGTCATCGGCGCGGTCCAGCCGGACAGGCCGGCGGCGTGGCTCATCAGCATCGCCACGGTGATCTCCGCCTTGCCGTTGGCGGCGAATTCCGGCCAGTACTTCGCCACCGGCGCGGCGAAGTCCAGGTCGCCCCGGTCCGCCAGCACCAGGGCGCAGAGCGCGGTCATGGTCTTGGTGGTGGAATAGACGTTGACGATCGTGTCCCGCTCCCACGCCCGGGTGCGGGCCTCGTCGGCAAAGCCGCCCCACAGGTCGACCACGGTCTCGCCCTCCAGCGTGGCGCAGTAGCTGGCCCCCACGTCCGCCCCGGTCATGAAGTTGGCGGCGAAGGCCGGCCGTGCGGCGGCGAACCGGTCGTGGGTGAAGCCGTCGATTCTGAAGTCGGTCATGGGGGCGTTTTCCCGGATTTGTGTGTGATTGCCGATCACGTTAGAGACGGACGGACGCCCGCTCAACCGGCGAGGCGTCGGCGCCGGGGTTTTTCTGACGCCCCCGTTCTGACAACCTTCGTCCGGCGCCGTCGCAGGAGACCCGCCCCATGATGCTGCAGCTGCCCAGGCCCTATCTGCTGTTCCTCGGGGCCACCACCAACCCTGTGCTGGCCAAGACCGCCTTCGGGCTGAAGGACTGGGCCGGTCCGGACTGCGTGGCGCAGTGGCGCCTGCCCGGCTGCACGGTCTCCACCGGCCTGCCGGACATGGCCCCGGCCGAGGCGGCGGCGGCCGGCGCCCGGTCCCTCGTCATCGGCGTGGCGCCGGTGGGGGGCAAGCTGCAGCCCGACTGGGTCGAACCCTTGGTGGCGGCGCTGGAGGCCGGGCTGGACATCGTCAGCGGCATGCACGACCGGCTGGAGTCCAGCGACCGGATCGCGCAGACCGCAGCGCGTCTGGGCCGCAAGCTGATCAATGTCCGCACCCCCGCGCCGCCATCCGCCAATGGAACCGGGGACAGGCGCACGGGCAAGCGGCTGCTGACCGTGGGCACCGACTGCGCGCTGGGCAAGAAGTACACGGCCCTGGCGCTGACCCGGGCGTTCCGCGCCCGGGGCGTGGCCGCCGATTTCCGCGCCACGGGCCAGACCGGGATCATGATCGCCGGGGAGGGGGTTCCCCTGGACGCGGTGGTGGCGGATTTCCTGTCGGGCTACGCCGAGGCCCTGTCGCCGGACGCCGCCCCGGACCACTGGGACGTGATCGAGGGGCAGGGCAGCCTGTTCCACCCGGCCTATGCGGCGGTGACGCTGGGGCTGGTGCATGGGTCCCAGCCCGACGTGATGGTGCTGTGTCACGAGCCCGGCCGCACGGAGATCGACGGGGTGGCGGGCTATCCGATCCCCTCCCTGTCCGAGGCCATCGCCGACTATGTCCGCGCGGCGCGGCTGACCAACAAGGCGGCCCGGGTGGCGGGAATCAGCCTCAACACCTCCGCCCTGGACGCGGCGGGGGCGCGGGCGGCGCTTGAGGCTGCGACGGCGGAGACCGGCCTGCCCGCCGCCGACCCGATCCGCGGGCTGGGGCTCGACGCGCTGGTGGAGGCGTGTTTGGCGGGGTCTGTCTGAACCCGGTTCCCGGCTCAAGGCCGGGAATGACATGATATAGAAAATACAATCATTTAGCTGTCATTCCCGGGCGAAGACCCGGGAACCGTCGTCAGGATGAAGCGCCCCGTCCGGACGGAGGTTCCCGCCTCAAGGGCGGGAATGACATTGAATTTATTGTCTAAAACAAGCTGTCATTCCCGGGCGAA
>CAINOV010000141.1 GCA_903851655.1 uncultured Caulobacterales bacterium
AGGGTCTGGGCCAGGGTCTGGGCCAGGGTCTGGGCCAGGGTCTGGGCCAAGGTCTGGGCCAGGGTCTGGGGCGCAGTCCGGGACGTCGCCCCCTCGCAAGCTCCTGTTCGTCTCATATCCTTTTGCCGCCCACCCTGGCCTGTCGCGAAAACCGGCCGGCGCGCCGGTCATTCCAGCAACGCGAGGTCTTCATTCCGTGACATCAGCTTAAATTATTCGAACGACGCCCCATTCGAATGGTTCATGCTGGCGACTATAGATTTAGAAACTTTCCAACATATTACTCGCGTCTGGATATATTAATTTTACATGCCATTACACCTAGATGATTATAATTGGATATTACACGAAACAATCAATCAGATACTTTTATTGTAATATGAAATTACGCCGGACGCGCAAAGCCTTGCTCTCCCGGCGCGGTCTTACCAGGCGCGCGGGGCCCGATGCGGGGCGCGGCGCCGAGCCGGCAAACACACCAGGGCGCGCGACGATGATGAGGGAGTGAACGGACGCTGCTCCGGCGCGGGCGCGCCGCCGCACGTCACCGGACGATGCGGCGGGACCGCGGAACCCGGGTCACGGCGGAGCGCCGAGGCCCCCGCCGTCCCACACGGTCAGGAGTCGATCGGGGGATCGGCGCCGAAACGGGTGAGCGTATCCTCGTGGATTCGGGCGTAGTATTGCGCGTGGCGGGCCGCCCGCCGGGCCAGCCGCCACTTGGCGGTCAGAACCGACAGCATCACCACGCCGATCATGGCGAAGCCCAGGACGTTCGAGATGTTGAAGTAGATCCGGTGGAAAGGATGGGTTCTGTCAATGACGCCATCCGCCAGGAACAGGATGCCACCCTCAAGAACCATCACCCACGCCGTCCAGGATTCGTCGTATCGGAAGGCGAGGAGGAGGAAGGCGAAGCCGACGGAGAATTCAATGCCGATGTACGGCAGAAGGGGCGGGAGGTGTCCGGTCGCAGTGACGATCACCCAGTCCGCGAGCCAACTCGCGGCGATGACGACCGTTCCCCACTGTTCCGAGGGGCCACCGTATCGCCAAGCGACAGCGGCCAGCGCGCAGAGGCACGCGACGGCAAAGACGACCTGCAGTAAGACCGTGTCAAACGACAAGCTTCGGACCCCTCACATGGGACCGAAGCTTGCGCGTGTTGCATTAATATCGGACTGAAGGACTTGCCTAACGACCGATGAACTTTGTTAGCGGACGACCCGGAGGTGCCGCGGCGCCTCTTCGACGATTTGAGCGCGGGGCTCGATCAGGGTCGCCGCAACTTCGACGCCGTGCCGTTCCTTGATGCTCGCCAGGGAATGGTGGGCGGCGATGACGGCCTTGCGGGCTTCGGTCACCGCTTCGATCGCGGCGCTGACCTGAGTGATGGCGTGCTCGCCTTCGATGTCGCGGGAGTCGAATTCGGCTTGGGCTTCCACGAGGGCGATCAGGAGCTTGGACGCTTCGGCCGCGGCCTTGTTCATCTTGCGCTCAGTCACGTGCAGCTGGCCGGCGATCTGCTCGGCGCATTCTTGCTTCGTCATGCTCAATCCCTTCAGAACGAGGTTAACTGACAAGGTTTATGCGCGAATTGTTCCCCTTTCGCAAGAATATTTTAACCTTGCGGTAACGCTAACTACCGGTTTTTCCACGCTTTGCCCATGCCGCGACGTTTTGACGCGGGACAAGGGCTGAACACGCAAGGGCCGCCGCCCCTCTCCGGGCCCAGTCGACAGGCGGACGGAGCGCGCCGGGCGCCGAAAAGATAAGACTGTATAAAATTATCTATTCGTTAGCCATGACACAAAAAAACCCCACCACTTTCGGGAAAACGATGCTTGCTCCTGAGCTTTCCGGGCCGTTTGTAATCCAAATATTAGGTCACCCGACTTTATCATGAACGCTCATCAGGGATGTTCCGTCGGCCGTTCGCCGAACATCCGCTTGTGGTGCAAACGTCGATAATGAACAGTGCTGACAACTTCACGCCGCAGGGCGAAACCTTACAGAGCCGCATCGCCACTGCGGCGCTGCTGACGGCTGTGGTTGTGCTGGCGGCGGCGTGCAGCGTGTTCATCCTCGACGGCATGGCCGAGGACAACGCCATCCAGGTCCGCCGCACCCGGGAACTGGCCCAGGTCGTGGCGCAGGTCGCCGCTCCGTCCCTGGCGCGCCCGGCCCTCGGGCCCACCGACCTAGACAGGACGCTCGCCGCCCAGGCCTCGCTGGAGGTGCTGTCGGCCTCGCCGGACGTGCTCTCGGCCCGCATCTTCGACGTCAGCGGCCATCCGATCGCCAGCTATGACCGCAAGGGGGTCACGGTCGAGCAGCGCCGGCGGGGCCGGGTCACATTGAAGGCGGAGATCGCGCTGGGCGGCCGGAAACTGGGTTCGGTGCAGGTCGTGGACGCCGCCCGGGATCTGACGACCATCCTGCCCCGGTATCTGGCTGTCACCGGGTCCCTGCTGTTCGGCTCGGCGGGGCTGGCCCTGCTCGTCGGACGGCGACTGGCGCGCAACGTGGTGGATCCGATCAGTCGGCTGTCGGACCTGATGCGCACCGTCGCCCGGTCCCGACGCCTCGACGCCCGCGCGCCCAAGACCACGGAAGACGAGGTCGGCATCCTGACCGACGCCTTCAACACCCTGCTGGACCGGCTGAGCGAGCATGACATCGCCCTGCGGCGGACCATGGCGGATCTGATCACCGCCCGGGACGCCGCCGATGACGCCAACCGGCTGAAATCCGAATTCCTGGCCAATATGAGCCACGAGATCCGCACGCCGCTCAACGGCATCCTGGCCATGGCCCAGGTGATGGCCGCGGACGACATGCTGCCCGGACAGCGGGACCGTCTGGCCATCGTGCGCCAGTCCGGCGACGCCCTGCTGGACGTGCTGAACGACATTCTGGACGTGGCCAAGATCGAGGCGGGCCGACTGACCCTGGACCGCATGCGCTTCAATCCCGACGTGGTGGTGCGCCAGGCGGTGGCGGCGTTTTCGCCCATGGCCGAGGCTCGGGGGCTCAGCCTCGAGCTCAAGACCGAGGGCGACACCAGCCGGCTGCGACTGGGGGATACGGCGCGGATCCGGCAGATCCTCAACAACCTGATTTCCAACGGTCTGAAGTTCACCATCAGCGGAGGCGTGGAGATCCTGCTGTCGGTGGAGGACGAGGCCCTGAAGCTCAGCGTCACAGACACGGGCGTGGGCATTCCGCCGGAGAAGATCCCGCTGCTGTTCCAGAAGTTCGTCCAGCTGGACGCGTCGCCGACGCGGCGGGTGGGCGGCACCGGGCTGGGCCTGGCCATCTGCCATGACCTGTGCGGCATGATGGGCGGCCGAATCTGGGTCGAGGAAAACCGCGCAACGGGCGCCGCCTTCCACGTGCGGCTGCCCCTGCCCTATGCCGACCGGGAGGCCGGCCCGGACGCTGCGACGCCGGGATGGGCGGAGGAGCCCCTCGCGGCCGACGACCGGGACGCAATGGACCTGCCCGGCCTCGTCCCGGACGAGATCGATGTGGACCCGATCGATCAGGATGCGCCCGCCCTGACGATACTCGCCGCCGAGGACAACGCCACCAACCGCCTGGTGCTGGAGGCGATGATCAGCATCCTGGGCTTTGATCTCGACATCGTCGAGAACGGCCAGGCGGCGGTGGAGGCCTGGACCCAGCGGGACTACGATCTGGTGCTGATGGATATCCAGATGCCGGTGATGGACGGCATGGCCGCCACCCAGGCCATCCGCGAGGCCGAAGCCGCCACCGGCCGGCGGCGGACGCCGATCATCGCGGTGTCGGCGAACGCGATGGAGCATCAGATCCGCAGCTATCTCGACCTGGGGATCGACCAGGTGGTGCCCAAGCCCATCGAGCTGGCGCTGCTGCACGAGGCAATCGTGGCGACCCTGTCCCAGGGGGGCGACGGCGGAACGTCGGACGCGGTCGGTCTCTATGGGGAAAGCGCGGCGTGAGCCGGCTGTGACGTCGCGGCTGTCTGTCAGAACTGGAAATACAGAAACGGCGGCGAATAGTTCAGGGATGTCAGGTCCAGGAACAACAGGACCGACAGGGCCACGGCCCAGCCGATCTCCGGCCGCCACGCCAGCCACGGCTGGGCCGGCGGACTGACCTTGGCGAGATAGGGTGAGAACCGGGCCATGATCTGCTGACTGTTCGGCAGCAGGAAGATGACCAGATAGGCCACGACCAGCCCGATGATCCGCTTGGGCTGACCGCCGAACGGAACGTCGTGGGTCACCCAGCCGGATTGGGCGAGCGCCGCGCCCAGGGCGCCGAGGCGTTGCTGGAACGCCTCTGGAAGATACAGTCCGTGCAGACCGAACATGCCGGCCAACAACGCGAGGGCGTCCGAAACGGACGCCGCGCGGAAGAAGATCTGGGCCAGCAGGACACACCCGTAGGTCAGCGTCACCTGACCGGCGGCGACCATTGCGGCCGCCCAGGCCGGCCGGGGCGTCGCCGGCGCCTTGGGCCCGTAGGTTCGCCAGGCGTGGTTGGCGGACAGATAGGCCGCGTGCAGCAGGCCGAACACCACGAACTGAACGCCGGCCCCGTGCCAGACTCCGGCGAGGAACATCGTGTAGACAGTCGGAACGATGATCGTGCTGGCGAAGGCCTCCAGGGGCAGCGTCTTGGACCGCGCGGCCTTCCCCCGGGCCATCCGCCGCCGGGCGATCCGCAGGGCCAGCGGGTTGAACAGCAGCAGCGTCAGGTAGCGCGTCAGCGTGATGTGCCACCTTTGCCAGAAATCGATGATGCTCCGCGCCTTGTAGGGTGAATTGAAGTTCAGTGGAAATTTGATCCCGAACATGAAGGCAATACCGATCGCCATGTCCGAATAGCCTGAGAAATCGAAGTACAGCTCCACCGAATAATTGAGGACGGCCAGCCAAGCCATACTCAGTTCGAGATGCGCGACATTGGCGAACCCCAGATTGGCGAGGCCAGCGCTGCGGTCCGCCAGCAGCACCTTCTTGGACAGGCCGATGACGAAATAGGACAGCCCGACCGCGACATTGGACGTTCGGAGACGATAGGTCGCGTCGTTGAGGATCTGCGGCGCGATTTCACGGATATGCAGGATGGGGCCGGCGATCAGATGCGGAAAAAACGTAACAAATACGACATAATGAACGAGACCAAGGGCCTTTCCCAGACCCTCGCGACAGTCGACAAGATAGCCAATTTGAGTAAATGTAAAGAATGATATACCTAGTGGCAATATGATATTGAGCTCTAAATCTGTATGCAATATACCAGCGTGGGTCAGAAACCCGAAAATGGCAGACAGATACTTGAAGAAAAACAGGACAAGCAGGTCGCCGACGATGCCGACGGTCAGCAGAATGTCCTGGGTTTTCTCCTGCCCCTCCCGCTTCAGGATCTGCGTCCCGATTGTGTAGTTGAACGCGATGGACCCTAGCAGCAGTGAAACGAAGAAGACGTTCCAAAGAGCGTAGAAAACAATCGAGCTAACGGCCAGCCAGCCGGCGGCGTACCGTGGTCCGATACGGCAGCAGACGGCGTAACCCAGAAGGGCGACGGGCAGGAAGACTAATAAAAACGAATAAGAACTGAATATCAACGCCCGCCCCCAGTCGTTTTCTATCGCTACTTGTTCAGCTTGCGCGCGATCAGCTCAACCAATTCACCCACATTGTGGATTTCGTCCAGCTCAGCCGTGCGGAACTTCACGCCGAACCGCATTTCGGCTCCCACGACGATGTTGATATGGTTCACAGAGTCCCAGCCCTTCACATCCGCGGCGGTGGTGTCGCGGCTCAGCACCAGATCCGGGATGTCGAGGACATCGCGGAGCAGGTCGGTGAGGTCGGTCAGGATTTGATCGCTTGTCATGAATCAGCTTCCGTCGTGAGGATGAAGGTCTCGATGGGCGCATAGGCGTCGAGATCGAGGCGCCACGTCCGCTCGGCCTCGTGTTCGGCCAGAGGGTGGAAGCCCAGCTTGGGGTAATGACGCTCGACCATCTGATTGCGACCTGAGGGGCGATAGGCGCCGATCAGACCCCGGGCGCCCAGTCGCTTCGCCTCCTGGACGACGACATTGAGGGTCGCTTCCTCCACCTGCCGGCCAAGAACGCGACAGCTCATCAGCCAGGTGTCGAGGCGAATCGCGTCGTCCTCGCCCGGAACGGCGATGACGATGGCGATGATCCCGTTGTCGTCGAACTGGTCCAGCAGCCGGAACTGAAGTCCGAGGCAACGGGGGTCGTTCATCACCTGAATGACCTCCGCCTCCGTGTAGCGGCGCGTCGTCAGGTTGAACTGATTGGTCTTGTTGATCAGTTGCACGATCCGGGCCAGTCCCAACGGATCGAAGCGCTTCCACCGGAGCTCCATGGACAGGCTTTTCAGATAACCCGCCAGATCGGTGGTGTCGGCGCGCAACGCCTCCCGCTTCTGATTGCTCTGATACTGCCGCGACCTCTCGAAATCCTCGTCCGTCAGACGCACCGCCTCGAACAGACCGGCGTCCGCCAGACAGCGAGCGTACAGGGTCGGGTCCTCCGGCAGTTCCGGCACCCACACCTCGGGCAGCTCCCGGCGGACGATGTTCCTTTCGAACGGGTTGTCGTCGACGAAGGCGAGGGCGTCCACGCCGATATTCAGGCGCGCGGCGATGTCCCGCAGATTGCTGGCCTTGTCCTGCCAGTTGGCGACAAAGGCCCCGATGTGAGACGGCTTGAGCACCATTTCCGGGTGTTCCGAAAAGGGCGCCCGGGCCGTGGACTCGTCGTTCTTCGAGCATACGGCCAGAATCACGCCGCGCTTCGCCTGGGCCAGGGCATAGTGCTGAACGTCGAGAAAGGCTTCGCCCATGGCGCTGCCCTGGCCCAGGACAATCCCGTCGAGACCGTCATCGCCGATCACGCCGCCCCACAGGGTGTTGTCCAGGTCGAGCACCAGGGCCTTGGACGACAGACCCTGACGAGCGGCTTCGAGACGACCATGGAGCTCGCCGTACAGGGGCGCGGCGGTGGGATGGATCTCCTGCTTGGCGCGGTGCCAGAGCCCCGGGTCGCACCAGGCGTCGAGGCCATGCTCGGCGGCCTTGACGTCGATCGCCAGCAGATCGACCTGCGCGGCGTCGGCGCGGGCGCGAAGGCCGCTGTTGACCAGCCCGAGGACGGCCGCCGCCGAGCCCGCCCTGTGTTCGTTTCCGCCCAGCAGGGTCGGAAAGACCGGCAGGACGGTCTGCTGCGTGATCGGAACGTCGAAGCGCTGGCGGATGAGGCCCCACAGGTCCTCCAACCGGCGGAGCGCGTCCTCAGCCAGCACCGCCGCCGGCGACCTGTCCAGCGACGACGCCGGATGCCCCAGCACGTGCCGCGCGTCCAGCGCCACCAGCACCGAACTCGGCGCGAACCGGTTCAGGCCGGACTCGGGATCGTGCAATTCCTGGAGATAGAGGCCGTAGGTGTTCGTGTAGGTCTGCAGCCAGACCCCCCGGCGCAGGGCGGCGACCCGAAGGGACGGCAGCAGATAATCCGCAGTCGACGACGCGATCACCGCCAGACGCACCGGTTTGGTCGCCAGCGCCGGCGGCGGCGCCGCGCCGAAATGGGCGGCAAGAATTCGGTCCAGCTGGCGGGTCTGGACGAAATCCAGCCGCAGGCGCGCGGCTTGCACCAGTTTTTTCCAGAGCGCCGCCGGGTCCTGCTCTTGGGACAGATCCTTCAGGACGCCCGCCCAGTCCTGTGCGACGGGAAGCCAGTAGAGGGCGGTCTTAGTCATGCGGGCTCCCGTCTCCGGTGGGGTCCGCCATAGGCTGGCCCGGACGGCGCGGGCCGGTCCGGGCGAGCGCGGCGGCGGCGTGCTGCGGGACCCCGGCGACGGTCCGGCAGCTGGTCTCGGACGGGCCGTCCGGCGCGGATGGCCGGCTCCGGCGGATGAACAGATCCGTCAGGGCGCGCGCGCCCTCCGCGTTCAGGTGGAGGGAGTCGGCGAAACAGGAGTCATCGAACCGGGCCATGGCGCCCACATCGAGGGCCCGCGCGCCGCAGGCGGCGGCTGTCTGGCCGATCGCGCGCCGCTGTTGATCATAGCGCGCCTTGAACTCGGGTCGGGTGGCCGAAAGATGGGGACTGATCGGGGGGACGACGATCGTGACCTGGCGGGACGCGCGCGCGGCGGCCCGGCAAAGCTGCTCAAGCGTGCGCCGACAGCCCTCGCAGGTCGCCTGCTGATGGATCCCGTCGCCGTTCCAGCGCCCCGGGTCCCGTGCGGGGCCATAGATCTCCAGGGGCGCGGCGCCGGAGGGTGTGAAGGCCGCCGACGAATAGTCGGTCCGGTCTTTCAGGACGGTCGCCCTTTGCCGAACCAGATCAAACATCGACGACAGGTCACGATAGGAGAATTCCTCCACGAAACTCATCTGTCCCGCGACATAGCGCGAGAAAACCGGCGGCGGCACAGAAAACGTTTCCGGCTCGTCATTCCTCAACTCGTTGAACTGAGTGACGATGATGATATCGTTGATCGGAATTCCGCCGATGACCTCGTTCATCAAGATGTTTGAGCCCGAGAGCGAAAGGCCTGTCGCTCCGAGATTGATAGCCCGAGTACCTTTCAATTGACTCAAACGATCTGAGTCAAAATTGTTGAGCGCCATGCTCGAACCGACGATCAGATCAGCAGGTTTTTTGTTCGACCATATATTTCGAATGTATAGAATTTTCTGATTGAATACAGTGTTTGGCGAGAACTGGGGAGCGAGGTCATCCCAGTGAGACTTGGCATACCACGCAAATGCAAGATAGATCATCGACGACAAGGCGATCAGCAGGGCAAGGTACAGCCCAAACCGAAGCGGCGGCGCCGCCTGTACAGAAGATGGGTTCCCGGCCATTGCGCGCCCGACTCATACTGTAACGCGCAGTTGGACGACACACTCACGCATCCGGAAGAGCCAATCGGCCCCGTTCAATGCATGGTCTGCTGTCCGATCACGCCCCTCGCAAGGCTGTCAATACCATGGTCGTGCGTCCGCCGAAACCCTTCCGTGTCGGATCAGGGCTCCTGACGGTCACGGTCACGGTCCCGGCGGCGACCGGGCGACACAGCGCGCGATCCAGATCATCGCCCTGATCGGACGGAAAACGGACATGATGCTCGTCAATTAATGCTGGAGCCGTGATTCGAAACGGTTTACGTCGCGCTCATTCATGAATCCCAGTCCCTTGGAATTTTTTCCGGTAAAGAACTCTTCAAAAAATGAAGTTTCACATTATCAATTTAGAAAAAGATTCACATAGACTTGAATTCATCAAGTCGCAACTCGACGATCAGCATCTCGAATACAGAGTTATTCCAGCGATCGAAGGGCGTCGACTTTCCAGTAATGATTACAGCTTCTTCAATAACTATAAGACAATGACGCTGTATCCAAACGAGTTTGCGTGCTTCTTAAGCCACATCAAGGCCTGGCGCGAATTTTTGAAGTCTTCTGATCAATATGCCATAGTATGTGAAGATGATATCAATATATCCAAACATACAAGTGCGGTCTTATCTCAAATCAAAATGCCCGAATCGGACCTCTGCATTGTCCGACTGGAAACATTCCTGGCCTCGACCACCCTATCCTTGAACAGTGAGCAGGTCGCTGATCGGGCCGTCCGGCGCCTGTATTCCAATCACGGCGGGGCGGCGGGATACATGATCAACCGCGTCACCGCCGCGTATCTGGTCGCCACCGCACCCCAGGCGGCGCATGCCGTGGACACGGAACTGTTCGACCCGAAGCGAGGACAGTTCAAGGACGTCGTCGTCCGCCAGATCGATCCCGCCCTTTGCATTCAGGACCAGATAAGGCGCCCCAACAGCGCGTCCTTCATCAGCAACATCAAACTCCGCGCAGATATAGACGCCGATGCCAGACAAAATCTGGTCAAGAAGTTCTTTGCACGGTTCGATGCAATCAAGAAATTTGTCAGACCCATCAAGAACGGTCTTTATACGCTGGTGCTTTTGCCAACCGGCAAGATCCGTCGCATCGTCCCCTACAGGTAACACGGGGTCCTGATCATCCGCGCCGGCTCAATCGCCCCTCGGGAACCGTGAGGACGGGCGGGAAACGCCCGGCCAGCCGTTCCAGCCGCCGCGCAGGACGCAAACGCGACGCACTAGACAGTCGAACGAAATTTCGCATAGTCCTCCTGGAACTGCGTCATTGTATGACGGGCCGTGGCAACAATGAAGGCGAGTCGAAAGCATGAGCGTTCAAATTGAACTGCTTGCAAAACATCGCCTCGGCGAAATACTTGGCCGGGTTCCGCTGGTGGCGGACATCTATGCGAAGATTGGTTGGTCGCCCCGAATGAATTTTTTCTTCGGAGCATACCAAAGCTTCAAGATGGCCGCAGACGCTGCACGCAAATACAAGCCCGTGGGCTGGGACAATGCCGAGATTGCGCACAATGTGGTCGACAGACCCCACATCGCACCCGGCGCGGCTCGCCCCCTCGCCGCCGACAGTTTCCAGCCCTGCCACTATGCAGCGACGTTCTGGCTGTCAAAGATCATCGACGGATCGAGCCGGATCGTGGATCTGGGCGGCGGTGGCGGAACCAGCTACGAGATCTTCGAAGCCTATTGCGGCCTGCCCTCCGGCGCGGCGTGGCAGGTTGTGGACGAGCCGGCCATGGTCGCCCTCGGACGCGCGCGGCACGCGGCGCTCGGATCCCGGGCGATCCGGTTCGAGGACCACATCGATCCGGCCGAGACCTGTGACGTGCTGTTGATCTCCGGCTGCATCCAGTACCTCGAGGACCCGCTGGGAGAACAGACGCCCGGCGCCGGCGTGATTGAGGCCTTCGCCGAAAGGCCCCGCCACGTCCTGATCAACAAGGTCCCCCTCCGTGACGGCAGCGATATCTGGACGCTCCAGAATCTGGGCCCCACGGCGACGCCCTACCGCGTCTTTTCACAGGACGATTTGCTCTGTTATTTCGAGAGCCGCGGTTACCGGCTCAAGGATTCGTGGGTCGTAGCGGAAATCGGCGTGGAAATACCCTTCCACCCGAAGTATTCGATATCGACCATGTCGGGGCTATTGTTCGAGAGAACGCCAGAGCCCGCAGCGGCCTAGTCCGGGCCAAACAGCCGGCGCTCTTCGTCGCTGACCGGGACCGAGTCGGCCTGGGCGATCCATGAGCGGTCGGTCTTCAGCGCCAGGGTCTGCGGAAACGGCGGCGCCGGCGCGTCGAGAAGCCCGGACGTCCGTCCCAGCAGGTACCGGTCGAAGAAGGCGAGCAGATAGGCCTCGCGCTCCGCGCGGATCCGTTCCGGCAACGGGGAGATCCACGGGCCGAGGAAGGACCGGTGGAAGATCAGGTCACTGAACGCCTCGTGCCTCGCCCCTCGGATGATGAACCCGTAGTGGTCCGGCCGGCGCGTCAGGTCCCGCCAGAGGTGATGGTCCGCGGCCACCGTCAGCGCATAGTTCCGCCGCGCCGGGTCGGGTGAGCGGAGCGCCGCCGGGTCAAGGGGCTCGTCCTCCGCCAGCAACAGATACGGGGTCGGACTGACGCCCCGCGCCGGAGCGCCAAACACGGACCCGTCCTCGTTCGCCAGCGCGGCGGCGCGACGATCCCGGATGGCGGCTTCGGAAGCCGCGGCGCCTCCAAACGAGAATCCCCAGAAGCCGACATGGTTCAGGTCGAGCCGCGCCCGCGCCGTCGGGCAGTCGCCCAGCCGGTCAAGCAGCCGGCTCGCGCGGCGCGCCTCACGGCGGGCCTTGTCGTCGGCGGCGCGCTGGGTCCGGAGGGTGGCGGGCCAGGAGGCATAGTCAAAGTCAAGGCTCGGCGGCCGGGTCCGGCCGGCGACGGGAGCGTCGCGATCCACGTCGTCCATCGCCAGCACCAGGAACCCCTGGGCGGCGAGATATTTCGCCACCGACGCCCCGTCCGTGCGCTGACCGCCATTGCCAGGGAAATAGACAATCACCCGGGTCAAGCCGTCCGAGCCCTGGGCCGTGCCGGAGGGAAGGACGTCGCAGACACCCGGGCGGTCCTGCGGATCACGGCGGGAGTCCCGCGCTCCCGGCGCCCCGGGCGTCCAGGCCTGGGCGACAAACGCCGGGTCCTCGCCTTCGCCGGGGAATGGGGCTTCCCCTTCGCGGACGGCGAACCGACCCGGGGGCGGCGGCGGTCCGGACGCCCGAGGAGCCTGGGCCATGGCCATCCAGGCCCCGAGTCCCGAGAGCAGGATCAATCCGGTCGTCCCCGCGGCGACGGCCCCCATCACCCCGTTGCCGCGGCGTCCCGGCCCCCGCCCGGCTGCGCGGCGAAGGCCCGCCAGCGCGCCGACGACCACAATGAGGGCCGCGATCCCCCCGGCCATGGCCCACGCCATCCCGCCCCCCACAAGTGATGACCCAGCCACGCCGGCCGTCCTACAGCGACTGGGCGTGGCGGACGAACGGCGCCAGGGTGTCCAGCACATCCACCGTCGACACCCGTGTCACGCCGGCTGTCTGGTCTGTATACATGCGCGGAAGGCGATGGTGAACAGCCCGGACATTCCCCATCAGCGCAGACATCTTGTCGCACAGCACCTCACCGGCGGCCTTGCTCATCGCATATTCGACGAGAGCATTGTCATGCTCCGTCACGAACACAGTCGATGGATAGACCGCGACGAATTTTTCACTGAACCGGTCGGACAACCTGCTGCAAAGCTCGAAAAATCCATCGTTGTAGATCCGGTTAAAATCCGCGAGACGCTCGAGGTCGAACAGGGCGCTCTTTCGCCGGGCAATCGTCGTTGACGCGAAATAATAGACATGGGTCGGCGCTTCGGCGATCGGCAGTTCCGGACCGCCCGAGGCGCCTGCGACATGGTTGCAGACCTGGCAGCGCCCACCCCAGGCGACGATCTCGTCACGGACCCGCTGGGCGTCCGCCGCGCCCGTCGCGTAGGTGATGGTCACAGACGCACCGCCGGCGGCCGCCAGCTTGGCCACCACCTCGCCCAGGCCGCGGGAGCCGCCGACCACCAGGACCCGGTGACCGCGGAAGGCGTCGCGCGGGACGACCTGCGCCACCTCCGCCATCAGCGGCTGCAGCACCGGCGGGTCCCGCGCGAAGCTCTCCAGCACGCCCTGGACGCCGCCGGCGGCCACCCGGTGGCGGACCATGCGAAATTGCGGATCCACCGAAATCGTTCGCCAGAGCAACCCGTCGGACGGGCCGTCGCCCGTCAGCTCCAGCGCCATCGAGGCGAACATGGAGTACAGCCCCGGGCTCACCATCCCCACCAGCCGCGTCATGCCCCCGACG
>CAINOV010000142.1 GCA_903851655.1 uncultured Caulobacterales bacterium
CGGGCGCTTTCGTCCGTCCGGGCGACCCCCAGGACCGCATGACCTGCGGCGATCAGCTCGGCGGCCACGGCGGTTCCGATGAACCCGGTGGCGCCCGTCAGGAATACACGCATGACCCGTCTCCTCCGCCGACGCCGTCAGAACGCATGGCTGACGGTGACCCCGACCGTTCGCGGCTTCTGGTAGAAGGACACCCGCTGGCCTTCGCTGCCGGCGAAGGCGTAGGTCAGGGGGCGTCGATCCAGCAGGTTGGTCCCGAAAAGGCTGACGGTCCAGTGGGATGTGAGGTCCGTGACGCCCAGCCGGACGCCGAGGGACTCACCCTTGCCGAAGGTGGTCGGGTCGGCCAGGTACGGATGCTCGATCCCGGTGTAGCGGTCATGGGCCTCGCCGAACAGGCGCAGGGACGGGGACAGGTCGCGCTGATAGGCGATGCGCCATTGCGCCGTCAGGCGCGGGGCGTCCGGCAGCATCTGCCCGACCTGAACCGGGGTGTAGAGCGCAAGGCCATTTTCGCTGGTCAGGGTGCGCGTCACCCGGGAGTGCAGCCAGGTCGCGCCGACGGCGAGGGTGAGTCCGGACAGGGGGCGCCATTGCACGTCGCCCTCCGCCCCGTCGATGCGCGCGCGGGGCACGTTGCCCAGTCCGGCGATCAGCGGCTGGGTCCCCACCGGGCCCGACCAAAGGGACAGGCTGGACTGCCGATCCCGGATGTCGGTGTCGAACAGGGCGGCGTTGATCTCCAGGGTGTTGCCCAGGAGGCGGCTCTTCACCCCCACCTCGGTGGTGGTCTCGTGCTCCGGCAGGACATAGTTCCAGTCCACCTGCACCTGGGCCGGCTGGCCGTAATAGATGCCGCCCTTGTAGCCGGTGGCGACGCTGCCATAGACCAGGACCCGGTCATTCGGGCGATAGTCCAGCTCCAGCCGGTAGGAGACGTCCTGGCTCGACCGGGTCTGGTTCAGGGCCGCCAGCACGGTGTTCGGAACGATCGGACCCGACTGGCCGTTGGCGGCGTAGGTCAGGAGGCCGGTCGGGTCGGTGGTGGCGCCGTCGAACGACACCTGGTCGTGCGAATAGCGCAGTCCGGTGACGAGGGTCCACTGGGGCGTGAGGTGGGTCTCGGCGTGGGCGTAAAGGCCCTCGGACTGCTGCTTCTGGGTGAAGTTGGCGGCGGTGATGGCCTTGCCCGTGTCGGTGATCGAGGTGGCCAGCCCGTAGACGAAGGTCCAGTCCAGGGCGTCCCGGCACCGGTACCAGTTCTGCGAATATTCCGCGCCCACGATCCAGTCCACCCGCCCGCCGGTGGGAGAGGCGGCGCGGACCTCCTCGCTGAACTGCGACTGGCGGAAGTTCTTGGTCCAGTTGTTGTCCGCCGCGGGGTAGCCGTCATAGTTCTCGAAACTGTGGTCGGAGAAATAGTCTGCGGCAGTGATCGCAGTGACGGTGAAGGCGTCGAACTCCACCTTCAGCTTGGCGGTCACGCCTTCACCTTCTTCGCGCTTGAACAGGCCAAGGCCGCCGACCCGGACGCGGGAGCCGCCGGGGGGGCTGTTCAGCAGTCCGTCGGTTGGAAAGGGCTGCGTTCCGGCCACCTGCTGCTCCACATCGGGCGTGGAGGGGGAGGAGGGCGTGGAGTGGTCGTAGGCGTAGTGGAGGTTGAGGTTCAGGCGGATCCGGTCGCTGAACCGGATGTCGAAGATCGATCGCAGCCCGCCGCGATCCAGTCGCCCGTACTTCGCTCCGGTGTCGATGTCGGTCTGATAGCCTTCCCCCTGCCGGGTGAGGGTTCCGGCGAAGCGCGCCCGGACGGCGTCGCTCAGGGGGACGCTGACGGCGCCGGTCAGATCCACCGTGTCCCAGCGGCTGTAGCTGGCGTCCACGTAGCCTTCCAGATGATCCGCCGGCTGGCGGGACAGGATGTTGATCGCCCCGCCGGCGGTGTTCTTGCCATAGAGGGTGCCCTGGGGTCCTTTCAGCACCTCGACCCGGTCGACATCGAACAGCGCCTCGGTCAGGAATCCGGGAAAGCTGGCGAACACGTCGTCCAGATAGGCGCCCACGCCGCTGCTGTTGTTGGTGTTGAAGTCGTCGAGGCCCACGCCCCGGATCAGGAACAGCGGGGTCCCGTCCGTGGTCGAGTTCATGGTCGACAGGCTGCTGGAGACGGCGGCGAGGTCGAGGGGCTGCTGGAGCCGCTGCGCCGCAAGCTCCGCGCCGCCGATGGCGTCCACCGCAATGCCGATCTGCTCCACGTCCTGGACCCGCTTCTGGGCGGTGACCACCACCGCCGGCAGCGTGTCGCCGTCCGTCGCCGCGGCGCAGGCCGCCGTCGCCGCGAGGGACGCGGC
>CAINOV010000143.1 GCA_903851655.1 uncultured Caulobacterales bacterium
CGAGCCGCGGGCGACAGGATTCGACCCTTCCTGGACCTTCGCAGGTCGGCTAGCTTCACCGTCATGTTGCTCATCCTCGGAACTGTCCGCCTACCGCCCGAACGACTCGGCCCCGCGCGTCGCGCCATGACCCGCATGATCTCGGCCAGTCGCGCAGAGGACGGCTGCGAGGAATACAGCTATGCCGAGGACGTGCTCGAGCCGGGTCTGATCCACGTCAAGGAGCTGTGGCGAGACCAAGTCGCCCTCGACCGGCATTTTTCCTCGGAGCACATTGCGGCGTGGCGCGCCACATGGCCTGGACTTGGAATCACGGATCGCAATTTGCGGGTTTATGACGTCGGACAGCCCCGCGCGACATGAGAGCAGAGGGTCTGCAGGGCCTGGACAACGTCCGTCGGGTCGAGGCGGTTGCGGTAGTCGATATCGACAAAGGCGAGGGCAATCCGGCCCTTCTGGCCGACGACATAGGTCGCCGGGATCGGCAGGACCCAGCTGTCGTCGCCATTGCGGTCCGGCTGGGCGTGGCCGAACCGCGCATAGATCGGGCGCAACTCGACGGCGAGATCGAAGGCAATCCCGAAACTGCGGGCCGCATCGCTTCCGACATCGCTCAGGACCGGAAACGCCAGGGCGTTCGTTTCGGCCGTGGACAGGCTTTCATCCGGAGTCTGGGGCGAGATCGCCACGAGATGGCCGCCCAGCGCCTGCACCTGCGGAAGAACGGACTGCAGCGCCCGGAGCTCGAGGTTGCAGTAGGGACACCAGCCGCCGCGGTAGAAGCTGACAACGACGGGGCCATCCCGAAGCAGGGTTGAAAGCCGGATCGTCCGGCCGTCGACTCCGGGGAGTTCGAAGTCCGGTGCGAGATCACCGGCCTTCAGGGCCCGCTCGGTGAGGCCGGATGCGGCCAGTTCGAGATCCGCCCGGCCCATGGCGTCGCGAATCTCGGGTGGGGCGGCGCCCATGAACTCCGCCCGGAAGGCGGCCAGCTCTGAGGTAAGGGACATGGTGCGGGTCCTTGTCAGGGGGGCAGGCTTCGCCCGCGACATTGCCCGGACCGATGCCTACGTCACCTCAAGGCGTGAACGAAAGAAGGTCGAGATGTTGTTCGCGCATCTCAAGCGCATCCTCAAGATGGACCGCCTGCGTCTTCGCGGCCCCTGCGGCGCCAAAGGCGAGTTCCTCCTCGCCGCCACCGCCCAGAACCTGCGCAAACTCGCCAAGCTGATCCCGCAACCGGCCACCGCAACGGCCTGAGGGGACGGGCCGCCTTGCCGAAGCCCCACAGCCAACCGCGCCAGCAGCCGACTTCTTCAACACAATCGGCTCTTAGCGGTCGTTGGGGATGTCCGGGATCTGGAACGGCGCCGACCGCGGGTCGAACGGCAACGTCTCGGCCGGAAGTCAGGGGTGGGAATCGACCGACAACCGCAGTCTTGGGTTATCGTCTCCAGAAACGTGCTGTGATTTGCTCGATCGGTCTGTTTTGGGTGCGATAGGGCCAAGCGCAAGCGTATGAGTTGATGCGTCCGTGACACGCCCTGAGCGGGTCGTGCTGCGCCGGGAGTAGGTCCAACATGTCGGCAAGTCAGATCGGACTGGTCCTGATCATCGCCTGCGCGGTGGCGATCCTGACTCGTCGACTGCACCTGCC
>CAINOV010000144.1 GCA_903851655.1 uncultured Caulobacterales bacterium
GATCAGGAACAGCGGGGTCCCGTCCGTGGTCGAGTTCATGGTCGACAGGCTGCTGGAGACGGCGGCGAGGTCGAGGGGCTGCTGGAGCCGCTGCGCCGCAAGCTCCGCGCCGCCGATGGCGTCCACCGCGACGCCGATCTGCTCCACGTCCTGGACCCGCTTCTGGGCGGTGACCACCACCGCCGGCAGCGTGTCGCCGTCCGTCGCCGCGGCGCAGGCCGCCGTCGCCGCCAGGGACGCGGCGACCAGAACGCCTGCGGACGCCGCCGTCAGTCCGGCTCGATGTTTCGCCATCCGATGAACCCCCGTTTCGCCCCCGACCCGCCGCGAAGGTCGCGGGTCCACCGCTACCTAACGGCTCGCGGGCCCGGTGAAAATGGCGAAAAGCCGGCCGCCGGCTTCGCCGCGCCGCCGTTCACGAATTCGGAATGACGCGGATGTCAGAATGGGGTAGCCGTGAGCTTGTCCCTGACAGGGCTGCCGCGCAGTGTGGCGACGCCGTTTTCACCTGAAGCACCCGGAATCCGCAATCTGAGAGTCCTGGTTTGAAGATCCGCAACGCACACGGAGCCTCGCCGCGCCCGGGCGACGATCGCGACGCCCGGACCGTCTGGCTGTCCGCGGTCCGCGAGAGCGGGCTGATGTTCGCCGCCGTGTTCGCCCTGTGCGTCGTATCCCTGGCGATCCCGCGGGCCCTGCATACCGACGTGCTCGTCTGGCCCGTCAACGCCATCATCATCGCCCTGACCCTCAAGGCCGGGCGCAGGCGGTTCGTCCTGCTGCTGGCCGCAGCCTGGGTCGGCGACGCGGCCGCCAGCCTCTGGGCTGGCGAGTCCGTCTGGATGGCCGCGGTCCTGTCCAGCTGCAACATCGCCGCGGTCGCCGTCTCCTGGCTCGGGGTCCGCCGGTACGTGGGGTCGAGCGACAGGATCTTCGAGAGCCAGGGCCTCTGGCGGTTCCTCGTCATCTGCGGCGGCGTCGCGCCCCTGGCGTCGACGGTCATCGCCGCCCTGGCGCTGGGCGGCCTTGACCGGCCGAGGACCTGGATCCTGCTGGGGGAGTGGACCATCGCCAATGGTCTGGGGTCCGTCGTCTTCGTCCCCATGGTGCTCGTAGCCACCAGCGCCCGCCGGCGGCTCGCCGCAGCGCCGATCACCCCGCGCGCCGCCGCCGCCCTGGTGGGGCTGGCCGTCCTGTCCGCGGGGGTTTTCGCGGTGGACTACCGCTACGCCTTCCTCCTGTTCCCGATCTTCATCCTGGTCGTGTTCGAGGCGGAGGTCCTGGGCGCCGCCGCCGGCAGCCTGCTGATCATCGTCACCGGGATCGGCGCCGAGATCCTGCGGCGGGGAGCGCTGGGCCAGAACGGGGTGATCTCGGACGCGGACATGCTGGGGGCCCAGATGTTCCTCGCCGCCATCACGCTGGTGGGGCTGCCCATCGCCACGACGCTGGAGCAGCGGCGCGCCCTTCGGACCCGCCTCGCCGAGAGCGAGGAGAATTATCGGGGTCTGACCGAGGCGTCCGAGGATCTGGTCACGCGGATCGACCTCGACGGCGCGATCACCTTCGCCTCCCGGGCCAGCACATCCTTCGGCTACGCCGTCGGGGCGCTGGTCGGCCGTCGCTTCGAGGACCTCGTCTTCCCGGAGGACCGGGACCGGGTCGCCGCGTTCCTCTCGACCCTGCAGGCCGGGCGGGCGGGGGATCCCACCGCCGGTCAGATCGAGTTCCGGCTGGCCGAACCCTCCGGCGACGCCCGCTGGGTCGAGGCCAAGGCCGGCGTGGTCGCCAACGCCCACGGGGTCGCCGTCGCCGTGGTGATGGTCCTGCGGGACGTGACCGGGCGCAAGCTCTACGAGGCCGAGCTCGCCGCCGCCCGGAGCGAGAGCGAGGCCGCCGCCCGGATCAAGGCGGAGTTCCTCGCCAATATGAGCCACGAGCTGCGGACCCCGCTGACCAGCGTGATCGGCTTCACCCAGCTCGTCCTGCGGGAGCCGGGTCTGTCCAACGTGGCGGTGGAGTATCTCGACAAGGCCGTCAACGCCGGATCGCTGCTGCTGTCGATCATCAACGATGTCCTCGACTATTCGAAGATCGAGGCGGGTCATGTGACGATCGATCGCCAGCCGACCTCGGCGCAGGACATGGTCCGCCGCGCGACGGAGCTGTTTTCGGAACCGGCCCAGGACAAGGGCCTGATCCTTCGGACCGAGCTCGACATGCCCGCCGATGCGGAGATCCTCGTGGATCCCCATCGCGTGGCGCAGATCCTTCTCAACCTGGTGGCCAATGCGGTGAAGTTCTCGCCGGAGGGCGAGGTGCTGGTCCGCGCCGCCTGGTCGCCGGCCGACCCGGTGCTGCGGATCGCGGTGCAGGATCATGGTCCGGGGATCGCCGCCGAAGACCAGGACAAGCTGTTCAAGCGGTTCTCCCAGCTGGACCAGGCGGCGCGGCCCTCCGTCGGCGGGACGGGCCTCGGTCTGGCGATCTGCTACGGACTGGCGGTGGCCATGGGCGGGCGGATCGGCGTCGTGAGCGAAAAGGGCCACGGCGCCCGGTTCTGGTTCGAGATCCCGGCGCCGGCGGCCACGGGCGCCGCGCCGGAGGCGGCGGCGCACGACGCGGTCGATCTCACCGGCATGCGGATCCTGATCGCCGACGATCACCCGGAAAATCGCGAGCTGGTCCGCGCGATCCTTCAGCCGTTCGGCGCCTCGGTCGTCGAAGCCGCCGGCGGCGAGCAGGCGGTGCAGGTCGCGCGCGCCACGCCCTTCGATCTCATCCTGATGGACCTGCTGATGCCCGGGACCGACGGCGCCGCGGCCCTGCGGACGATCCGCGCGACGGACGGTCCCAACCGGACGGCGCCCGTGGTCGCCTTCTCGGCGGGACTGGACGCCCTGACCGCCGGGCCGCTTTCGGCGGAGGGCTTCGACGACGGCCTGTCCAAGCCGATCCTGCCGGCGTCGTTGCTGCAGCTGGTGCTGAAATATGCGCCGGACGCCGTCGGCGCCGAATGAGCCGGCGGCCCTGACGTCGCAAGCGGTCAGCGGCCCGTCGCATCCACCACGATCGTGACCGTCTTGCCCCGGGACAGGGGCTCCCACCCGGCGGCGATGGCGGAGGCCACGGCCCGGGCCACCAGCGCCGGGTCGATCTGCGAGGCCTTCAGCTGGGGGGCGCCGAACCGGAGCAGCTCGCCCGGGGGAAACTCGAGGATCGCCTCGCGGGCGCCGTCCCGATGACGCGCCGCGATGGCCATGCCGCGCCGATCCGACGCGTTTCGGGACTCGTAGGGCAGACGATGCAGCCGCCAGGCATAGGGCTGCCCGTCCACCTCGATCTCAAACTCCGGGCCTTGCTTGGTTCGCGCCATCCGCGGGTGATACACCGACCTTGTGGTCCGGTCACGCCTGCAGCACGATCTCCCGACCGCAGGGGCGGTGGATCAGCCGGACCGGCGACCGGATCCGGTCCGGCAGCCACTGGTCCGCCCAGGTCTGCATGGCCACCGTCACCGGATAGAGATCGCGGCCCTTGTCCGTCAGCCAGTAGCCCTGGCTGTCCGATCCCGCCCGGGCCGTGGACAGGATGCTCGCGGCGGTCAGCCGGCCCAGGCGATCCGACAGGATGTTGGCCGAGATCCCCGTCGCGTCCCGGATGTCGTTGAACCGGCGAACGCCGAAGAAGGCGCAGATCAGGATTTCGAGGCCCCATTTGTCGCCGAAGATCGCCAGGCTCTGCGCAAGCGGATGACCCGGACCTGCGGCGCCGGACAGGGGCGGGGGCGCCGACGTCCGGCGGCGGGCGGTCTGTTTCGGCCGGGGCGGGCGCAGGAGCGCCGGCTCGATCCGCAAGGTGACCGCCCGCGCGGACACCGGCGCGCTGCAAAAGGCGCAGCGGCTGGCGGTCGGCGGCTCGTCCGGCCGCCATCCCGCCAGCGCCGCCGACGCGGCCGGGGCGGGCGTGCTCCAGCTTCGCTCCCAGCGGATCATCTGGCCGAGCACCGGCCGCAACTCCAGGCCCATGGGGGTCAGGACATAAAGGTGGCGCAGCGGGGCCTGGCTGTAAGGCCGGCGGTCGACGGCCCCCAGGCGCTGGAGGGCGGCCAGCCGCGACGCGACCAGCCGGGCGGCGATGCCGGTGTCTCGCGCAAGGTCGCTGAAACGGGTCTCGCCGGCCAGCAGGCGAAGGACGATTTCCAGGGTCCAGCGATCGCACACGGCGTCCGCCGGCTGGCGCACCGCCGCCAGGGCGCCGGCCATGGCGTCAGCGGGGACGGGGCCGCGTTCGAGGTCCATCGATGATCCTGGCGCCCTGGGCTACGGCGACTCGGGGGGCGTGAGCCGCTACAGGATCTCGAATATCTCGTAGACCGGGCCGTTGACAGTCTGGCGACCGGCGCCGACCGCCAGCAGGTCGTTCAGCCAGGCATAGTCCGCCGCGCCGCTCTCGAAGCGGGCGACCGTGCGCAGGCGATACTCCTCCTCGCCGAGCTGTTCCCCGCGATTGAAGCGGGCCATGGCCTCCGCCTCGGCCCGGAACAGGCCCTGATAGGCGCAGTAGATCGGAACGCCGTCATGGGTCAGGAGGGTGATCCGCACATCGATGACCATCGCCCCGTCGGACCGGTTGATCACCCAGTCCGCGCCGCCCGGCTGCACGACGCCGGTCAGACGCTCGCCCTCGAAGCGTCCCCCGAGGATCGGCGCGATCCGGCGACGTCCCTGCGGCGTGGCCCCGATGCCCACCATGGCGTTGAAGCCGACATCCAGATGCAGGGTGGTGAGATGTCGTGACGGAAGCTGATGCACTGAGCTGCGCCTTTTCATCATCCGTGGAGCCGGACGCCGAACGCTAGCACCGGTCGTTTGAGTTGCATAGTGAGAGTGACTGTGACAGCGTGGGTGCGTCGCCGCGCCGGCGCCGTCCCTCCCTGTCGTCGAGGCCCCCGAAGATGACCGACCTGCGCATCCCCCCGGATCGTCCCTCTCCCTCGGTGCAGGAGATCCTCACCGGCGACGTCGTGCCCCCGCCGTCGGTGATGCTGAGCGAGTCGCCGGCGACGGGGCTGGGCGAGGGCGACGTCAGCGCCGACCGCTACTTTTCCCGGGACTGGCATGAGCGGGAGGTGGAGCAGGTCTGGCGCCGGACCTGGCAGATGGCGTGCCGGGTGGAGGAGATCCCGAACGTGGGCGACCATGTGATCTACGAGATCGTCCACGACTCCCTGATCATCGTCCGCTCGGGTCCGGACGAGATCCGGGCCTATGTGAACGCCTGCCTGCATCGCGGAACGCTGCTGCGCACCGAGCCCGGCAGCGTGAAGCAGTTCCGCTGTCCGTTCCACGGCTGGACTTGGAACCTGGCGGGCCAGCTCACCGACGTGCCCGGGCAGTGGGACTTCCCCGGGCTGGACAAGGACAAGGCCTGCCTGCCCCAGGCCCGGGTCGGCGTCTGGGGCGGCTTCGTGTTCATCAACATGGACCCGGCCTGCGAGCCGCTGGACAGCTATCTCGAGATCCTGCCGGCGCATTTCGAGGCCTTCCGCCTCGAGGACCGGTACAAGGCCGCCCACGTGGCCAAGATCATGCCGTGCAACTGGAAGCTGGCCATGGAGGCCTTCATCGAGAGCTACCATGTGCCCATGGCCCACCCCCAGGTCCTGGGCTATTACGGCGACGAGAACACCCAGTACGACGTCTGGCCGGGGGTCCGGCACGTGAGCCGGATGATCGCCGTGCAGGGCGTTCCGAGCCCGAGCATGACCGGTCTCGACGCCAATCTCACCATCAAGCACATCCGCCGGGACGTGCCGTTCTACGGTGGGGCGCCGATCGAGGCGAGCACGTCCCGGGAGGCGCGCGCCAAGCTGGCCCAGCGGGCGCGGGAGAAGATCGGCCGCGCCTCCGGACGGGACCTGTCCGGCCTGTCGGACTCCGAATCCCTCGACCTGATCGAATACCTGCTCTTTCCCAACATGGTTCCGTGGGGCGGGCAGGCCCTGCCGATCACCTATCGCTTCCGCCCGCACAAGGACAATCCGGAAGAGAGCGTGATGGAGATCCTCCTGCTGTTCGCCAAGGCGCCCGACGGCAGCCATCCGGAACCGGCGGCGATCACCTGGCTGGGCCTCGACGATCCCTGGTCCAGCGCGCCGGAACTGGGCTCCGCGGCCATGGTCGCCGACCAGGACACGGACAACCTCAAGCGCATCCAGCGCGGGCTGCGGGCGTCGAGGAAGCCCGGCGTGACCCTGGCGGCCTACCAGGAAAGCCGGATCCGCCACTTCCACGAGACCCTGGACAGCTACGTCCTGGGCGGCGGCTCGAAGCCGCCCCCGCGGTGAGGAGACGGGCCTCGGTCGCAGATCGTCGCGGACAATCCGGCCGCGCCACGTCGTTCAAGCCCGCGCGCCGAGAAGGATGTCGCGCACGGCGCCTCTCGCCTGCAGGCTGAGGACCAGCAGATAGATGCTCAGGAACAGGGAGCCGCCGAAGAAGGCCAGGGCCGCCAGCCCGAGCCCCGCGGGCGAGAACCGATGCCGCCACGCCACCCACAGGGCGGACAGGGCGAGCATCATCATGAAGTCGAGATCGAACTGACCTGGCCACCCCAGCTTCGCCATGTCGCTGAAGAACACCGCGAGCAGGTTCCAGCCGGAGCCGGCGACGGCGACGCCCGTGTAGATCGTCAGCCCACAGAAGATGGCCGCCAGAAGTATGCGGAACCCGGTCATGACATCCCTCGCCGATGCGTCGAGCTGCAGGCTGGACGAAACCCGTCGGTGCGGCAATTACCTGGCAGGTCGTTGCTCTCATCCGCCAATCAGTGACACTGGCGCCCGAACAGGAGGAGAGCCGGATGTCGGCGACGATCGCGCAGGTGCGTTCAGGCGGTGTCGGCGGCTTTCCGCGTCTGCTCCGCGAATGGCGGCTCAGGCGCCGACTGTCGCAGCTGGACCTGGCCCTGACCTCCGGCGTCTCGCAACGCCATGTCAGCTTCCTTGAGTCCGGGCGGGCCAATCCCAGCCGCGCCATGGTGCTGCAGCTCAGCGAAACCCTCGACGTCCCCCTGCGGGAGCGCAACGCCTGGCTGACTGCGGCGGGCTTTGCACCGGTGTTCCAGACCCGCGGTCTGGACGATCCGCAGATGGCCCAGGTGATGGGCGCCGTGCGGATGATGCTGGCGGCGCACGAACCGTTCCCCGCCGTCGCCCTGGACCGGTCCTGGAACGTCCGGATGGCCAATGCCGCCTTCGAGCGGCTGGGCGCCCTGTTCGGCGAGGATATCTGGGAGAGGGTCGGGGGCGGTCCGCCGAACCTGATGCGCCTGTTCTTCCACCCGCAGGGCGTCCGGCCCTTCGTCACCAACTGGGCCGCCGTTGGCCCGCTGATCTGGCGCCGGGCGCTGCGCGAGGCGGAGGCGGTGGGCGGGGAGGAGATGAAGGCGGTCCTCGACGCCCTGACGCCCCTGCAGGACGAGCACCTCCTGTGGTCGCCGGCGGATACGGCCCTGGTGCCGGTGATGCCCTTCGACCTGCAGGTCAATGGCCTGAGCCTGTCGATGTTCGCCGTGGTGGCCACCTTCGGCACCGCCCAGGACGTGACCGCCGACGAACTGCGCATCGAGAGCCTGTTCCCCGCCGACGCCGCCACCGACGCCCTGTTCCGCGCCGCCGCGCCCGGCGCGGCCGACCCCTCGGGAGTTCCCGCATGAACCGCAGCTTTCATCAGGCCTGGCTGAAGGTCACGGCCCTTGTCGTGGGGTCCTTCGGGCCGGTCTTCTTCCTGGGCGCCATGACCGCCACCTCGGCGCCGGCGCGGCTGACGATGGACCTGCTGGGCTGGCGACTGGACCGCCCGTCGGACTACAGCGCGCCGGTGACGCGGCTGCTGTCGGCGGTGACCGGCGGCTTCCTGCTGGGATGGGGCGTCATGATCTGGTGTCTGTCGGCCTGGGTCTATCCCCTCGCGCCGGAGCCCGTCCGCCGCACCGTGCTGACGGGCCTGCTGGCCTGGTTCGTCCTCGACAGCACAGGCTCCATCGCGTCCGGCCATGCCTCGAACGCCGCGTTCAACGTCCTGGTGCTGCTGCTGGCCGTCGGGCCTCTGTGGCGTCCGGCGCGGGACTGAGGCCGGTCGGAGTCCCGGGATCGGCCAGGCGGCGGCTCATGACCCTGTGTCGCGGGTCCGCTATCGGTCCCGCGACCGGGACCGCCTCAGCGCGTCGACGACCGCCATCGGAATGACGGCGAAGGCCGGATCGTCGCACTGTCGCTGCGCCCGATAGGTGTAGACATGCAGGACAAGGCCGCCGGGTCCGATCGACCAGCCGGCGTTGGTCCACATGTCCGGCTGGCTGTAGTCGCAGGTGTCATCCGGCGTCGCGGGCTTCGCCATGTCGGCGGGATGCAGTCGCGTCATGAGCGCGACGATCCGGGGGGCGAAGACGTTCGCGCGATAGTCCAGCCACTCCGGCGTCTCCTCCCGGGGGGGCGCGCCGCGCCCGAACCACAGGATGTCCTCCAGCTGCAGCCGCCGCCCTGTCCGGGCGTCGAAGGTGCGGGCGGAGGTCTCGAAGTCCGGATGCGCGGCGCCCTCGCAGGACCAGCTCGCCACCCAGGTGAAGCTCACATAGTCCGCCGAGAGGAACGGCGCCTCCGCATGGGAGTCCTCCACGCCGGTCCGCCCGTCGATCCCCGTGCAGGACAGCGTCTGCTGCACGCGCTCCAGATGGAAGGCCTCCAGCTGCGGGTTGATGGCGTCCATCACCGGGGCGGGATAGCCGGCTTCGAGCCGGAACATCTCCCGCTGGCTGAGGTCCTCCCGATACCAGGCGATGGTGCGGCCGGAGATGACCTGCCGGGACCGGACCGCCAGGCGCAGATCCTGCATCCGGAACCGTTCGTACAGCTCGTCGGGCCCGTCCGGCGGCATGTCCGTTCCCGGGCGGGCGGACGGCGAGGCGGGGGTCGGCTCGGCCGGATCGAGGGCCACGGGGAAGCTGACGCCGGCCTTCGTCACCAGCCGCCCGACCAGGCGATGTCCGGCCCGGGCGAGGGTGAGGCTGTCGCCGGTCACCTGGGCGGTCAGTTGCAGGGTCCCGTCCGCCTGCGCGCCATCCAGCGGGATATCCTGGCGCGTGCGCCGGTAGAAGTAGCGGCCGCTGACACGGTCCGCGTCGACATAGAGCTGCAGGACGATCTGCGCGCGGCCGACCGAGCCGGTGAACACCGCCGGATCGACGGCCGCCCGGGCGTCTGCGCACCACAGCACGGCCAGGACAAACAGGATCGTCCGGCCGATGGCGACGCGCGTCGACCGCCAACCCGGGACGCCGGCCCTGTTGAGTACTTTCCGATGATTCACGAACCTCATCCGGTCATTTAGCCTGTCATTTGGGCGATCTGTTCGCCGATCGAATTGTGAATGAAAATCCAGGAGGAACACCAGATGTTAGTTGCCGTTCTTGTCGTGGTCGTCGTCGTTCTCGTTCTGCAGAACCATCATCACTGACGTGGCGCGTCCGGTAAAGCGCGCGCGCACGCTGTCCGCGCACATGGCCGTCGCCGCGTGCCTGGGGCTCGGGATCGCCCTGGCGGGATGCGCGGGAGACCGCCTCTCATCCGACCGTCGCGACGACGACCGGCAGCGCCGCGACAGTCCCCCGGACAGCCGGGATCGCCACGACCCGCCGCCTCGGGACGAGAGCCCGCGGGACAATCCCCGCCTTCGCTGATCCGTTCGCCGGTCAGGACCCACCCGGTCCGCGGATCCGGCGGGCTCAGGCCTTCGGGTCGACGGCGCGGCCTGGGCCCGGAGCCTGAGTCGCCGCCGGGGTCGCCGCCGGGGTGGGCGTCGCTGCGGGGGCGACCGGAGCCGAGGTGTCCGGAATGTCCGGCGACTGCTCCAGGGTGATCTGGTCGCCGGCGATCTGGGCGGCGGTGCGCTGCAGGTAGGCGGCGCGCAGGGTCGCATAGGGGTCCGTGGCCGTGGCCTCGATGTCGCGCAGGGCCGGATCGTTTTCCGTCCGGATATCCACCGCGGCGAGGACGGACTCCACCGGCGAGTCCACCGTCGTGGCGATCTCCTGCGCCACTTCCACGGACTCGGACTTGATGCGGCGAACCTGGGTGATCGGATTGGTCAGGAAATCGACCACCGCCCCGGTGGCGTCGCGCACGGACGAGGGGCCGACCAGCGGCAGGTACAGGTAAGGGCCGGACGCCACGCCGTAGCGTCCGAGGGTCATCGCGAAGGCGTTGTCGTGCTTGTCCACGCCCAGATGCGACGCCACGTCGAAGAATCCCAGGGCGCCGAGGGTCGTGTTGATCGAGAACCGCAGGGCGGCGCTGCCGGCGTTGCGGGCGTTGAGCTGCAGGCCGTCGTTCACGAACACCACGGGCTCGTTCCAGTTGTCGATGAAATTGTGGATGCTGGCGCGCACCGGACGTGGGATGACCGCCTCGTAGGTGGAGATCACCGGTCGCAAGACGGCGCGCTCCAGCACGGCGTTGACCCGGTAGTTCGCCCGGTTGACGGGCTCGAACAGGTCATTGGGCGCCGTCGCATCGCCGGAGCGGGCGCTGGGCGTCGCAGCGGCGGAGACGGCCGGCGGAGGGGTGTCGAAGAGCATGGGGCGCGACAGTTCGGGGCGGGGGAGCGGTATAGCCCCGTCATCATGACGCGGCACAGGCCGGAACACACGCACTAAACGCCCACAGCGACCCGATGACCCATCTGCGGGCTGGGCCTCACAGGATCACCGCCTCGCCATCCTCCTTGACGAAGCCCGAGGGCTTCCGGGCGAGCAGGGGCAGCACCGCCTCCGACGGCCGGCACAGCTTCACGCCCAGGGGCGTGACCACGATCGGACGGTTCACCAGGATCGGGTGTTCTACCATCGCCGCGAGGATCGCGCCGGAGCTGACATCGGCCGCCAGCAGGCCCAGCTCGGCGGCGGGCGTCCCCTTCTCGCGCAGGACGTCCCGCGGGGACAGGCCCATGGCCTGCAGCAGCGCGTCGAGGCGCGCGACCGTCCAGCCCGTCTTCAGATATTCGACGACCTCCGGCGCGTAGCCCGCCGCGCGGATGATCGCCAGGGCGTTGCGCGACGTGCCGCAGGTCGGATTGTGAAAGATGGTGATCGGAAAGGCGTCGTCGGTCATGGGGCGGGGGCCTCCTTCAGCAGCCATCCGAACAGGCCCACCGCCGTCGCCGCTCCGGCGATCTGCGCAGCGATGAAGGCCGGCGCCGAGGATGGCGCGATGCCGGCGAAGGTGTTGGAGAGGCTGCGGGCCAGGGTGACCGCCGGGTTGGCGAAGGATGTGGACGCCGTGAACCAGTAGGCCGAGGTGATGTAGAGGCCGACCGCAACCGGCGTGAAGCCGACGCTGAACCGGACGCAGCCGAGAATGGTCGCCAGCAGTCCGAAGGTGGCGATGAACTCGGACAGCATCTGGCCGGGCCCGTCGCGCAGCTTGCCGGAGACCTGCAGGATGGCCTCGCCGAACATGGCGTGAGCGGCGCAGACCCCCGCCACCGCGCCGACCAGCTGGACGAGGACGAACAGCAGCGCCGTCGCCGGCGATATCTCCCCCTTCAGCAGGACGGCGAGGGTGACGGCCGGGTTGAAATGCGCGCCGGACAGCGGACCGAAGATCGTGATCAGCACCACCAGCGCGGCGCCGGTCGAGATCGTGTTGCCCAGCAGCGCCACCGCCACGTTCCCGCCGCACAGCCGATCGCCCATGATGCCGGACCCGATGACCACCGCCAGCAGCAGGGCGGTCCCCAATCCCTCCGCCGCCAGCTGTCGGGTGAGGCTGAACGTCGGCGGCGGCGACTCCGGGTGCGGCGAGGTGGCTTCGGCGACGTCCATCACGCCTGTTCCGCCTGATCGGCGGCGCAGCAGTCGGCGCGGGTGGCGATCTCGATGAGCGGCATGCAGATTTCGGGGGAGCCGTTGCAGCAGTCGTCCATCAGAAAGGCCAGCAGGTCGCGCATCCGGTCGTAGCGGGCGGCGTAGTAGATGGCGCGGCCGTCCCGTCGCCCTTCGATCAGGCCTGCGTGGCTCAGGACGTTCAGATTGGCGGACAGGGTGCTGGCGTGGGCCGAGACAGCCTCGGCGATGTCCCCCGCCTTCACGCCGGCGGGTCCGGCCCGGACCAGCAGGCGAAAGATCGCCAGCCGTCCTTCGAGGGCCAGGGCGGACAGGACAGAGGCGGCGTCTTTGATTTCCATATTTCTAAGCTACTCAAAATATCACAGCCTTGATAGAGATGTTTTCATGACAGAGCTCCCCGCCCTCGACCCCGCGTTCGTCGATCGCCCGACCCTGGCGGAGCTGGCGCCGGGGCGGGTGTCGACCCATGCGCCGCGCTTTCTCCTGCTCTACGGATCGCTTCGGGAGCGGTCCTACAGCCGCCTGTTGATCGAGGAGGCGGACCGCCTGCTGCGCAGTTTCGGCGGGGAGACGCGGATCTTTGACCCGCGCGGCCTGCCCCAGCCGGACGACGCGCCGGACGACCATCCCAAGGTCAAGGAACTGCGCGACCTGTCCGCGTGGTCCGAAGGCCACGTCTGGTGCAGTCCGGAGCGGCACGGCGCGATCACGGGCATTTTCAAATCCCAGATTGACTGGCTGCCGCTGGAGAGCGGGGGCGTCCGACCCACCCAGGGCCGGACCCTGGCCGTCTGCCAGGTGAACGCCGGGTCGCAGTCCTTCAACGCCGTGAACAGCCTGCGGATCCTGGGGCGGTGGATGCGGATGATCACCGTTCCCAACCAGTCCTCCGTCGCCAAGGCCTATGACGCGTTCGACGCGGCGGGACGGATGAAGCCATCGCCCTATTACGACCGCCTCGTCGATGTGATGGAGGAGCTCTACAAGTTCACCCTGCTGACGCGGGACCGGGCGGACTATCTCGTGGATCGCTACAGCGAGCGGAAGTCCGAAGGCCGGGCGCCGGCCGGGGCCGCAAGCCTTGCCGCGATTGCGCAAGCGCGGGCGCCGGACCCGGGCTGAACGGGGGGCTCGGGCCGCTTGAGTAGATCCCGTTGCTTCAGCCGGTCCCGATCCTGTGGCCACCTCGGGCGGGTCCGCGGCGCGATGGGCTGGCGGACGGATGCTTTCAAGGATCAAGCCCCATGCATGTCCAACAGAAACTCGGCGGCGATGGCGCGTGGGACGCCGTCTGCAGCAATCTGAAGGCCGCGGAACTGCATGAAGCGGTGGCGCGCCTGCATCGCGCGGCGGCGGATCACTACCAGCGCCGCGATGGCGGCGAGGCCCTCGGCTGGGTCACCCGGGCGCATCGGCGGTGCAACGACGCCTTCGACGCGACGATCACGGCGCACTGGATCTCCGCCGACATAACCCCGCTGGAGCCCGAGGACTGACGCCGGCGGGACCGTCAGGCGTCGTGTCGGCCCCCTTTTCCTTTCAAGCTCTCGGCTTTACCCGTCGCGTTTTCCGTGGAGACCTGTCGTATCGCGTCCGCCGCGCCGCTCTGCGGCGACGCGGTCCGCCTCGAAACGTCCCACAGCCCAGCTGGAGCCTTCATGACCCCGACCCCCTCGCTCCGCCGACGCATCGCCATCCTCGGCGCGGGACGGATCGGCAGCGCGCTGGGCTTCCAGCTGGCGCGGACAGGGGGGCACGACGTGACCGTCGTCGCCCGGCGCGGGTCGGATCGGCTCCGGCGGCTGGAGCGCGACAAGGGCGTTGTCAGCGTGACGGGCGAACGGGCCGAGGTCCGGATCCTCGACCAGCTCGACGAGCAGGCGCCTTACGATCTGATCATCGTCACCCTGCTGGCCCACCAGGCGGCCCCTCTGCTTCCCAGTCTGCGGCGCAGTGCTGCGAAGGAGATCCTGTTGATGTTCAACAGCTTCGACCCAGACGCCATGGGCGACGCGGTCGGGGTCGAGCGCTGCGCCTTCGGCATGCCGTTCCTCCAGGCGGATTATGACGGCGAGGGCCGGCTCAAGGCCGTCATCGGCGCCGCCGGCCAGAAATCCCTGCTCAGCCGCCAGAGCCTTGTGGAGCTGTTCAACGCTGCTGGCGCGCCGGCCGCCTACGAACGCGACATGCCGCTCTGGCTTCGCTGTCACGCGCCGCTCTGCATCGCCTTCCAGAGTGTCTGCACCGCGGGCGAGCGCCGCGGCGGCGGCTGCAGCTGGGGCGAGGCCCGGGTGGCGGCCCGGGGCGTCCAGGCGGCCTTCGCCCTGATCCGCGCCCTCGGTCGCCCGGTCTACCCGACCGCAAAGGCCTGGCTGAGCCGGATGCCGGTCTGGCTGGTCGCGGGCCTTTTCTGGGGCGTGTCGCGCAACCGGCCGTTCCGGGAGCTGCTGGCCACTGGCCGCCTCGAGGGGCGCGCCCTGACCGATGCGATGCTGGCCGCAGCGGCGACGGCGGCGCCGGCCGTCCCGGTTGCGCGGATCGAGGCGATGCGGCCGCTATAGATACAGGTCTGCGCGGGACGCAGTTGCAGGATGGCGCAGATTGGGTGACCCTCGCCTGGTCCCGCGCGCGCGTCGGGATGGGCGCGTCCGTCGGGACGGGGGTCGGGGAGACGGGAGATGACAACACTGGCCAGCGCCGGGTTCCGGCGGCCGGCGCGGGACGGCGGGTTCTTCCTCACCAGCGCGATCGCCATGGCGCTCGTCATCTTCGCCGGGTTTTCCCTGCAACTGGCCATGGGACGATCGAGCTTCGCCTCGCCGCCCCTGGTGCACGCCCACGCCCTTGTCTTCATGGGCTGGGTCGTCATCTACCTGATGCAGAACGTCCTGGCCGCATCGGGCCGCAGGGATCTTCACCGCCGCCTCGGCTGGCTGGCGGCGGGCTGGGTCGTCCTGATGATCGGACTCGGGCTGGCGGTCACGCTGGCGCTGGTGCGCCAGGGGAGGGCGCCGTTCTTCTTCCGGCCGCTGCAGTTCCTGGTGTTCGATCCCGCGTCCGTGCTGACCTTTGCAGGCCTGACGGCGGCGGCGATCGCGCTCCGGCGTCGAACGGAGTGGCATCGGCGCCTGCAGTTCTGCGCCATGGCCCTGTTGCTCGGACCCGGTTTCGGTCGCCTGCTGCCTCTGCCCCTGATGCGTCCCTGGGCCTGGGAGGCGACCCTGGCCGCCAGTGCGGTCTTTCCCCTGATCGGGATTGTCTGGGACGTCCGGCGCAACGGGGCGGCGCATCCCGCCTGGGGCTGGGGCCTCGGCGCAATGGCCGCCTGCCTGCTGGTCACAGAGGCGGTGACCTACAGCCCGGTGGGCGACGCCCTCTATCGTCAGGTCACCCGCGGAACCCCGGGCGCCGCCATGGCGCCGCTCGCCTTCCCCGCGCCGCCGGGCGGCCCGCCGGTCGCAAAGGGCCGGATTGCGTCCCGCTGAGACGGTCCTCACCGCCGCCCGCGATGCGGATCAGCGGACATTGGGCGGATAAGGGCCGGTTCCGTCACATTGGAGGAAAGAAATGGCAGACCCTGTCGTTCCGCCCGATGTTCTTCGCGCCCTCGAGGGGGACAGCGACGCGAAGCGCGCTTTCGAGAAGCTGCCGCTGTCTCATGAGCGCGAGTACCTCAAATGGGTCGTCGAGGCCAAGACGGCCGACACACGCACGCGGCGGATCGCCGCCATGGTGACACGACTTCGGACGGCGTCGACCTGAGGCGACGTCCCGCCGAGGCGTCCGTTGACCAGGCCGATGTCCGGTGCGGCGCGCCTCGAGGAGGCGTATCGTCGGCCGTGCCGTCCTGCTGTGCGGAACCGGGGCCCCGTCAGCTCGCGACGGCGGCGACGTTGTTGAACTGGCCCGACAGGTTCACGCCGACCGCCGACACGGCGCCGATGACGACGATGGCGATCAGGGCGGCGATCAGGCCGTATTCGATGGCAGTCGCGCCGGACTCATCATTCAGGAAGGTGCGGATCATGGGACTTGGCTCCTGTCTTCGGCGGCCTCGGGTCTCAAAACGAGACACGTTCAGGCGTTCGCCGGAAACGGGAGCAATTCCCCCGCCATGCGCCGTGGTCGCCGCACCCGTTCCCCATGCGCAAGACGCCGCGGCGGCGCGGCCCCCGCACGGCGGACGCGTGGGGGGGGCGTCGTCAGCCGATCACCCAGCGGGCCGCCTGCTCCAGCGTCCGGTCGTGACCCTGGGCCAGATCGGCCGGGGTCGGTGTGACGATCACGTCCGGTGTCAGGCCGGCGTCCGGCGGGGAACCGGGGGGGAAGTCGCCGATCAGCGGCAGGTCGAACTCGATCCCGCTGGCGGGCAGGCGGACGAAGAAGAAGCAGCCGCCATTGATGCCCCGCTGATTGCCCCCGGTGGTCTGTCCGAACAGTTTCACGAGGCCGCTGGCCCGGGCCCGCTGCGCGAACTGGAAGGTGGCGGAACTGTTCATCGGACCGATCAGGGCCGCGACGCGGCCCTGGAGGCGGGTTGCTCGGGGCGCGATGCTGTCGTCGGCCTTGTCTCCCGTCAGCCGATAGAAACCGTCCGCCAGCGGGGTCGCGCCGACGCCCAGGGTGCGGAAGCCGTTGTCCCAGGTGTCCAGATAGGAGTCGAGGTCCCGGGGCGTGCGCTGGAAGCGGACCCGGCGCTCGACCCCCGTCCGGGGAATCGGCGAGGCGGTCAGCCGCGCCAGGATCTCATCGCCGCAATCATTGCCCCCCTCATTGTCCCGCAGGTCGAGGATCAGGCCCTGGCGGCCGGACAGGCTGTCCAGGCGCGCGTCCAGCCAGGCCCGCCAGTTCCAGGTGCTGTTGAACATGGCCCAGCTGGGCATGGTCAGCACCGCGACCCCGTCCGGCCGCACGGTCCAGGTCCAGAAGGGGTCCGCGCCCGCATAGGACGCGCCGACCTTCATCTGCGCCTGACGCTCGGCCAGCCCCAGGGCGGGCAGCTCCAGCCGCAGGTCCTCCCCGGTGGCCCGGCGCAGGGCCACCCGGTGGCGTCCGCCGACCGGCGCCCCGAACACCAGGCCATGGAAGACGTCGAAGGTCTCGATGGTCTCGACGCCGGTCACCCCCAGCAGGGCGGCGCGCTTGGCGTCGTTGTGCCCGTCGGCGCGGGCGTAGGGCATGAGCGCGGTCAGCAGGGCGGGCGCCGGAACGTCATTGACGGTCAGCACCTCGGCCCCGGGCGGCGCGCCGAGACCGGACGGGTCCGCCGTCACGGTCATCTTCCCGTCCAGCCAGATGAAGTGAAACGGCAGTCGCGTCCTTCGGTCGAACAGGCCGGACGCCAGCGCCTTGGGCTGATTGAAGAAATTGCAGTAGCTGTGGCCGCAGCGGATCGTCGCCAGAAACCGCGACAGCAGCAGATACCGGGCCTCCGTCGACGGCGCCGCGGCGAACGCCGTCCGCAGGGCCGCCAGCCGGGTCTCGAACTCCCCGGGGGTGGCGTACCGATACAGGCCCGGGTGCAGGGCGAGGGCGCGCCGGACGATCTCGATGTCGTCCCTCAGGTCGGCGGGCGAGGCGGTCGACGGGGCGGCGGCGAAGAGCGCGCCCGCCGCGGCGGTGATCAGGTGACGTCTGTTCATGCCGACGGTCTAGCGGAGGGCGGGGCGGGGAGCGCCTCACTTTCCGGCGGCGGCAGGTGATTTTCAGGATCTGAGACCTTGCGGCGAAACGCGCTGGGGCTGAGGCCGAACCGCGCCCGAAAGGCCCGGTTGAAACTGGCCTTGGACGCGAAACCCGCCTCGAACGCGAGCTCCAGCAGGTCGCGGCGGTCGCCGGACTTCAGCTGGTCGGCGACCTGCTCGGCGCGAAGGCCGTTGACGAAGGCGGAGAAGTTCATCCCCAGACCCTCGTTCAGCGCCCGGGACAGATAGCTGGTATTGGCCCCCAGACGGCCGCGAGGACGGCCAGGGACAGTTGGGGATCCGTCGCCCAGCCCTCGGCGCGGACGCGCGCGGCCCAGATCTCTCCCTGGCGGCGCCAATCCCGCGCCGGCGCCGGCTGGGGCCGGATCTCGGACAGGGTCGGAAACGCCAGGCCGGCATGTCGCCACCCTTCCACTCCGATGTAGAGGGCAAACACCGCGATCGTCAGATAAAGGCCCATCAGGTTGACATAGCCCAGGGGCGCCACCGCATCCCAGACGACATAGACGGTCCAGATCGGCAGCAGGATGAGGCTCGCCGCAATGGCGCGGCCGAGCCAGTCCAGCGCATAGCGGCTGTCGTCGCTCCGCTGGTCGGCCAGCCGTCGACGAAACCGCTTCAGGGCCAGCAGGCTCGCCGCGCCATAGGCGCCGAGGCTGACGACGGAGGCGACGCCGAGAGCGGCCGCAAACCCGGCGGAGGCGTCGGCCCATTGGTCCTTCAACGGCCGGGGCAGCAGGAAGCAGCACGACAGATACGCGAACTGGGCGACCGGAAGCGCCAGATGCCGCCGCGCCCTCGCCGGCGGCGCGCCCCGCGCCAGGGCCTGGACGTAGAGCCAGACCAGAGGCCCGACGGCCAGGGGAATGGAGAACGGCGCGAAGGTCAGCCATCGCCACCGGTCATAGAAGCCGGCGAACCCGATCATCCAGGGCGTCAACACCCCCGCCAGCACCACCAGCAGTCCGCCGAGGATGCGATTGGCCGCGCGATTGACCGGCGCGCGGGCGATGGCCGCCGCCAGGATCAGCAGCTGGGCCATCGCCGCGCTCAGCAGCGCGGTCCTCCAGCCGAAAACCAAATCTCCACCCATCGGGCGACGATTTCATGTATCGCGCGCCCGGACCAGTGCGCCCGCGCCAGGATCGTGCGTCCGCCCCCGCTCAGGCGCGGCCGCTGCGGATCAGTGGTAGACGCCGCCGCAGATGATCGTGTCGCCGGCCCGCTCGCAATAGCTGTCCTTCAGGCGGATCTGCTTGGTGGCCGGGTCGAGATATTTGTAGCTCTGCCAGAAGGATTTCTCGGATCCCGCCATCTCGATCCGCTCCTTGACGTACAACTTGCCATCCGCATCCTTGGCGTTGGCCAGGTCCTTTCCGATGAGGGACTTCAGAAAGCCGTGGGCGAGAACCTTTCCGCTCATGTCATAGGCGACGAGGTAGAGGTCCCCCTTGTGGTACTTGCCCGCGGGGTCGCTGATTTCGGCGAACACCCCGCTATCGCCGCCGGACTTCAGGCTGGCCACGGCGGCCTTGACCATGGCGGTGGCGTCGGCGCGGGTGGGGCCGGCATCGGCGAGCGCCGCGCCAGCGGTGACAACGGAAACGGCTATCGCCAGGGCGAGGGACGGTATCAGGCGTCTTCCGAGAGACATGGCTATTGTCCTTGTGTTTGTGAAACCCGATCCGAGGATCAGAACTGGAACTTGAGGCCGGACGACACGCCCAGGATGTGGCCGCCCGCCCAGCCGCCCGGACCGAGGGCGTTGAGCGGGTGGGTAAGGCCGCAACTGACGCGGCAACGACTCCATCCGCAGGGCCGTGGCTGAACGACTTATCACGCCTGCTTCCGGCTTTGTTTGGCTCAAAATGGGCGAAAATAATAAATACTCTGATAATCGAAGTGATTGCGGCTCTGACGGCTGGATATTGGGAATGATCGCTCGGCTCTTTGTCGAATTCGATTTCGCTCAAGAGCTGTGAAGCTCAGGAATAAAACCTACAACACACCTATGTTGGTTTTGCGCCGCGGTCATGCCTGATCCACATCGCCGTGTCTGCTTGGGTCGCCAAGCAGCCTCAGCCGGGTCAGTCGCCGGGCGCGGCGCGGGGTGTGGAGGCGGGTTCCGTCGCCGTTGGGGGTCTGTCTGGCCCCCGCCGCGCGTCGCGCCGCTGCGAACGGGGGAGAATCAGGGTGAAACACGCCAGGGCTGACAGAGGACACGGGACGTCATGACGACTGCGACAGAGAGACCGTCCCGGTCCTGGCTGAACTGGGCGATCGGCCGGATCGAGGCGGACTACACCCGCAGCGCGGACACGCACCTGATCCCCCTGTCGCTGCCGGCGCTGCCCGACATCGCCATCTATCTGAAGGACGAGAGCAGCCATCCCACGGGCAGTCTGAAACACCGGCTGGCGCGGTCCCTGTTCCTCTACGCCCTGTGCAACGGCTGGATCTCGGAGGGCATGACCATTGTCGAGGCGTCGTCCGGCTCAACCGCCGTGTCGGAGGCCTATTTCGCCCGGATGCTGGGCCTGCCGTTCATCGCGGTGATTCCGGCGGGAACGGCGGCGGAAAAGATCGCCGAGATCCGGACCCTTGGCGGCCAGTGTCACGAGGTCGCCGGTTCGGCGGCGGTGTATGGCGAGGCCCAGAAACTGGCCGACGCCCTGGGCGGGCGCTACATGGACCAGTTCACCCATGCCGAGCGCGCCACGGACTGGCGCGGGAACAACAACATCGCCGAGAGCATCTTCGCCCAGATGGCGCGGGAGCCCGCCCCCATTCCCACCTGGATCGTCACCGGCGCGGGCACCGGGGGCACGTCCGCCACCCTGGGCCGGTTCGCCCGCTATCACCGGCACGCCACCCGCATCTGTGTCGCCGATCCGGCGGCGTCGGTCTTCCATCGCCATTGGCGGGAGCGCGCCGTCACCACCGTGGAAGGCGCGACCTGCCGGATCGAGGGGATCGGCCGGCCGCGGGTCGAGCCCAGCTTCCTGCCCCATGTGATCGACCGGATGGAGGTCGTGGAGGATGTCGCCTCCATCGGCGCGGCCCGCGCCCTCAGCCGGCATATCGGACGGCGGGTCGGGGGCTCGACGGGGACCAACCTCGTGGCCGTCGCGCGCCTCGCCGACGAGATGGCGCAGGCGGGAGAGAAGGGATCGATTGTTTCGATCCTGTGCGACTCCGGCGAACGGTACGCCTCGACCTACTACAATCCGGACTGGCTGGCGGAGCAGGGCCTGGACACCGCCGCCGAGGAGGCGCGGATGTCGGCCTTCCTGACCACGGGGCGTTACGACCGGGCCCCGTCGTCTGGGACGTGAGCCCTGTGGGTCTCTGACGGGGGCGCAGGCCTGCAGCCAGGGGCTTTCCCAATTCAATAGCATCCGATGCAAGTCGTTAGCGTTCTATTAACCATCCTGGCGACCTCGGTGGGAACCCGCTCCGCGCCGCTTGTGCGCTGCGGCTGATCGGACGAGGATGCTTAAACCGCCGGGATCGGCGGATCATGGGGCGTCTCGCCGCCCTCGCCTTTGGGGGAAACCATCAGGATGAACATGTCGGCGGGTCTGGCGGCTGCGTTGGTCTTTTCGACCGTGCTGGGGGCGGGTTTCGCCGGGGCCGACCCCGCGGCCGATCCGGGGCTCAAGCGGTTTCACGACACCTACAAGGAGCTGGTGGAGACGAACACCACCCTGTCGGCCGGCGACTGCACCCTGGCGGCGACGCGCATGGCCGCGCGCCTCAAGGCGGCCGGCTATCCCGACGCCGACATCCACGTCTTCTCGCCGCCCGGCCACCCGAAGGAGGGCGGGGTGGTGGCGGTGCTGCACGGGTCCGATCCCGGCGCCAAGGCCATCCTGATGCTAGCGCACATCGACGTGGTGGAGGCCAGGCGCGCCGACTGGACCCGGGACCCCTTCACCCTGATCGAGGAGGACGGATACTTCTACGGCCGCGGAACCAGCGACATGAAGGACCAGGCGGCCATCTGGGTCGACAACATGGTCCGCTACCGGGAGGAAGGCTTCCATCCCCGGCGCAGCATCAAGCTCGCCCTGACCTGCGGCGAGGAGACCAACAGCGCTCTGAACGGCGCCGGCTGGCTGGCGACCCATGAACGCGACCTGATCGACGCCGAGTTCGCCCTGACCGAGGGGGTGGACGGTGTCCTCGACCCCAGCGGCAGACGCATCGCCCTCGAGGTTCTGGCGGCGGAGAAGACGTCCCAGAACTATGTGCTGGAGGCGACCAATCCCGGGGGGCACAGTTCGCGGCCCGAACCCGACAATGCGATCTATCACCTGGTCCGGGCGGTGGACGCCGTCAGCCGCTACACGTTTCCGGTCCAGCTGGACGACGCCAACCGCGGCTTTTTCACCGGCATGGCCCCGATCGTGGGGGGAGAGGCGGGTCGGGCCATGCTCGCCGTGGTCAAGGACCCGCAGGACACGGCGGCGGTCGCGATCCTCGACCGTGACACGGACTGGCGCGCCATGCTGCGCACCACCTGCGTCGCCACCATGCTGGACGCCGGCCATGCGACCAACGCCCTGCCGCAGCGGGCGCGGGCCAACATCAACTGCCGGATCTTCCCGGGCGTGCCCTGGGAGGAGATCCAGGCGCAGCTGGTGAAGATCATCGACGACCCCAAGGTGTCCGTGACCATTCCGGAGGTCCGCGGGCCGGTCGCTCAGCCCGCCCCCCTGTCGGCCAGGGTGATGACGCCCATCGCGCAGGTGGCGCATGACCTGTGGCCGGGCGTGCCCATCGTCACGGCCCTGGAGCCCGGCGCCTCGGACGCCCAGTTCATGAACCCGGCGGGCATCCCCACCTACGGCGTCTCCGGCATCTTCATCGATCCCGACGGCGGTCACATCCACGGACTGAACGAGCGGGTGCGCATCCAGTCCGTCTATGAGGGACGCACCTTCCTGTACCGTCTGGTGAAGCTGTACGCGGGGACGTGACGTGACGTGACGGGGGCCGGGGCGGGGACAGTTTGCGCGTCCGTCGGGCGCATTGACGGTCCGGGCGGTCCGTTTGCGGGATTTTCCGCAGGCGGGCGCGAAGCGGGGCTAGGCTCGGCGCATGATCAAGCCCTTTTACGACCTCCGCCGCCTCGCCTGCGTCCTGGCCTTCGCTCTGCCGACCGTCGCCGCCGCAGCTGAGCCCGTTCCGAACCTCGACGCCCTGCGCCAGGAGATCTGGCGGTCCTTCGACCAGGTCCGACAGGACCAGGATCGCCTGCCGCCGACCCGTCGCGCCACCGGCGACGCGCTGCGGCGGGCGGAGCTTCTGGCCCGCGCCCCGGTGATCCGTCGCCTTCAGGCCGTGGTCGAGGGCGATGCGTCCAACGATGTTCGGATCGAAGCCCTCGGCCTGATCCTGGAATGGGGGGCGCCCGACGCGGCCGGCCAGGCCCTGGGACGTCTCGCAGCCGATCATCCGGACGACGACGGGACGGCGACCGTGCTGCAGACCGCCTACGGCCAGACCCCGGCCCCGGACAAGCGCGCGCAGCTCGAGGCGCTGGGCCGGCGCACCCGGTCGCGGGCCGTCGCCGGAACCGCGCTGTTTCTGCTGGCTCAGGAGACACTGACCGGCGCCGGGCCGCCGCCATCGGCCGACGCGCGTGCAGCCGCCCTTCATCGCCTGCAGCAGGTGCGTGACGCCTATGGCGATGCGCCGAGCGTTCTCCTCGGCAGCGGAGCGCCGCCCCGCCTCGGAACCGCAGCCGCCGCCCTGATGTTCCAGACCGAGCGCCTCGCCGTCGGCGCGGTGCTGCCGCCGATCGCCGTCCGGACCCTCGACGGCGCGCCGGCGAACAGCGCAGCGTTTCAGGGCCGGCTGACGCTGATCGATCTCTGGGCCACGTGGTGTCCGCCCTGCGTCGCCGGGCTGCCGGAGTTGAAGGCGCTGTCGGCGACCTATGGTCCCGATCGCCTGAACATCGTCTCGATCAGCGCCGACGACGATCCGGCGATGGTCGCGCGGTTCGTCGCCCGTCAGTCCCTGACCTGGACCCAGTGGCGGGTCGGCTCGGGCGGGAAGCTGTCCGAGGACTGGCTCAACGGCGCCTATCCGCTCTACATCCTCGTCGGGCCGGACGGGCGGATCGCCGCGACGGGCGCGTCGGTCGCGGCGGTGGCGCCCGCCTTGAAGGCGCTCGCGTCCCAGTCGCCCCCGGGCCCCGCCTGAGGCTCTGATGGACCGGCGGCGGGCGGTGCGCGGGACTGGCGTTTCCCGCCCGCCCGCGTTACCAGACCCCCATGATCCGCCTCGACAATATCTCCAAGCAGAACGGCCACCAGATCCTGTTCATCGAGGCGTCGATGGGCGTCCAGAAGGGGGAAAAGGTGGGGCTCGTCGGCCCGAACGGCGCCGGCAAGACGACGCTGTTCCGCATGATCACTGGCCAGGAACCCCCGGATGACGGCCTGGTCGTGATCGATCCGGGAATGACGATCGGCTATTTCAGCCAGGACGTGGGCGAGATGTCGGGCCAGTCCGCGGTGGCCGCGGTGATGGACGGGGTCGGGCCGGTCAGCGCGCTGGTCACGGAAATGGCGCAGCTCGAGGCCGCCATGGTCGACCCGGACCGGGCCGATGAGCTGGACGCCGTCATCGAACGCTATGGCGAGGTGCAGGGCCGCTTCGAGGAGCTGGACGGCTATGCGCTGGAAGCCCGGGCGCGGGAGGTGCTGGCCGGCCTCAGCTTCAGCCAGGAGCGCATGGAGGCCGATGTCAGCCTGTTGTCCGGCGGCTGGAAGATGCGGGTGGCCCTGGCCCGCATCCTCCTGATGCGACCCGACGGCATGCTGCTGGACGAACCCAGCAACCACCTGGACCTGGAAAGCCTGATCTGGCTCGAGGCGTTCCTGAAGGCCTATGACGGCGCCCTCCTGATCACCTCCCACGACCGCGCCTTCCTGAACCGCATCATCGGCAAGGTGGTGGAGATCGATGGGGGTTCGCTGATCACCTATTCCGGCGACCTCGACTTCTACGATCAGCAGCGCGCGCTCGGCGAACAGCAGCGTCAGGCGCAGTACGAGCGTCAGCAGGCCATGCTGGCCAAGGAAATCAAGTTCATCGAGCGGTTCAAGGCTCGCGCCTCCCACGCCGCCCAGGTCCAGAGCCGCGTGAAGAAGCTCGACAAGATCGAACGGGTCGAGGCGCCGCGCCGCCGCCAGTCGGTCCAGTTCGAGTTCCGCAGTCCGCCGCGATCGGGGGACGACGTGATCAGCCTGCGCAAGGTTCACAAGCGCTATGGCGCTCAGCCGATCTATGAGGGCCTCGATTTCCTGGTCCGCCGGAAGGAGCGCTGGTGCGTCCTGGGCGCCAACGGCGCCGGCAAGTCGACGCTGCTGAAACTCGTCGCCGGCGCGATTGCCCCCGACGACGGCGCCGTCAGCATCGGGGCCAGCGTCAAGATGGGCTATTTCGCGCAGCATTCCATGGACCTGCTCGATGGCGAGGAGACGATCTTCGAATCCCTCGACAGTGCGTTCCCCCAGGCGGGGCAGGGCGCGCTGCGCACGCTGGCGGGGTGCTTCGGCTTCTCCGGCGACGATGTGGAAAAGCCCTGCCGCGTCCTGTCCGGGGGCGAGAAGGCCCGTCTGGTCATGGCCAAGATGCTGTTCGATCCGCCCAACCTGCTGGTGCTGGACGAACCGACCAATCACCTCGACATGGCCACGAAGGAGATGCTGGTCGCGGCCCTGGCGGATTTCGAGGGCTCCATGCTGTTCGTCTCGCACGACCGCCACTTCCTGGCGGCGCTGTCGAACCGGGTGCTGGAGCTGACGCCGGAGGGCGTGCACCAGTACGGCGGCGGCTATGTGGATTACGTCGCCCGCACCGGACATGAGGCGCCGGGCCTGCACCCGGGGGGAGGATGAGGTGAAGTATTTTCGTCATGGCCCGTCGGGGGCGGAGCGTCCCGGCGCGATCGACCGGCGCGGCGTCCTGCGCGACCTGTCCGGCGTGATCGCCGACATAGACGGCGAGGCGCTGCTCCGGGGGCCGCGCCTCGGGCTGGACGCCGTCGACCTGGACGGTCTGCCTCAGGTGGCGTCGGACGTCCGCATCGGTCCCTGCGTCGCCGGCGTGGGCAAGTTCATCTGCATCGGGCTGAACTATTCCGACCATGCCGCGGAGACCGGCGCGGCGCCGCCGCCGGAACCGGTCCTCTTCCTGAAGGCCACCACGGCCATCTGCGGGCCGAACGACGCCATCGAGCGCCCCCGGGGCGCGCGCAAGCTGGACTGGGAGGTCGAGCTCGGCCTCGTGATCGGCCGCCGGGCGAAGTATGTGGACGAGGCGGACGCCATGGACCACGTGTTCGGCTATTGCCTGATCAACGACGTCTCCGAACGGGAATTCCAGATGGAGCGTCACGGGACATGGGACAAGGGAAAGGGCTGCGACACCTTCGGCCCCATCGGCCCGTGGCTGGTGACCCGGGACGAGGTCGCCGACCCCCTGGCCCTGCCCCTGTGGCTCGAGGTGAACGGCCGGCGCTTCCAGGACGGAACGACGGCCAACATGATCTTCGATCCGGCCTTTCTGGTGAGCTATGTGTCGCGGTTCATGACGCTAGCGCCGGGCGACATCATCTCGACCGGCACGCCCGCAGGCGTCGGGCTTGGCCAGAAGCCGCCGGTCTTCCTCCAGCCGGGGGACGTGGTGGAACTCGGGATCGAAGGCCTCGGCCGCCAGAGGCAGAGGGTCGTCGCGCCCTTCGACTGAAGGCGGTGCGGCCTGGCGTCCCCACGACGGCCGCATACGTCCGGCCCGCCCTCGCCGAACGGCTGGCCGGGCGCGCAGAGCGGGCGCCCGCCGGCCAGCGCCCCGGGCCCGATGCGGAGCGGCCGTTCACAGCGCGGCTCCGCATCGGGTTGGGACACAAGGGACCGGCCGCGCCCTTCGGACGCTCAGGCGGCCTTAGAACTTGTACTGAGTGAAGATGCCCACCTCGTCATAGGTTCCGCTCTGGCCGGCCAGGCCGCCGATGATCCCGCTGCCGGCCGGCGCCGCGTTCGGCGTCGTCAGATAGGACAGCTTCGTCGCGCCGACGGACGCCAGATAGGGGGTCAGAGTCGCCGGGGCCGCAGCGCCGTTGGTGGTGGTGAACAGACCGCCCGTGACCTTTTCGCGCTTGTAGACCAGCGCGATGTCGATGGCCGAGATCGGGTGGTAATCGAGGCCGAAGTTCCAGTAGGCGTCCTTGGTGGCGGAATTGGCCTTGTTGCTGGACGGCAGGACGTCCTGCTCCGGCTTCACCGCGTCATACCGGCCGAACAGGTCGAAGTGGTCCGTCAGCCGGACCGAGCCGAAGGCCGAATAGCCGTCGCCCCGCGGCTTGATCGGCGTGGCCGTGGTCACGCCGGAATAGTTGCGCTCGTGCACATACTCCACCCCGACCCGGTAGGCGGGCGTCGTGTAGGCGACCAGCGCGTCGATCCGGGAGACGGTGTGATTGTACGAGGCGCCCTCGGTGTCCTTGCCCAGCTGGCCGTTGTAGCCGCCCACGGCGGCCACGATCGGTCCGAGGCTCGCGTTCACCCGGCCCTCGAGATCCAGGGTGCGGGCGCGGTTGAAATTGCCGTCGCCGGGGGACTTGAAGCCCGACCCATCGAGCGCCGAGACCGAGTAGCCCAGCTTGAACGGGCCTGCGGGGAACTGTCCGCTCACATTCAGGCTGGTGTCGGTGGTGGTGCCGTACTTGATCCGGTCGATCAGCGTGTTTTCGACGAAGCGATAGCCTTCCACGCCTTCCGCGAACGGCACCCAGGGCAGCTCCACATCGCCGGCGCGGACGACGAAGGCCGGCGAATAGGCCGCCTGCAGATAGGCCTTCTTCAGGAACAGCTGGGTCGACTTGGCCGTGCCGTCATAGATCAGGTCGGTGGTGATATTGGCCGAATAGATGTCGTTGAACTTGTGCTCAACGATCAGATAGCCGCGCTTGATGTCCACGCCGGGGCCATTCGCGGCCGGGAAGCCGTTGGACGCCTGGGCCGTGCTGGTGGCCGCGGTGGCGCCCGGGGTCTTCTGGGTGATCTTGCTGACATCGGCGAAGACGATGCCGCCCACCTTGGTGTCGCCCCACCAGCCGGGCTTGGGCGTGGCGGCGGCCACGTCGGCCTTCACGGTCGCGGGGAGGGTGTTGATCTCGCTGGACAGCTCCGCCCGCGCCGCATGGGCGTCGGTCTGGGCGGCGGCGGCCTGGGTGGTCGCCGCATCGGCCTTGGCCTCCAGGGCATGACGGGCCTCGACCTCTCCGGCCAGCTGGGCCTTCAGCGTCTCGACCTCGGAGGCGAGCAGATTGATCCGTTCGTTGGCCGCCGCGACCGCCGCCGCCGCGGGCGAAACGGTCTTGGCATGGTGGGCCTTGTGCGTCGGCTTGGCCGCCGCCGGCTCTGCAGCCTGGGCCGAGGCCGCGACAAGGGCGAAGGCGATCGCCGCAGCGCCGCCCAGCATGTAGGTCTTGGTCTTCATGATGACATCCCCTTTATTCATGGCGAACCCGGTCCTCGACCGATGATCCGTCCATGATTTTGATTTGGCGTCCGCTTCTAGCCAGTGCAGCGCGGCCGCCGGCGCCAGAAATTCTTGGTTGACGCTAATTTTAGCTTAATGC
>CAINOV010000145.1 GCA_903851655.1 uncultured Caulobacterales bacterium
CAGACCGGGATAGCCGTCCAGGTGCGCCAGTCCCGCGGCGTCGGCGGCGGCGTAGACGGGCTTGACGTTCAGGCCTTCCGGCGTCTCCCAGTCGGGGCCGGCCGCAGGGGACGCATGGGCCGCGGATCCGGGGACCGCGTCGAAGTCGAGCTTCGAGAAATCGGGGAAGCCCGGGCTCATGCGTCGTCTCCGTCGTCGTCATCGTCGAAGGCCTCGACCAGGGCGACCCAGAACGGATCGGTGGCGTCCACCTCGTCCACATCGTCGGCAAAGGCCACCACGGTCTCGCCATTGGGCAGCATCAGGCCCAGCACCTCCAGGGTCTCGCCCTCTTCGGTGTCATGGGCCTCGGCCTGGACGATCAGGGCGCCGTATTCGTCATCCTCGTCGTACCAGATCACCGGCTGGGGGAACTCTCCCTCCACCGCCCGGCCGTTGAAGGTGTCACTGAGAGCGTAGACGGCCTTGCCGCTGTTCACGTCGTCCTGGGTCGCCACGCGGCCGGTGAAGACGGGCACGACGCTCCAGGTCGTGGTGGAGAAGGGCGTGGTCATGCAAAGGCCTCCAGGCAGTGGGCGAGGGCGGCGGCGAGATCGCCCCCGGCATAGATGAAGCCGTCCACGCCGGCGGCTCGCAGGGCGTCCTGGTTGGCCGGCCGACCGGCCACCAGCAGGTGGCGCACGCCGGCCGCCTTCAGGGCGCGAGCGACGGTCTCGCCCTCCGCCAGATAGGCTTCGTCGGCGCCGCAGATCACCGCCACGGGATGTTCGGCCAGGGTGATGTCTCCCGCCGGCCGGAGCTGGACCGACAGGCCGCCTGCGGCCAGGACATTCTGGCTGAAGCCCACCCGCGCAGAATGGTCCCGCGGCGTGCCCAGCGTCGCCAGCAGCGCTGTCGGCGGCGGCGACAGGGACCGGGCGCGGTCGCGCAGGGCCTCGAACGCCTCCGCCGCCCGCCAGGGGGGCAGGGGCGCCGCGCGGCTGGACGGGCCGGGCAGCTGCACGCGGGGCGAGGGACGGGCGAAGGGCGCCGCGTCGGTGGTGTCGAGCTCCACCGGCGCGTCGGTCAGGATCGGAAACTCGGTGACGCCGACCAGCCCGCTTCGCCGCGTCGCCGTATCGGTCTCGCGCTGCTGGCGCACCTTCGCCACCTCGGCCTGGATCTGGCCGCTCTCCAGCGCCGCCAGGACGCCGCCGGCGCCTTCGATGGCCTGGAAGCAGGCCCAGCCGGCGCGGGCGATCTGATCGGTGAGGGTCTCCAGGGACCAGGCGCCCGCCGCCGGGTCGGCGACCCGGCCGAGATGGGCCTCCTCCATCAGGATCAGCTGGGTGTTGCGGGCCTGGCGCCGGGCGAAGTCGGTGGGTCGTCCCAGCGGTTCGGTGAACGGCGCCAGCACCACGGCGTCGGCCCCGCCGACCCCCGCCGCGAAACCGGCGGCGGTGAGGCGCAACAGATTGACCCAGGGATCGAGGGTGGACAGCATCCGGGCCGAGGAGCGGGCCTCGATCACGGCGTCGGCTTCCACGCCGCAGGCCGCAGTCAGCTTGGCCCAGACCAGGCGCAGGGCCCGCAGCTTGGCGACGCCGGTGAAGTAGGTGGCGTCGACGCTGACGCCCAGCACGATGCGCTGGAAGGCCTCCTCCATCGGAAGTCCGGCCCGGGTAAGCGCCCGGGCGTAGGCCAGCGCGCTGGCGAGGGCGAAGCCCAGCTCCTGGCCGTCCGAACCGCCGGCCTCGTGCACAGACCGCCCCGTGGCCAGGAACAGGCTGGCCCGGGCGTAGGGAACCGCCCATCGCGCGCCGGTCTCCGCCGCCAGGATCAGGTGGCTTTCCATGGGGCCGGGGCTCGCGCCGCTCTGCGCGAAGGCGGACAGGGGGTCCATGTGGAAGGCCAGCGGCGCCTGGGGGGAGCGCTTGCCCAGGTCCCCCAGCCAATCCGCCGCATGGGGCCCCAGGAACCCCGCGTCCAGGGCCACCGGCGCCAGGTCAAGCAGCACGCCGGACAATGCCGTCGCCAGATCATCCCGGTTCGCCGCCGCGACGCCGCGGGCGCCGGCGGGGTCGATCCGCAGCAGCAGCGACGCCGCGCCGTTTTCGAGTTCCTGCAGCGCCTGGCGACCGGCCTCGGCGGGAGAGGGGGGCGCAATCGCGCTGCGCAGCTGCCAGGGCCGACCCACGTCCCGCGGACCGAACAGGGGGCCGGCGGCGGGGCTGGAAGTCTCGGCGGTGTAGAGCGGCTGGATCGGCACGCCGTCCGCGGTCTGGCGCACCAGCCGCCGCTCGAAGGGCTGGCCCTTCAGCACCCCCTCCACCAGCGCCAGCCAGTCCTGGCGGGTCGCGGGGGGGAAGGCGTTGGCCAGGCGATCCGCCGTCAGTGTCACAGACCACTCCCGAAGCAATTCCAATGATGGACCCCGGACTTGCCCCCGGAAGCCCATGGGCGTCAAGCAGGTGACCTTCCGTCACGTGAACTTGCGCGGCGTCCCTGTGGCCCTAGAGTGGCGGGGAACGCCGCGTCGCTAGCGACCCGCGGCCCATCTCAGCACCGGGGACCCCATGGCTCTGCCTCCTATCCTTCGCGACCGCCTGCGCCTGCCCGTGATCGGGTCGCCGCTGTTCATCATCTCGGGTCCTGATCTGGTGATCGCCCAGTGCAAGGCGGGGATCATCGGATCTTTCCCGTCGCTGAACGCCCGGCCGATCTCCCAGCTGGACGAGTGGCTGCACCGGATCACCGAGGAGCTGGCGGCCTGGGACCGGGACCATCCGGACCAGTTGTCCGCCCCCTTCGCCGTGAACCAGATCGTCCACAGGACCAACAACCGGCTGGAAGAGGACATCGCCCTTTGCACCAAGTACAAGGTCCCGGTGATCATCACCTCCCTCGGGGCGCGGGTGGAGGTGAACGACGCGATCCACAGCTATGGCGGCATCGTGCTGCATGACGTGATCACCAACGCCTTCGCCCGCAAGGCGGTGGAAAAGGGCGCCGATGGGCTGATCCCGGTGGCGGCGGGCGCCGGCGGACATGCGGGCACCCTGTCGCCCTTCGCCCTGGTGCAGGAAATCCGGGCGTGGTTCGACGGCCCCATCGCCCTGTCGGGCTCCATCGCCACGGGGCGGGCGATCCTGGGCGCCCAGGCCATGGGCGCGGACCTGGCCTATATGGGCTCGGCCTTCATCGCCACGGCGGAGGCCAATGCGGTCTCCGGCTACAAGGAGATGATCGTCGAGAGCAGCGCGGAGGACATCGTCTATTCCAATCTGTTCACGGGGGTGCACGGCAACTATCTGGCCCCGTCCATCATCCGCGCCGGCCTCGATCCGGCCGACCTGCCGCAGAGCGATCCTTCGAAGATGAACTTCGGCTCCGGCGGCAACCAGGAGGCCAAGGCCTGGCGGGACATCTGGGGCTGCGGGCAGGGTATCGGCGCGATCCACGACGCCCCGCCGGCGGGGGAGTTCATCGCCCGGCTGATCCGGGAATACGAGGCGGCCCAGGCGGAGCTGGCGGTGAAGACCGGTTATGTCCGCCAGGCCAGCGGGATGCTCGTCGGCTAGCGATTTGCGGCGACTTGTCCGCCCCCGGCCGGACCGAGGGACACTGACAGGCGGCGATCCCCGCCCGTCAGGAGCCTCTGTCCATGTCCGATTTCAGCACGCCCCGCCTGGGTCTGCCCTATCTGGCGGCCAGCCAGGCGCAGAAGCACGTCACCCTGAACGCGGCGATGGCGGACCTGGACGGCCTCGTCCAGACCGCCATCGTCAGCCGCACCGTCACGGTCCAGCCGGCCGATCCCCTGGACGGCCAGATCTGGCTGGTGCCGGCCGAAGCCGTCGGCGCCGACTGGGAAGGCATGATCAGCCGTCTGGCGCGCTACGAGGCGGGCGGCTGGGCGGCCGTGCCCGTGGTGGAGGGCCACCTCGTCTATGTCCATGACGAGAAGACCCTGATCCTGTTCGGCGCCGGGGGCTGGATGGACATCCAGCCGTTTCCGTCCGACGCCCTCGCCAACCGGCTGATCAACAGCCAGTTCGCGATCTGGCAGAGGGGGACGTCGATCCCGTGCCCTGCCAACGCCACGACCTTCACGGCGGATCGCTGGCAGGTCTGGTCGGCCGGCGCCGCCTCCGTGGCCAGTCTGAAACAGACTGGTGTGCCGTCCGGCATCGGCGCCGGCCTGTCGGTCAGCGCCCAGGGCGCGGTCACCAGCGCGGCGATCAGCCAGACCCTGGAGCAGTCCATGATCGGAGATCTGGCCGGGGAACGGGTGACCCTGTCGGGCTGGATCTACGCCTCCGACGTCCGGACGGTGGGGCTGAACCTCTATGCCTACGCCACGCCGGACACGGCGTCGTCCCGGACGAATGTCGGCTGGATCTCCCTCGGGTCCGTGGGGCCGGGCTGGACCGGCTTCGCGCAGATCTTCACGCTGCCGCCGGGCTTTTCCGCCGGCGGACAGATCGAGTTCAGCCTGGGCGCCCTGGCGGCTGGCCAGACGGTCGGGCTGGCCTGCGTCGGCCTGCAGAGCGGCGTCGTCATGCGCGCGATCGGCGCCCGACCGCCCGGCGTCGAGCTCTGGCTGTGCCAGCGATATTATCAGCTCACGCCCGCGCTCTACGGGCTCACCGGCGCCTGGAGTTCCGCCACCTCTGCGGTGATGACCGCCCCGCTCCAGCCCGCCATGCGCACGACGCCTGCGTGCCAGCCCGCGCCCTCCGGTCCGCTGACGGTGGACTGCGGAGATGTGGGCGCCGCGACCACGTCCAGCTTCACGATCACCGCCAGTGCCGAAAATCTCGTGATTCACGCCACTAGCCTGTCGCCGCCCCGGACGCCTGGGGGATTCGCCGGCTGCAACACCCAGATCGCCTGCAATGCGGAGATCTGAGGCCGGCGGGCCCCGCCGTCCGTTGCGTCACGATTGCCAAGCCGCTCCGGCACGTCTAACTCGCTGGGGAGTAGGAGTCCGTCCGTTCGTTCGGCGCGGCGGACGACGGAGGATTGCGCGCACATGTTTTCCAAGATCCTGATCGCCAACCGCGGCGAGATCGCCGTCCGCATCATCAAGACGGCGCGACGCCTGGGCGTGAAGACCGTGGTGGTCTATTCCGAGGCCGATGCGGACAGCCTCGCGGTGGAGATGGCTGACGAGACCGTGTTCATCGGTCCGCCGCCCGCCTCCGAGAGCTATCTCGTCGCCGACAAGATCATCGCCGCGGCCAAGGCCACCGGCGCGGAAGCCATCCATCCGGGCTTCGGCTTCCTGTCGGAAAAGGCGTCCTTCGCCCGGCAGTGCGCGGAGGCGGGGATCGTCTTCATCGGGCCGAATCCCCACGCCATCGACGCCATGGGCGACAAGATCGAGTCCAAGAAATTCGCCAACGCCGCCAAGGTCTCCACCGTGCCGGGCTATATCGGCGTGATCGAGGGCGTGCCCCACGCCATCCAGATCGCCGAGGAGATCGGCTATCCGGTGATGATGAAGGCCTCGGCCGGGGGCGGCGGCAAGGGCATGCGCATCGCCTGGAACCGCAAGGACGTGGAGGAGGGCTTCCCCGCCGCCCAGTCCGAAGCCCGCAACAGCTTCGGCGACGACCGGGTGTTCATCGAGAAGTTCGTCACCGAACCCCGGCACATCGAGATCCAGGTGCTGGGCGACAAGCATGGCAACGTGATCTACCTCAATGAGCGGGAATGCTCGATCCAGCGCCGGAACCAGAAGGTGATCGAGGAGGCGCCGTCGCCGTTCCTCGACGCCGCCACCCGCAAGGCCATGGGCGAGCAGGCCGTGGCCCTGTCCAAGGCGGTCCAGTACGACAGCGCCGGCACGGTGGAGTTCATCGTCGACAAGGACCGCAAGTTCTACTTCCTCGAGATGAACACCCGCCTGCAGGTGGAGCATCCGGTGACCGAGCTGATCACCGGCATCGATCTGGTGGAGCAGATGCTGCGCTCCGCCTATGGGGAAAAGCTCGCCATCGCCCAGACGGACGTGGGCATTCGCGGCTGGGCCATCGAGAGCCGGATCTATGCCGAGGACCCCTACCGCAAGTTCCTGCCGTCCATCGGCCGGCTGGTTCGCTATTCGCCGCCGGAGGAGGGCGACCACGGCGCCTACACCGTGCGCAATGACGCCGGCGTGCGGGAGGGGGACGAGATCTCCATGTTCTACGATCCCATGATCTCCAAGCTCTGCACCTGGGGCGAGACCCGGGCGGACGCGATCACCGGCATGGCCCGGGCGCTGGAGGACTTCCACATCGAGGGACTGGGCCACAACATCCCGTTCCTGTCGGCGGTGATGGACCAGGCGCGCTTCCAGTCCGGCAAGATCACCACCGGCTACATCGCCGAGGAGTTTCCAGAGGGCTTCAAGGGCGCCGACGTGACCGCCGGCCAGGCGGACCTGTTCGCCGCCGTGGCCGCCTATGTGCAGCGGCTGCAGTCCACCCGCCACGCCGGCCACGCCGCGCCCCGGGCGGACTGGGTGGTGGTCATCAACAAGCAGACCCGTCCTGTGCGACTGTCCTCCGACGCGGCGTCGATGCAGGTGGCGTTCACCGACGAGGGCCGCGCCGTGGTGCTGTCGGACGTGGACTGGCGCCCGGGCCTGCCCCTGTTCAAGGCCCGGCTGGACGGAGTCCCGTTCTCCGCCCATGTGGCCCAGGCCCTGGAAGGCCTCGTCATCCGCCATCGCGCGGCCAAGGCCCGGGTGCTGGTCCTGACTCCCATGTCGGCGGAGCTGCACGCCCGCCTTCCGGAAAAGGCGGCCGCCGACACCTCCCGCCTGATCGTCTCGCCGATGCCCGGCCTCGTCGTCTCCCTGGACGTGCATCTGGGCCAGGAGGTGAAGGAGGGCGAGACCGTCGCCGTGATCGAGGCCATGAAGATGCAGAACATCATCCGGGCGGAGCGGGACGGGGTGGTGAAGATGATCGGCGCCAAGGCCGGCGACAGCGTCGCCGCCGACGAGGTGCTGGTGGAATTCGGCTGACCCTCGCGAACGATTTGGGCGCCGGGCTCTTGACGGCGCGGTATATGCTCGGCTTTTCGCGACAGAGGCGTCCCGGGACCCGCGGCGCGCGCGATTCGACCACAGACGGACGGGGCGGCAAGGCATGAACGGCGCACAGATCGACTGGGGCCTGTTGTTTCTCTCCTCCAGCGGCCGGCTGGCGCGGTCTCCGTTCCTGGTGGGACTGGCCGCGATCATGGTGGTGCTGCTGCTGTTCGACAACGCTGTGCCGCTGATCCTGCAGGGGCTGACGGCGATCGTCGTCTATCCCGCCCTGCTGTTCTCCTCGGCCTGCCTCCTGTCCAAGCGCCTGCATGACCGGGGACGGTCGGGCTGGTGGGCGGCGCTGGTGCTGCTGGCCTTCGCCCTGGTCTGGCCCAACGCCTCCGGGCCCCGGGCCCTGTTCCTGATCGTGGTGGTCTGGGCGGTGATCGAACTCGGCGTCATGCCCGGAGAGGAGGGCAGCAACCGCTTCGGCGCCAACCCCCTTCGCCCCGCCCCGCCGGAACTGGCGGCCTAGAGCGGCGGCCTAGAGCGGCGGATCGCCCCGGACCACCGGTCCGAAGATCGCCTGGAATCCCTGTCTCAGGGCCTCGTCGACCTCGTCCAGAGTGACGGGGCGGCCCAGATCCACCAGGCTGGTGACCCCGTGGTCGGTAATGCCGCAGGGCACGATGCCGGCGAAATGGTCGAGGTCCGGCTCCACGTTCAGACTGATCCCGTGGAATGAGACCCATTTGCGGATCTTCACGCCGATGGCGGCGATCTTGTCCTCCCGCGGCGGGGCGCCGGACGTGCGACTTTCCACCCATACGCCCACCCGGCCCGGACGGATCTCGCCGCGGACGCCGAAGCTGTCGAGGGCCAGGATCACCCAGTCCTCCAGCGCCGTGACGAAGGCGTGGACGTCCCGCCGCCGGGCGCGCAGGTCCAGCATCACATAGGCGACCCTCTGGCCCGGCCCGTGATAGGTGAACTGTCCGCCGCGCCCCGTGCGATGCACCGGAAAGCGATCCGCGTGGAGCAGGTCGGCGTCCCGCGCGGACACGCCGGCCGTGTAGATCGGCGGATGCTCCAGCAGCCAGACCAGCTCCGCCGCCTCGCCGGCGGCGATGGCGGCGGCCCGGGCCTCCATGGCCGCCACCGCATCCGGATAGGCGACCTGTCCGGCGCTGACGGCCCACTGGACCGGGCGGTCGTCGCTGCGCATGAGGCTGCGGGGCGGGGCGGGTGTTAACGATGGATCAAGCATCTTGCGGCGTATGTGGGGAGCGGCCGTCCGCATCGGAAGCGGGCATGAGTCGCTGATGCTGACACCCTGTCAGAACCGTGAGGCGCCGTCCCGAAGTGAGTCAGGTCAACGCGGTCAATGTGGAGATCTCCATCCTGCTGGGGCGGAGCATCCTGCCTATGCAGCAGCTGCTGCGCATGGGGCGCGGCGCGGTGATCCCGCTGGACGCCGCCGAGCATGACGAGGTCTGGATCCTCGCCAACAATCATCCCGTGGCCCGGGGAGAGATCCAGATCAACGACGACCGGATCTCCATCTGCGTCACCGGCCCGGCCAACGTCTACGACTTCATGGCCGGCGGCATTCGCTGAGCCTTATCGGCGTTCGGCACTTCACAAAGCATCCGGCGTTTGCTACGCCCCCTCCCTCTGGCGCGAGCGGTCGTGGCGGAATTGGTAGACGCGCAGCGTTGAGGTCGCTGTGGGGCAACCCGTGGAAGTTCGAGTCTTCTCGACCGCACCAGTCCGGCCTTTCTCAGGAGGGCGGGACTGAGCGTTGCAGGCAATCGGGTCCGGGTCGCGCAGCGCCCGGACTTTTTTGTGCCCGTCGCGTCCCGCCGCGGCTTTTTGTCCCGGACTTTTTTGTCGGCGCCGCTCGCCAGACCGGGTCCGGACGCCTAGATCATCGAAGCGGAGCGGTCGCGATCTTGCAGGGGTCGGCGGTCGGCTGGACTGGCGTTTCATGATGGATCAGATGAAGCTGAATGCGCGGGTGACGCTGGCCACGCTCGATCTCGTCCGGCCGTTCGAGCCTTTGCGTCTCGCGGCGGAACTCCAGGCCGACGGCCGCTGGCTGATCGGCTTTGGCCACACGCGCTTCGCCCGGGCGGGCGCCGTGATCTCGGTGGCCGACGCCGACGCGCTGCTGCGATATGACCTCAGCGAAGTGGCGGACGCGCTCGACACCCTGATCCGGACACCCCTCGAGGCGCATCAGTTCGAGGCGCTGAACGCCTTCGCCCTGCATATCGGGCTGGACAATTTCCGGCGGTCCACTGTGCTGCGCAGCGTGAACGCCGGCGCCTTCGAGCCCGCCGCCGCGGCGATGGACCTCTGGCGGGGCGCCGGCGCCAGTCCGCGGCATCCGACGCCGGACCATGTGGCGCAGCGCCGCGCCGCCGAACGGGCGCATTTCCTCGGACGAGCGATCGGGCCGACGGACCCGCCGCCGGCGCCACAGCCCGCCATGGCCGAGCCTGCCATGGCCGAGCCCGCCATCGTCAAGCCGGCCGTCGTCCCGCCGGCCCCATCCGAACCTGTGTCGGTCGAGCCGCCAGACGGGCCGGCGGTCGGTGCATCGGCCGAGGGGCCTGCGTCGCCCCCCCGCTGGACGCCGCCGCCGCGGGTGTCGCGCTACCTTCGCGAAGCCGCGCCGCGCCGGTCCGAACCGGCGACCACCGACGCGCCGCCGCCGGCTGATCCCGGTCTGGCGCCGTCGGACGCTGCAACTCCGTCGGTTGCGATCGTCGAGGCGCCCCCACCGGAACCGGCGGCCGTCGACGCCCCGGTCGAACGCGCCCCCGACCCGCCGGCGGCGCCGGTCACGCCGGCCGAGGCGGCGGCCGATCCACCGGTTCGCACCCCGCCGCCGCCGCTGACCGCCTCGCCCCCGCCAGGCGTCGGGACAGCGCAGATCGCCGACCGGACCCCGCCGGCCTATCTGGGCGTGACGGTGGAACTGCCCCAACCCGCCGCGGAGCCCGCGCCGCCGTCCCGCCGCAGCACGCGGCTGACCTATGCGTTGGTCGGTCTGCTGGGTGTCATGCTGTTCTCCGGCGCCCTGGTGTCCATGTTCCGCCAGGCCAACCTGTCCAACCTGGTGGCGGGGCTGGTCGGCGTCGCTTTCATGGCGCCGGCCGCCGGGCATTTCCTGTTCGCCACCCTGTCCGGAGAGGGCCCGCGGTCCGCCACCCCGTCCGCATGATCTTGGCGGCCTGACCCTGGCGACGTGATCCGGGCCGCCCCCCATGAAAAAGGCCGCCTCTCCGGAGGAGAAGCGGCCTTCCATCGTCGCGTCCGCGGACGCGATCAGCAAACCTGCCTGTTGGCGACGGGCGCGTTCAGGCGTGATCCTCGGTCATGAGGCTCCAGGTCGCTTGCGACCGCGGCTGATGACAATGAGACACTGGATCACCTCCTTTCTGCTGTTCAACAGGGATACTCAAAATACCCTGCGACTCACGGATTCAAAAGACTTATTTGAAGGGCGCGAGACGCGGGGAGGACGCCGGCGATGAGCCGTGATGCGGAAGAGTTCGACGCCGACGCCGGCGGCTGGACGGGGCAGGGCCGCGTCCGGGCGCGGGAGACGTCCCGGGGGCTGTTGCTGACCTGCGACGGGCTGACGACCCAGGCCAAGTACTACAAGCCGCTGTTCTACGAGTTCTTCCGCAAGGAATGGCGGGGCGCGCGGCCCAGCTGGGGGGACTACGCCGTGGAAATCGCCATGGACCATGTGGGCGAGCCGCCGGTGCTGGACCTCGACAATCTGGCCAAGGCCCTGCTGGACTCCATCAAGGGCTACGCGTTCCATGACGACAGCCAGGTGGCGCGGCTGCTGGTGGAGCGACGGGAAGGCCCGCGGGAGCGGGTGACGATCCGGGTGACGCCCCACAAGGCCGAGCCACGCTGAGCCCGCGGGCGTCAGCCCCGCGCTATTTCTTGCGGAACTGGTCCAGGGAGACGATCTTGGGCGCGTCGTCTCCCTCCGTTGCGGCGGGCGCCGCTGCGGGTTGGGCCTCGGCCTCCGCCCGGACGGCGGCGACGGGGGCGGGAATGATCTCGGCTTCGACCCCCTCCGGCGCCGGCCACTGCAGCAGGAACTGCACGCTCGGGTCATAGAACCGGGTGATGGCGGAGTAGGGGATCGACAGGCGCTTGGGCTGCCCGCCGAACCGCAGGGTGATGGCGAAGAAGGTCTCGCCCGGCGCCAGGTCCCAGAACTGGTGCTGCAGGACGATGGTCATGTCGTCCGGATACCGCTCCAGCAGGTCCTGCGGCGTCGACACGCCGGCCGCCCGGGTCTTGAAGGTGATGTAGAGGTGGTGCTGACCGGGAAGGCCGTCCCCGACCGCCGCGCGCTTCAGGGCCGCCCGGACCACGCCGCGCAGGGCCTCCTGGGCGAGAAGCTCGTAATTCATCAGGTCGTGGGCGGGCCGGTCGTCAGACATCACGTCCTCGAGAACAGTTGGAACGGAAGTTTACACCATTCCCCGGTCGGCTGTCCCCCTCCCAGATACGGGACCGGCGGCAATTTCTCGTTATCGCATGTCAGGGTGAGTGGGGGGGTTCTGTTGCCAGGCCCCCCCCGGGCCCCGCCTGACAGCGCTCAAGCCGTCAGGACTTTTAGAGGTCGAGACGACCGCACTGCATTACGCAGCGAGGGCGTACTCTTGAGCGAAGTTATCGTTCGCAGTTATAAAACGGGCCGATCGCGGGGGCCCATTCCGAGAGAAAGCAACACCTTTACACGTCTGTCGATGCTGATCGGCCCCGTATCCATCCGGTGATAACCCCGGAAAAGGTCTGGTGGAGCCGCCGGGAATCGCACCCGGGTCCAGTCCGCTTATTTCGTGCGCGTTTATCTCCATAGTCGCGCCGAAGCCCGACGCAGCTAATATAGACCCTGCCGGCCCCTGGCGAAAGGCCCGTCGGCTTGACGCCGCGTCAGGGTTGCCGCGGGCCGGGGCGCCGCTAGATTGGCCGCAAGAGCCTCGATGGACTCGAAGACCGGCGTCGGCGCCGGCGCAGCGCGCAGCAGGAGACACCCCATGATCGGCATCATCGCCACACTGACCATCCAGCCCGGCAAGGAAGCCGAGTTCGAGGCCGTCTTCGCCGATCTGGCGCAGAAGGTCCGGGCCAACGAGCCCGGCAATGTCCTGTACCAGCTCACTCGCTCGCGCGAGGCGGCCAATGTCTACAAGGTGCTGGAGCTCTACGCCGATCAGGAGGCGCTGTCCGCCCATGGCAAGACCGAGCATTACCGCGCCGCCGGTCCGAAGCTGGGCGGCGTCCTGGGCGGCGCGCCGCATATCGAGTATCTCGACAGCGTCGGTTGAGGCTCAGCGGCCTGGGCTGTCGCGGGATCGCGCCGGTTCGCAAGACCGGGGAGATAATCACCGACCCCGGGGATGGTAACCGGACGGACCGGCGCGGCGCCCGATCTGGCCGTCGCCAGGGGATGGCGCGGGAGTCGCATTAACTTCTGGCAATGTGTGCGGCGGGGACTTGCGCTTGTCCGCCGGGCGGTCCACGTCAAACCTTGGGGACAAGAGGGCGGAGTCTGTATGCAGGGGCGGACGCGACCGTGGATGGCGGGCATAGGCCTCGTGCTGGCGTTGGGCGGCTGCGCGCCAAGCGGCAAGGTATCTGCGCCCGATGTCCGTCTGCCTGCGGCCTATGAGCGGACCACTCCGCCCGCCGTAGACGTCGCCGCCACGCCGCAGACCTGGTGGACGCTGTTCGCCGACGCCCAGCTGGACCAGCTCGAAGGCGAGGCCCTGGCCAAGGCGCCGGACGCGCGCACGGCGCTGGCGCGCCTGCGCCAGGCCTACGCCATCCGCTCCAGCGCCCTGGACGCCTACAACCCCCAGGGCGGCCTGGCGGCCCAGGCCTCCGACGCGCACAACCGCACCACCTATTCCGGCATCAACCTTTCGGGTCTGTCGAGCGGGACGGGGGGCACTGCCGGCCTCGCCGGGCTGTCGAACCTGTTCCTCCCCGCCAACGAGACCAAGACCTATCAGGGCAGCTTCAACGTCTCGTGGGAGCTGGACCTGTTCGGTCGGCGCAAGGCGGCGCGGCGCACCGCCAACGCCGACATACTGGCGGCCCGGTTCGAGTTCGAGGCGAGCCGCCTCAGTCTCGAGGCCAATGTGGCGACCAGCCTGTTCCAGGCCCGGGCGTTGGCCGTGCAACTGGACGACGCCCGCGAGACCGCCCGGATCGCCGCCAGCCTGGCGGATGTGGGTCGACGCAAGGCGGAGCGGGGCCTGGCGTCGTCCTCGGACGCCGCCCGGCTTGCGGCGGACGCGGACACGGCCCGGGCCGACGCCGTCCGGATCGAGGCCCTGTTCAACGCCGCCCGCCGGACCCTGCTGGTGCTGATCGGCCGCGGGGCGGCCCCCGTGGAATCCCTGGCGATCGAGGCGCGCCTGGCCCCGCCGCCGGTGCTGCCGAGTTCCGCGCCCAGCGACCTGCTGCGCCGGCGGCCGGACGTGCGCGAGGCCGAGGAAAAGCTTCGCTCGGCCATCGGGACCCTGACCCTCGACCGGCTGGCCCTGCTGCCGACGCTCACCCTGAACCCCAGCACGGCCGGACAGCGGACCGAGGCCAACTACGTGTCCAAGACCTCGATCTGGACCCTGGCCGCCGGCGCCACCGAGCCGGTGCTCGACCGGCCGCGGCTGATCTCGGCGGTCCGGGCCCAGAAGGCCCGGGCGGAGGAGGCGGCGACCCTGTTCGAGCAGTCGATCCTCAACGCCTACCGCGATGCGGAGAACGGCCTGAACCAGCTGGACGCCGACCGCGCCCGCCTGGCGCTGCTGACCGATGCGGAGGCCCGCAGCCGGTTCGCCTTCGACGCCAATGACCGGGCCTATCGGGACGGACTGATCGACCTGACGACCCTGCTGGACGCCGAGCGCAGCTGGCGCGCCAGCCGCAGCGGCCTGACCGCCCTCCAGGCGGGGGCCTTGAATGACGCCGTCTCGACCATCAAGGCCCTGGGCGGCGGATGGTCGGGCGCGCCGACGAAACTGAGGGAATGAACACGATGCGATCCTTCGGGCCCCGAGCTCCGGTTCTGACGACCCTGTCGGCGGTGTGGCTGGCGGGGGCGGTGGCCGGCTGCTCTCCCTCCAAGCCGACCGCGGCCAGCGCCGACCAGCCCCTGACGGCGACCTTCGCCCAGGTGGAGATGCGCACCATGGACAGCGGCCTGTCGGCGTCCGGCCTGCTCGTCCCCCGGGAGGAGGCGGCGGTCACCACCCAGTTGGACGGCTATCGCATCGCCGAGGTGCTGGTGGACCAGGGCGCGGAGGTCAAGGCCGGCCAGCCCCTGGCGCGGCTCGACGACACGCTGCTGAAGGCCCAGCTGGAGCAGGCCGAGGCCGCCGTGGCGACGCAGCAGGCCAATAACGAGCGAGCGGTCGCCGAGGCGCGCCGGGTGGACGGCCTCGACAACCAGGGCGTCATCTCCCAGGAGCAGATCGACGAGCGCCGGCTGGCGGCGCGCACCGCCCGGGCGCAACTGGCCTCGGCAAAGGCCCAGCTGAGCGATTTGAAGGTCCGCGAGGAACTGATGACGGTCCGCGCCCCCGTTGCGGGCCGAATCCTGGACCGGTCCGTGCGTCCCGGCGACGTGGCCAGCCATTCAGCGGTCATGTTCCGCATGGCGCGGGACGGGGTGGTGGAGCTGAACGCCGAGGCGCCGGAGGCGTCCCTGTCGCAGATCCATCCCGGCGAGCGCGCCGAGGTGACCCTGGCCGGCGGCGCGGCGGTGACCGGCGTCGTCCGGCTGGTGAGTCCGCAGATCGACGCCCAGACCCGGCTCGGACATGTGCGCCTGACCCTGCCGGTGCGCCCCGACATCCGCCCCGGCGGCTTCGCCCGGGCGCAGTTCAACACCCGGGGCGCGCCGACTCTGGCCCTGCCGGAAAAGGCCGTGAACTTCGACGCTGACGGGGCCTCGATCATGGTGCTGGGCGCCGATCAGCGGGTCCACCGCCAGAAGATCCGCACCGGCGCGCGGTCCGAGGGCTATGTCCAGCTGCTGGCGGGTCCGCCGGCGGGGTCCCAGGTGGTTCTGGGCGGCGCCGCCTTCCTGCTGGACGGCGACAAGGTCCGCGTGGCCGGGGCCGCTGCGAAATGAAGATCCGTATCTCCGCATGGGCGATCCGCAACCCGACGCCGGTGGCGATCCTGTTCGTCGCCCTGTCCCTGTGGGGGCTGCTCGCCTATGGGGCCCTGCCGATCAAGCACTATCCCAACGTCAACTTCCCCGTGGTTGTGGTCAGCGTCACCCAGAGCGGCGCCGCCGCGCCGGAGATGGAAAACCAGATCACCCGGCCGATCGAGAACGCCCTGGCCAGCGTGCAGCACGTGAAGCACATCACCTCTTCGGTGACCCTGGGTTCCACCAGCATCGGGCTCGAGTTCGATCTGGGCACGGACATGCAGAAGGCCACGGACGACGTGCGCACCGCCGTCGACCGGGTGCGGCCCAGCCTGCCGTCCACCATCGACGCGCCCCAGGTGTCCCGGGTGGACGTGGATGGGGCGCCCATCCTGACCTACACGGTGTCGTCGGACTCCCTGTCGCCCACCGAGCTCGCATGGTTCGTGGATGATACGGTCTCCACCGAACTGCAGGCGATCAAGGGCGTGGCCCAGGTCTCGCGGGTGGGCGGCGCGGACCGGGAAATCCAGGTCCTGCTCGATCCCGACCGGATGGTGTCCTTCGGGGTGACGGCGCCGCAGGTCAGCAGCGCCCTGGCCCGCTTCCACGTGGACAATACCGGCGGCCGGGCCGACATCGGCGGCCAGGAGCAGTCGGTCCGGGTGCTGGGATCCGCCACCACCGTGGACGACCTGCGGGCCATGACCATTCCGGTGAACGGGCGCTATGTCCGGCTCACCGACATTGCCGAGGTGGGCGACGGCCCGGCGGAGGAACGGCGCTTCGCCCGGCTGAACGGCCGGCCGGTGGTGGCGTTCCAGGTCAGCAAGACCAAGGAATCCAGCGACGTCTTCGTCGAACGGCTGGTCACCGACAAGGTCAAGGCGATCGCCGCCCGCAATCCGAAGCTGACCATCACCCCGATCGTCTCCACCGTGGACGAGACCCGCCACAGCTACGAGGCGACAGTCCACGTCCTGCTCGAGGGGATGGGGCTGGCGGCGGTGGTGGTGTGGCTGTTCCTGCGCAACTGGCGGGCGACCATGGTGGCGGCCATCGCCATGCCCCTGTCCCTGGCGCCCACCTTCGGCGTGATGATGCTGCTGGGCTTCAGCCTGAACGTCATCACGCTCCTCGGGCTGACCCTGGTGATCGGGATCCTGGTCGACGACGCCATTGTCGAGATCGAGAACATCGAGAAACGGATCGAGCGGGGGGCCACCCCCTATCGTGCGGCCCTGATCGGGGCGGACGCCATCGGGCTGGCGGTGGTCGCCTGCACCATGTCCATTGTCGTGGTGTTCACGCCGGTCTCGTTCATGCCGGGCATTTCCGGCCAGTTCTTCAAGGAGTTCGGCCTGACCGTGGCGGTGGCCGTGATGTTCTCCCTGCTGGTGGCGCGGTTCCTGACCCCGTTGCTGGCCGCCTATTTCCTCAAGCCCACCGCCCATCCCAAGCCCGCGCCGGAGATGCCGTCCTTCTACCGGCGCATGCTGCGCTGGGCGCTGGCGCACATGTGGGCCAGCGCGGGGATCGCGGCGCTGCTGGTGGTGAGCACCCTGGGCCTGGTCGTGTCCGGCGCGCTGCCGGTGGGCTTCCAGCCCGTTGGCGACCCCGGCTACTTCTATCTCAACATCCAGGGACCGCCCGGCGCCACCCACGCGGACATGGAGCGGATCGTCCAGAACGCCACGACGGTCCTGCGCCGGCAGTCGGACGTCGGCATTGTCTTCGCCCAGGTGGGTTCCGGCGGCGGCGGCGACGGCTTCAATGGCGGCGGACCGGCGGAGGCCAACACCGGCACCATCACCGTGGTGCTGAAGGAGGACCGCGCCCACACCACCGAACAGTTCAAGTCCCTGATCCGGCCCGAGATCCGTCATGTCCCCGACGTGCGTCTGACCACTCTGGGCGGATGGGGCTCCGCTGATATCGACATCGTCCTGTCCAGCGAGGACGGCCCCAAGCTCGACCAGGCGCAGCTGGAGCTGCAACGGGAAATGCGCACCCTGAGCAGCGTGTCGGACGTGCGTCCGTCGCCGCCGCCGCCGGGGCCTGAGCTGGTGATCCGGCCCAAGGCGGACGAGGCGGCGCGGTTAGGGGTCAGCTCCGACGTCCTCGGGGGCGTGATGCGGGTGGCCACGATCGGTGACATCGACCCCGCCGTGGCCAAGTATTCCGAAGGCAAGCGGCGCCTGCCGATCCGGGTCCGCCTGCCGGAATCCGAGCGGCGGGACCTGGCCAAGCTGGCCCAGCTTCGCGTCCCCACCGCCGACGGCGGGGTGACCACGCTGGAGAGCGTGGCGGACCTGTCCTTCGAGTCCGGCCCGGCCACCATTTCCCGCTATGGACGGGAGCGTCGGGCCTCGGTCCAGGCGGATCTGAACAACTCGCTCCTCGGCACGACGACGGCGGAGGTCTATCGGCTGCCGATCATGAAGAAGATCCTCGCTGGCAAGGTGCCGGGGGTGAAGCCCACCCAGTTCGGTCAGGCGGAGGCTCTGGCGGAGCTGATCCCGGCCTTCCTCGGCGCGATCGTCGCCGGCATCGCCCTGATCTATGCGGTGCTGGTGCTGCTGTTCGGCAGCTTCTTCAAGCCGATCACCATCATGGCGGCCCTGCCCCTGTCGATGATCGGGGCGATCCTGGCCCTGATCGTGACGCACCAGGCGATCACCATGCCGGTGTTCATCGGCATCCTGATGCTGTTCGGCATCACGGCGAAGAACTCGATCCTGCTGGTGGAGTTCGCCATCGAGGACGAGCGGTCGGGCACGCCCCGGGTCGAGGCCCTGATGAATGCCTGTCGCGAACGGGCGCGGCCGATCATCATGACCACCGTGGCCATGGCGGCGGGCATGCTGCCGACGGCCATGGGGCTGGGGCAGGGGTCGGAGTTCCGCCAGCCCATGGCCATCGCCGTGATCGGCGGACTGATCAGCTCCACGGCCCTGTCCCTGGTGCTGGTCCCGGTGGTCTATGAGTTCATCGACATGTTCGAGAACTTCATCACGCCCTTCTTCCGTCCGCTGATCACCCGCAAGACCCCCGAGGACGACCTTCCGATCCGCGATGAGGAAGACGCCATCGGCCAGGCGCCCTAGACCGCGTCCGGACGCCGCCGGGGGCGCATTGCCACGGGGCCAGACTCAGCGCTGATAAGGGCGGAGTGGCACCGAGGACGCGCATGGCAGATGGGTCTCCCGGCTGGGGTGAACCCGCACCGTTCTTCACGGCGGTGACGGACGGCGTTCCCAACTATTCGATCCAGGTGGCCGCCGGGCGCTGGATGGTGCTGATGGTGCTCGGCTCCCTTTCCAATCCCGCCTGCGCCGAGGCCCATGCCGAGGTGCTGCGGCGCCGGGCTCTGTTCGATGATGTCGACGCCCTGTTTTTTGGTGTCACCATCGATCCCGCCGACCGCCTTGAACGGGGCCTCAGCAACAGCGAGCCGGGGCTCCGCTATTTCTGGGACCTGGACCGCGCCGTCTGCGGCGTTCTGGGAGTGATCGACACCGCGTATCTGCGTCCCACCGTGTTCCTGATCGATCGCCAGTTCCGCATCGCCGCCCGCGCGCCCATCGAAGCCACCGGCGCGGTGCTCGACCAGCTGGAGGCGGCGCGGCGGGAGGAAGCCTCGGCGGCGGCCGCAAGCTTTCCCCCGGTGCTGATCGCGCCCCGGATCTTCGAGCCGGACTTCTGCACGGCGCTGCTGGATCATTTCTCCGCCCAGACCGCGGAGCCGTCAGGTTTCGCCATCGATATCGACGGGCGCACCGTCACCCACATCGCCGCCCATCTGAAGCGGCGGGAGGATGTGACCCTCGCTGATCCGGCGCTGCTGGACGGGGTGATGGCGCGGCTGGAGCGCCGGCTCCTGCCCCTGATCGAGCGCGCCTATGCCTGGCGGCCCACCGAGATCGAGCGGTTCCTGATCTGCCGCTATTCGGACGGCAACCAGGGCTTCTTCAGCGCCCACCGGGATAATGTCACCGCCGGCACGGCCCACCGCAAGTTCGCCGTGTCGATCAATCTGAACGCCGGCGACTACGCGGGGGGCGACATCCGCTTTCCCGAGTTCAGCCGGCAGACCTTCCGGCCCCCGACCGGCGGCGCGGCGGTCTTCGCCTGCGGGCTGCTGCACGAGGTCACGCCGGTGACGGCGGGGGAGCGGTTCACCTTCGTGCCGTTCCTCTATGACGACGCCGGCGCCCAGCGCCGTGCGGAGAACGCCGGACGGGTGGAGGGCGAGATGACGCCGGGCCGCCGGTTCACGGCGGCCTGATCCCCCCATGCCCGCACGGCCCCCAGCTGGTCAGGAGCCGCACTGAATGGCGCTGCGCAAGTCACGGTTTGTCCATCTGGCGCCGGTCGGCGACGGACGCGTGCTGGTCCTCCACGCGGTCAACCAGATGCGCTGGGTGGTGGACGCCGAACTGGCCCAGATCATCGAGCTGTTCCAGGTTCCCCAGCCCCTGTTCGAGCAGAGCCTGGGGCCGACCCTGCTGGCCGCCCTGCTGGAGCGGGAGGTGCTGACCGACAAGACGCCCGAGGCGGAGCTGGAAGCCCTGTCCGCCGAGCTGGGCGCCACCCATGGCCGGGACCCGGCGGCAGGGCTGGACGCCCGTCGCCGGGCCCGCAGGAGCGGTGCGGAAGACTACTGGACGGTGACGCAGGCGTCGTCCGTGGACAGCCTGACAACCGCCGGCCGCCGTCTGGACGTGCTGCTGTTCGGTGACTGCGACGTGCAGATGGAGCAGGACTTCCTGCGCCAGGAAGGGCGCCGGCGGGGGCTGGACCTGTCGGTCGCCGCAAGCTTTCCCGACGACATCGCCATGGCCGTCGACCGCCGCCACGATCTGGTGCTCGTCGGCGCCCTGCGCGCCCGCCATTCGATCCTGGATCCAGTGGATCCCGCGGGGGGCGAGGCGCCGACGACCCTGTTCCTCCAGTCCGCCCGGCGGCTGATCGAACAGCTGCGCGCCGTGACCTCCGCGCCGATCCTGATCGACAATCTGCCGGAGCCGTCGGTCCAGCCCCTGGGCTTTGCGGACAGCGGTCTCATGGGACACCGCAACCGCTTTCGCCTCGCCAATGTCGCCCTGTCGGAACTGGCGGCGGACTACACCGACGTGCACGTGGTGGACGTAGCCGCGGCGCTGGCGGCGCACGGCCAGGCGTGGCTGCTCGATGACGGCCAGGTGGGCTTCACCCATTTCGGCTCCCCCGGCTGGCTGCTGCAACGGATCGCGGCGGAAAAGGCCGCCGTTCACGGGTTCGCGCCGGATCTCGGGCCCCTGTCGGACCAGCTGGGGGGCGATCCCTATCTGCGGGAGCGGGTGCTGGCGGCGACGCATCTGGACGCGATCCAGTCGGTGACGCGGCACGACGCCAAGAAGTGCGTGATCGTCGATCTGGATGGGGTGCTGTGGCCCGGCGTGCTGGCGGAGACCGGCGCCCCCTTCGCCTGGAGCCCCGAGGTGTCGAGCCCGTTCTCGTTCATCGGCCTCTATTTCGGGCTGCATGAGGCGCTCCTGTGCCTCAAGCGCCGGGGGATCCTGCTGGCCTGCGTCAGCAAGAACGACGAACAGACGGTCCGGGCGCTCTGGCGCTACGAGGACCACTATCCCCGGGAGCGGCTGCTGACCCTTGATGATTTCGTCACCTACCGGATCAACTGGACGGACAAGGCGGAGAACATCCGCGCCATCGCCGATGAGCTGGGCTTTGCGCCGTCGGCCTTCCTGTTCATCGACGACAATCCGGTGGAGCGGGAACGCATCCGCCAGACCCTGCCGGAGATCGACCTCCTGGGCGAGGACCTGCCCGGGCTGCGCCAGCGCCTGCTGACCGACCCGCGGCTGCAGCCCCCCGTGGTCACCGCCGACAGCCTGGAGCGCACGGCCATGACCCGCGCCACCCTGGCCCGGGGCCGCAGCCGCGACGGGTTCAGCGACCGGGACGCCTTCATCGCCTCCCTGAACATCCGGCTGGAGTGCCGGGCGCTGGCCCCCGGCGACGATGTGACCCGGGTGGCGGAGTTGCTGCAGCGGACGACCCAGTTCACCACCACCGGCGCACAGATCCCCGCGACGGAGCTCGCCCGCTGGCTGGAGACCCGGGCGGCGCGGATCTTCACCGCCCGGGCGGCCGACCGGTTCGGCGATCACGGGATGGTGGGCGCTCTGGCGGTCCGCGACGGGGAGATCGTGGCCTTCGCCGTCAGTTGCCGGGCGCTGGGCATGGATATCGAGCACCGCTTCCTGGCCTTCGCCGTGGCGGCCATGGGGGAGGAGGGGGTCGTGCCGCGGGGCCGGATCGTGGAGACCGAGCGCAACTTCCCGGCCCGCAACGTCTTTCGCGACAACGGGTTCGTGCTGCAGCCGGACGGGGTCTGGCGCGCGGGCTGAGGCCGCCGGCGGACCGCGTGGGCCCGCCGGGTCGTGGATCAGTGATATTGCGGCGGCAAACCGTCGGCCGGCTGGAGATAGCGGTCCCGCAGCTCGAGCTGGCGGGATCGCCCGGTCTGCTCCCGACCCTTGATGATCACCACATCCGCGGCGCCGCTGGTGTCCAGGGGGTCGCCGCTCCAGACCACCACATCGGCGGACTTGCCCGGCTCGATGGAGCCCAGGCTGTCGGCCATGCCCAGAGCCCGGGCCGGATTGATGGTGACCGCCGCGAGCCCCGCGGCCCAGGGCAGGCCATGACCCACGGCGCGTCCGGCGGCCAAGCGCACCGCCTTGCCCCCGGTCACCAGATTCGGCCCATGAATCGACACCGACACCCCCGCCGCGGTCAGGCGCGCGGCGTTCTCGAGGGTCGATGACAGCTTCTCGAAGGACACGGGCAGGTCCTCGTCGCTGTCCAGCATCACCGGGGTCTGGGCGGCGGCGATGTCGGAGGCCACGCGCCAGCCTTCCTCGACCCCGGACAGCACCAGGCGAACCTTCTCCGCCTTGGCGAAGGCCAGGATCTGGCGGATGTCCGACGCCCGGTGAACCTCCACCAGCAGCGGCTCGCGCCCGTCGATCACCGCGCCCAGGGCCTCGAGATCCTCCCGCGGGAGGGTGAACGGACGGACGCGGTTCTGCTCGTAGGCGGCGCGGTTGCGGCGATAGTCCCGGGCCTCGGCCAGCAGGCCATGCAACTCCGGCAACAGCGCGCCGCGGGAGCCGCCGGCGTGGCCGGCGCCCTGGTCGCCCGCATCCACCCCCATGGCCACATGCGGCCGCAGCAGGATATCCGGCCCGGCGCCGAGGGTGATCATCGCCGCCTGGCCGGCGAACAGCTTGTCGCCGGACTGGCCCCGACGACCGCGGAGCTCTGGCGTCACCAGAGCCGAGGTGGCGCCTGTCAGCCGCTCGATCGGCAGCAGGGTCGAGTCGGGATTGAGGCTGTACTGGATGTCGAAACCGGCGCTCAGCGGGCCGCCCTCGACGCCGGAGCCGACGGTCGGATCCACGCCCTCAATCTCGTCGGCGCCGATCGTGGAGCCGGTGACGATCAGGCCAGGCGTCACGATCCGCCCGTGGGCGTCGATGATCCGCGCCCCCGCCGGAACGGCGATATCGCCGCCCACCGCCGCGATCCGCCCGTTTTCGATGAGCACCGTGCCCGAGGCGATCTCGCCGGCCCTGCCCATGGTGTGGATGTGCGCATGGGTGATGGCCAGGGTTTCCCCCGCCGCCGGACCCACGAGGGCGGCGGACGTGACCGATGCGGCGCAGAGCAGGTTTCGGATCTTGCGCATCAGCGGGTCGCTCCCTTCACGGTGTCACGCGGCCCCGGCTGGCCCAGTTCGAAATCGCTGCGCGGCTGGCGGGCGGGGTCTGTGCTGTCATAGGCCAGCGCGCCGTCGATGAAGACCTTATCGGCCCGGGCGTAGACGCTGAACGGGTCGGCGCTCCACAGCACCACGTCAGCCATCTTGCCCGGCTCCAGGGTGCCGACCTTGTCCAGAATGCCCAGGGACCTGGCGGGATTGGCGGTGATCCAGCGAATCGCGCGGGCGCGGGTAATGCCAAGCCCCGCGCGGTTTCCCGCCGCCATGGCCACGCCGGCCTCGATATTGAGATGCTGGATCAGGTGCTCGTCATCCGAGTGGACAATGGCGCAGCCCCCGGCGTGGTCCACCATGGCCGCGTTTTCCTCGATCCCGTCGAAGGACTCCATCTTGAAGCCCCACCACTGGGCCCAGGTGTCGACGCAGATGCCTTCCTTCGTCAGCAGGGGGGCGATCTTGTAGGCCTCCGACGCGTGGTGGAAGGCCGAGATGCGGTAGCCGAACTCCCTGGAGATATCGATCATCTGGGCCATTTCGTCGGCCCGATAGCAGTGGTTCTGCACCAGGATCTCGCCCTTCAGCACGCCGGCGAGGGTGTCGAGGGTCAGGTTCCGGGTGGGGGGATCGGCCTTCTCGCCCTTGGCGATCTTGGCCTTGTACTCATCCCACTTGCGCAGATAGTCCGCCGCCTGGATCCAGGCCGCGCGATAGCCGGCGACATTGCCCATCAGGGTCGCCGGCGAGCGGCCGCGGGAGCCGTAGACCCGCTTGGGATTTTCGCCGCAGGCCATCTTCAGGCCATAGGGCGCGCCGGGGAACTTCATCTGCTGGACCGTCTCGGCCGGCATGTTCTTCAAGACCACCGAGCGGCCGCCGAACAGGTTGGCGGATCCGGGCAGGATCTGGAGCGTGGTGACGCCCCCCGCCAGCGCCCGGTTGAAGCCGGGGTCCTGCGGCCAGACGGAGTGTTCCGCCCAGACATTGGCCGTGTTGGGGTCGGTGGCTTCATTGCCGTCGGACTGGGCCTCCACCGCGGGTGAGGCGTAGACGCCCAGGTGGCTATGCGGGTCGATGACCCCCGGCGTGACCCACTTGCCCCGACCGTCGATCACCCGGGCGCCCGCCGGGACCGCGACATCCTTGCCCACGGCGACGATCTTGCCGTCGGCCATGACCACGCCCCCGCCGACGATCTCCTCGCCCGTGGCCGTGAGCACCGTGGCG
>CAINOV010000146.1 GCA_903851655.1 uncultured Caulobacterales bacterium
ACCAGCACCGACCAGACGAACAGGGGCATGCGGTGCAGGGTCATGCCCGGCGCGCGCATGTTGAAGATCGTGGTGATGAAGTTGATGGCGCCGAGGATCGAGCTGGCGCCGGCCAGGTGGACGGCCAGGATGGCGCAGTCCATGGCCGGTCCGGCGTGGTACGTGCCGTTGGACAGGGGGACATACATGGTCCAGCCGCCGCCGAAGCCCTTGCCCGGGCCGCCGTCGACCACCAGGGACAGGCACAGCATGATCCAGCTGGCCATCAGCAGCCAGAAGGAGATGTTGTTCATCCGCGGGAAGGCCATGTCCGGCGCGCCGATCATCAGCGGCACGAACCAGTTGCCGAACCCGCCGATCATCGCCGGCATCACCATGAAGAAGATCATGATCAGGCCGTGGGCGGTGATCACGGCGTTGTAGCCGTGGGGGCTCGCCTCGATGATGCCCAGCTGGGCGAGCCAGGTGCCCGGCTTGAACAGCTGAATGCCCGGATAGGCCAGTTCCCAGCGGATCAGGCCGGACAGGGCGCCGCCCACCACGCCCGCCATGATGGCGAACAGGATGTACAGGGTGCCGATATCCTTGTGGTTCGTGGAGAACAGCCACCGCTGGATGAACGGCGGCTTGTGATCATGCTCATCAGCGTGAGCGGTATGGGCGGACGAAGCCATGCTGTGTCTTGCCTCTGGACGGATACTTAGCCCTGCGTCGTCGCAGGCTTGGCGGCGGCCGGAGCCGCAGGGGAAACGGCGGTCGCCGAAGTGGAAGCGGGAGGGGCGGCCGGGGTCGCGGCGACGGCGGGTTTGCCGTGGCTCGCCACCCAGGCCTCATAGTCGGCGGGGCTGCGGACATCGACCATGATGGGCATGAAGTAGTGCTGCACGCCGCAGAGCTCGTTGCACTGGCCGTAATAGACGCCGGGCTTCTCCGCCCGGAACCAGACGCTGTTCACGCGGCCGGGGACGGCGGTGGACTGGACGCCGAAGGCGGGGATGAAGAAGGCGTGCAGGACGTCGGCGCCGGTGACCAGCACCTGGATGGTCTTGCCCGCGGGCACCACGAGGGGATTGTTCACGGCGAGCTTGAAGGGCAGCCCCTTGGCCTTGGCCTGTTCCTCGGTCAGCGGGTTGGAGTCGAAGCTGAACCCGCCGGCGGCGGCCTTGGGGTATTCATAGGACCAGTACCACTGATTGCCGGTGGCCTTCAGGGTCAGGTCCGGCTTCGGCATGTCGTGTTCGCGGTACAGCAGCTGGAACGACGACACGGCGATGACCATCAGGATGATCACCGGAACCGTGGTCCAGGCGATCTCGAGCAGGGTGTTGTGGCTGAACTGGGCCGGCTTGGGATTGGCGCGCTTGTTGTAGCGCACGACGATCCACAGCAGCAGGCCGAGTACGAACAGCGTGATGCCGGTGATGATCGGCATCAGGGTGCCGTCGTGGAACGCGATCTGCTGGCTGCGGATGCCCAGCGGGCCGTCCGCGGACGGCTGCATGCCGATGGCGCGGGCCACCGGTTGCCCGACCACGCTCTGGGCGAGCGCTCCACCGGTGGTCAACGCCGCGTATGCGCCGAACGTCGCGATGGCCGCAACTGACTTCAGCCGATCCTTCAACATGCCTGTGCCGTCCTCATCAAGGCGAAGCCTGCTGGCCTCCTGCGAGCCGGGCGCGCTCGTCTGACCGTGTCAGCCTGACGCCCCGAACCTCTGCCAGGAATCCCCGCTCTGGCGTCGCGATCACTCGCGGGAGCACTTAGACCCTAGAGGTCCCCTTGCCAAGGCGCTTGCCGGGATGAATCCCCGGAAAACGTGGGTTTCCCCGGCGGAATGGACGGTCTTTGAGCCCGGTGCACACGGATTAGTGAGCCGGAATCCCTCGGATTTCCGTTCGCCGCCGCTTGCCCTGACGTTTACGTAAGGGGTATATGAACGGCAATAACATAACAGGGAGAATGTGGATGCCCATCGAGTACAGCCGCCCCGAGCGGTATAACGACGCGCGCTATCACGACCTGCGACCCGCGGACCCGCGGCGGACGGACCTGCGCCGGCCCGAGCGCAGCTTCACCATCCGCCAGCTCTGCGTCGAATTTTCGGTCACCCCGCGGGCCCTGCGGTTCTATGAGGACAAGGGTCTTCTGTTTCCGGCCCGCGACGGCATGAACCGGGTCTATTCGACCCGCGACCGCGCCCGCCTGCAGCTGATTCTGCGGGGCAAGCGGGTGGGCTTCAGCCTGTCCGAGATCCGGGAGATCCTCGACCTCTACGACGAGAAGGACGGCGGCGCCGTCCAGGCCGCCCGGTCCCTGAAGAAGTTCCGCGAGCGGATCGAGGCGCTGAAGCAGCAGCGCGAGGATATCGAAGGCGCCATCCAGAACCTGGAGGAAGGCTGCGTCCGGCTGGAACGCCAGCTGACCGAGAGCCGTCCCGATCTGCTGCCCCGGGCGGAGGCCTATGATTCGGTCCTGCGCGCCCGTCTCGACGGTCCGGCCGACCCGACGCTGGTCCTCAGCAAATAATCGAACATGAGCTAAGAGATATCCGACACACGCCCGTCACTCCCCTGGTTCACAGGGTGGCGGCGGGCGACCGTCCGCCCTTCCGACCCGTTGCTTCACACCCAGGCCCTGCACATGACCTACCGCGCTCCGACCCGTGATCACGCCTTCATCCTGCGGGATGTCCTGAACCTCGAGACCTACGCCAACCTCCCGGGTTTCGAGGACGCCCACATCGACACGGTGGAGCAGATCCTCGAGGAGGGCGGGCGCTTCTGCGAGGAGGTGCTGGCCCCTCTCAACACCGTCGGCGACAAGGAAGGCTGCACGTGGTCGCCGGACCACACGGTGAAGACCCCCACCGGCTTCAAGGCGGCCCTTGACCAGATGGTGGAGGCCGGCTGGCCGAACCTGATGGGACATCCGGCCTATGGCGGTCAGGGCCTGCCGGCGGTCATCGCCACGGCGTTCCAGGAAATGATCTCGTCGGCCAACATGGCGTTCGGCATGTATCCGGGCCTGACGGCGGGCGCCTATGCGGCGATCCTCGAGGGCGGCTCGGACGAGCAGAAGGCCCTCTATCTGCCGAAGATGGGCTCCTGCCAGTGGGGCGGGACCATGAACCTGACCGAGCCGCAGTGCGGCACGGATCTGGGCCTCCTGCGCACCAAGGCCGTGCCCAATGGCGACGGGACCTACAAGATCAGCGGCCAGAAGATCTGGATCTCCGCAGGCGAGCATGACCTGACGGAGAACATCGTCCACCTGGTGCTGGCCCGCATCGAGGGCGCCCCCGCCGGCGTCAAGGGCATCAGCCTGTTCATCGTGCCGAAGTTCATCCCCGATGCGGACGGCAATCCGGGGGAGCGCAACACCGTCTTCTGCGCCGGCCTGGAAGAGAAGATGGGCATCCACGGCAACGCCACCTGCGTCATGTCCTACGAGGAGGCCACCGGCTGGCTGATCGGCGAGGAGAACAGCGGGCTGAAGCTCATGTTCGTGATGATGAACGAGGCCCGGCTGGGGGTCGGCGTCCAGGGCCTGGCCCAGGGCGAGGCCGCCTATCAGGCCGCCGCCGCCTTCGCCAAGGACCGGCTGCAGGGCCGCTCCCTCACCGGGCCGAAGAACGCCGACGGCCCCGCTGATCCGATCCTGGTGCATCCCGACGTGCGCCGCATGCTGATGGACGCCCGGGCGACGCTCGAGGGCGGCCGCGCCTTCATGCTGTGGACCTCCCTGCACGGCGACCTCGCCCGCCTGTCCCCCGACGAGGCGGTGCGGGAAAAGGCCCACGACTACATGGGCCTCTTGACCCCAGTCGTGAAAGCCTACCTGACGGACAAGGGCTTCAAGATCGCGTCCGACGCCATGCAGGTGCACGGGGGCTCTGGCTTCACCGAGCACTTCCCCGCCTCCCAGTACCTGCGCGACAGCCGCATCACCCTGATCTACGAGGGCACCAACGGCGTCCAGGCCCTGGACCTGGTCGGCCGCAAGCTGGCGGCCAAGGGCGGCCGGGCGGTGATGAGCTTCTTCGCCGAGATCGACGGCTTCGTCACCGAGAACGCCTCGGACGACGCCCTGGCGCCCTTCATCCACGGGCTGAAGGACACCAAGGACAAGCTGCAGGATGCGACGATGTGGCTGATGCAGAACGGGCTGGCCAATCCGGACAATGCCGGCGCCGCCTCCACCGACTATCTGCACCTGTTCGGCCTGACCGCGCTCGCCTTCATGTGGGCCAAGCTGGCCAAGGCCGCCAACACCCGCATCGCCGCCGGCGACACCGACCCGTTCTACGCCAACAAGCTGGTGACCGGCCGCTATTTCGTGGAGCGTCATCTGCCCGACGCCGCCGCCCACCTCTCCAAGCTGAAGACCGGCGCCGCGCTGATGATGCAGCTTCCCGCCGACGCATTCTGATCCCTGCAGAAGACAGAGACACGTGAGGAAACACCCATGACCGTTCTGAACATCGACCGCCCCGACTTCATGAAGGACGAGGACATCGTCATCTTTGAGAACTCCGTCGGAAAGTTCTTCGACGAACATGCGCCGCCGGAGCGCACCGCCAAGTGGCGCGAGGACGGGGTGGTCGAGCGGTCCATGTGGACGGAAGCGGCGGAGGCGGGCCTCTTGTGCCTGTCGATGCCCGAGGAATACGGCGGCGCCGGCGGCGACTACCGGCACGAGGTCGTGCTGATGGAGCAGCTGGGCAAGAAGGGCGTCGACGGCTTCGGCGCCTCGCTGCACAACGCCATCATCGCCCCCTACATCCTGCACTACGGCTCGCAGGAGCAGAAGGAGCGCTGGCTGCCGCGCATGGCGTCGGGCGAACTGATCGGCGCCATCGCCATGACCGAGCCGGGCGCGGGCTCCGACCTGCAGGGGGTGAAGACCACCGCCAAGAAGGACGGCAACCACTACGTCATCAATGGCCAGAAGACCTTCATCACCAACGGCCAGACCGCCAACCTGATCATCGTCGTCACCAAGACCGACCCGTCCGCCGGGTCCAAGGGCACCTCCCTGATCGTGGTCGAGACCGACGACGCGCCGGGCTTCGAGCGGGGCCGC
>CAINOV010000147.1 GCA_903851655.1 uncultured Caulobacterales bacterium
CCCCGCCACCGACTCGTGCGCCAGGACGGCGCTGTAGCCGTCGTCGATCTTCCGCATCTGGGAGGTGGAATAGACGCAGACGCCCAGGATGAAGACGCCCCGCATGCCGATGATGAGCAGGATCTTGCCAAAGACAGGTACGTTCTTCATTCCGCGTCTCGCCTGGTGTTTGTGTCGTTTGATCGGGGTTCAGAGGGCCCGGGACGGGCGTGCAGCATCCAGGTCAGGGCCGCGACGCCCGGAGAATCGGGCTGTCGGCTCGGCATGAAAGTCTCAGACCCGAAATATTCGCGCTCAAAATGAGCGAAAAGCGTGAAGACTTTGCTAACCTACATGAAGCTGGAAGCAGAGACGCCGAAGCATTGGAGGCCTCCACTGTCCGTCCTGTCATTTCCGGCAGGTTGCAGCGTCGCTCATGCACGGAAAACGGGCGCAGGTTGCCCTGCGCCCGGTCCGGCCTCGCCTTGTGATCTCGCGGGGCTGGCGATCAGTTCCGGATGGAGAATGACAGGCCGTAGAACCGCGGCTCGCCGGGAATATAGGTGGGCACGCCGATGCTCTGCCCCACATTGCCGGCGTCCTTGAGGAACTTCTGGTTGGTCAGGTTGGTGGAGTAGAGCTCCAGCTTCCAGGACTGGCCCGCCGGGCTGTAGCCGACCCGCAGGTCCAGCAGGCCGAAGGCGTTCTGGTACTGGTTGGTGGTGATCTCGTTCAGGATGTAGTTCTGCTCGGACAGCTTGCCGTTGTCCTCGTTGAAGTAATACTTCGACTTCCACTGGTAGCGGGGCAGAACTTCGATGGTCCCGCCCAGGGCGGCGAAGCGGTAGGCGCCCCCCAGGCTGACCGTGTGATCGGGGGTCAGACGGAAATGGTTGCCGTCGTACAGCCCGCTCCCGAACCGCCCGTGGGTGTAGGCATAGGCCCCGAACAGATCCACCCCCTTCATCACCGACCAGATCAGCTGGGCTTCGAAGCCGTAGGTCTGGGCCTGACCCGCGTCGATCGAGACGTACCGGCCCTGCTGCACGACGGTGGTCGAGAAGTGCTGGTAGTCGTTGATATAGACCGCCGTGTCGACGGACAGGCTCTTGTCGAACAGGGTGGCCTTGTAGCCGGCCTCGTAGTTGTCGAGGGTTTCCGCCGCCAGCGGGTTGAACACCGCCGCGGTCTCGGGCGCCGCGCCGGACACGCCGGTCAGCACCCGCGGACGCACGCCGCGGGAATAGGTGGCGTAGAGGCTCTGGGTGTCGCTCAGCGCATAGCGGCTGGTGAGGCGCCAGCTGACCGAGTCATTGCTCAGCTTGCCGCTGTCATACTGGCCGTTGTTCTCCGTGGGCTGGCCCAGCAGGGCGAAGGCCGGCAGCACGCTGTTGGGGATCAGGAGGGACGGCGCCAGCGGGTTGGCGAGCCCCGCCAGCAGCGCCGGCCGGATCGACGCCGGAAGGGAGCCCAGGGCGATCAGCCCGCCCAGCACCGACCGGTCGCTGACCGAGGCGCTGTAGAGGGTGGTCTTCTCGTCATGGCTGAGGCGCAGGCCCGCGCTGACCTCCAGCTTCGGGGTCAGCTTGTAGGAGCCGTCGACAAACGCGTCATAGGACTGGTCCCGGGACACGGTGGTCGCCTGCTCGTTGTGCACGGCGTTGGCGCCGGTGATGTTGGCCGCCAGGGCGCCCGCGAGGCCGTATTCCTGCGCAAAGCCCGGATCCGTCGGCCGGAAGCCCAGAAGACCGGCGATCTCCGGCTGGACCACCGCCACCGAGCCGTAATACCCCGCCGGGGGGATCACGTGGGTCACGCGGTTCAGGGGCCCCGCGGTGTTGAGCAACAGCCCCAGCAGGGCCGGTTGGCCATAGCCCACCTGGGTCGCGCCCTGGGTGCTTTCCTGGAAGTAGCTGAGGCCGCCAAAGGCCGTGAACCGCCCCCCGGCGTCATAGTTCAGGCGGAACTCCTGACTGTACTGGTGCCCGCCGCCAAAGGTGTTGGAGTTGATCAGCTGGATGGCCGTGCCGTCATTGTCGCCGCGCTCGTTGAAATAGTCGTGGCGCCAGGCGGTGGTCGAGGTGAGCTTGAACCCGTTCCCCAGCTTCAGGGTGGCGATGTCGGTCACGCCGATCAGGCGGCGATGGACGAACAGATGATTGCCGCTGGCGGCGTTGGCGTCGGGGTTCAGGGCGACGGCGCTGTAGGGGTTGAGATTGCCGATGACCGCGCCCGTGGCCGGATTGGTGGGATAGAAGTCGACGCTCTTGTAGTCGACGCCGGTGTTGTGGTCCTGCTCCACATTGAGCAGCAGGTCATTGGTGTAGCGCTCGGCGGAATAGTTGACAGCCATCCGGAAGGCGGTGGTGTTGTCGCTGTTCAGCCGGTTGCTGAGCCCCGGATCGAGCAGGTTGGTGACATAGCCCTCGCGGGTCTTCACGCGGCCGGCGAAGCGGATGGCCAGGCTGTCCGTCAGCGGGATGTTGACCATCCCCTCCGCGTCCCGATAGCCGTAGTTTCCGGCTTCGGCCTTGGCGTTCCAGTCATAGCCCCGCTCGTTGGCCTTGTTCTGGATGATGTTGACCGCGCCGGTCAGGGCGGAGCGACCAAACAGGGTCGACTGCGGCCCCTTCTCCACCTCGATCCGCTGCACGTCGAACAGTTCCGTCGACGCCGTGGTGATGCGCGAGATGGACACCCCGTCCTGATAGACCGAGACGCGCGCCTCGTCGGTGGGTCCGGCATTGTCGTCGGTGATCCCGCGCATCACCAGACCCGGGTTCTGCGACGACTGGTTCTGGACATAGAAGCCCGGCGTCAGAGTGGACAGGTCGGTCAGGTTCTGGACGCCGACCTTGCTGACATAATCGCCGCTGAAGGCCTGCATGGTGATCGGCACGTCGAGCTGGTTCTGCTCGCGCTTCTGGGCGGAGACCACCACCGGCGCCAGTTCGTCAACGCTCGCGGGGGTGGTGTCGGCCGCCTCGGCGGCACGATCGGCGGCGGCCAGCGACAGAACGCTTCCGGCCAGCAGCAGCGCGGCCTTGAGTGACAGATGGTGACGCATGATTTACCCCCGAAAGTTGAGGGTCCCGTATGGCGCCGCAATGTGACGCCTGCGTCACCTCTCCGCGACCGGTTGGTGACGCGAACCTGGCGGGCGCCTGAAGTCTGTGCACGATGGCCGCGGCCGCCGCCGCAAACGAAAACGGCGCGGAGGTGTCCCCCCGCGCCGCATCGTGATCCGCCGTGACGGGTCGGCGAAGCGAGTCCTAGAACTTGGCCTGCAGGGTCAGCTGGACCTGGCGACCCACCTGGAAGGCGTAGAAGGTGCCGTCATACTGGGTCACCTTGCGGTCATCCATCAGGTTGAAGCCCGCCAGCTTGGCCTTGAACCGGCCGAAGTCATAGCTGAACGACGCATCCAGGGTCGAATAGGCGCCCAGCGGCGTGCCGCCCTTGGACACCTGCGGCCCGACGACCTTGTAGGTGACGGTGGCGTTGATCGGACCGTGGGCGTAGATCACGCCGCCAGCTTCGGTGGACTTGGGCGCCTGGGTGTAGTTCTTGGCCGAGTTCACCGATCCGTTGGCGAACAGGGTGACGCCATTGGAATAGGTGTAGGCCGCCTGGCCCTCGACGCCGCCGAACTCCGCATTGCCGCCATTGACGAAGCAGCCGCAGGACGTCGGCCCCGACGTTTCGATGTTGGTCACGTCGATCCGGTACACGTCGCCGTCGATGGTGAAGTTGCCGCGGGTATAGACCGTTCCCAGCTGGTAGTTGACGCTTTCCTGCGGCTTCAGATTGTTCAGCGCAAAGTTCGACACCTGTTCGAACGACAGGGACGGCACCAGGAAGCCCGTGGCCGTCTGGGCGTAGACCGACCAGTAGGGCTCGATCCGGTAGTTGGCGGTCAGGAAGTACAGGGACTTCTCATAGGTGTTCTGGCCGTTGATGGCGGCCGCCTTGCCCGCGGCGCCCGTCGCCCCCGCCACGCCATTCTCCACCGGCGCATCGATATAGCGGGTGAAGTTCACATACTTGTAGCCGGGCGTGATGGTCAGGCTGTCCGTCGGACGCCATTCGAAGTCGGCGAACACCTGATATTGTTGCCAGCGGGACGACTCGAGCAGCTTTTCGTTGTTGGCGTAGGGGATCAGCGTATTGGCCTTGCGGGTGATCTCCGGCGTGTCGCCAGTGGTCAGGTCGACGAAGAAGTTGTGCCGCTGGGTCCACGACTGTTCGTACAGGCCGCCGGCCCGCAGGGTGCCGAAGCCGAAGTCGTTGTTGATCCGGACGATGTCGCCCACCACCCGATAGCGGTTCAGCTTGTCGTATCCGCCGATATCGCCGGCCTTGACATTGAAGGTCTGGCCCGCCGCCACGGGAACGCCGCTGACCACCGCCGGCGTGGGCGGCGCCGACGCCAGCAGCGCCTGGGCCGCCGTGATGGTGCTGCTGGTCCCGCCGATCAGGCCGGTCACGTCGTTGGCGGAGACGGTCTTGTTGGAATAGAAATAGGTGTAGGCCTGGTCTTCAACGTCGAGGGTCGAGGACAGGACGCTCTTGAAGTCCACATACTCGAAGTCGGACTGCTTCTTCTCGTGATTGTACTTGTAGTAATGCTCTTCGTTCGGAATGTTGGTCAGGGAGAAGTTCTTGCCGTAGGCAGCGATCTGGGCGGCCGTTTCGCCCGGCGGCAACGATGCGTCCGAGGTGTAGAACCGCGTGTAGTTGTGCGAGGCGAAGAAGGTCACCTGGGTCTTGTCATTGATCGGGGTGACGATCTTCAGCAGCTGATTCTGGGCGACGGCGGGAGAATTGGTCAGCTGGCTGTCCGAGGACCGCTCGTCCAGGCTCAGCAGCACCTTGGTTCCGTGCAGCTGGCTGAGGGCGCCGGAGTTCAGGGTCGTCACATAGCTCTGGGTGTTGAAGGTGCCGTAGGTGGCCTTCTGCGACGCGCCCATCACGTCTTCCACGTGCGGCGAGAAGAAGTGCACCGCGCCGCCCAGATTGGCCTGGCCCAGGTCGCCCGCCGCGCCCGGCCCCCGGTCGACGACGGCCGTGCCGATGGTCGAGGACGGGAAGAACGAGGCGGTATGGTGGGTCGGGTCGTTTGTGTCGCCAAACGCGATACCGTCATAGGTCAGGTTGTACTGTCCGTCCTGGAAGCCGCGCAGGGTGGACTTGTTGGTCTCGTTCACGCCGCCACCGGCGGCGCTGATGCCGCCGATGGAGGGGGCCAGCAGGATCGTGGTGGAGTAGTCGCCGGTTTCCGGCGTCGCCTGCTCGATGAACTTGTGGGTGACGATCGACTGGGGCTGGGTTTC
>CAINOV010000148.1 GCA_903851655.1 uncultured Caulobacterales bacterium
ATACTGGCGCGGCATCCTGCGGTGCGCGCCCTGTGCGACAACCGCTGGATCCACCTGCTTCTGCTGGACGAGGACGGGCGGATGGCCTGGCGCTACGCCGGCGATCTGGCGTGGACGCGGGTGTCAGAGGCCCCGGACGGCGCGGAGCCGGTGGCCTTCGAGCTTCTGCAGCAGGATGTCCGCCCGGTCCCGTGATCGGCTGATGTGATCGCGCAGGTTGGGAAGGTTGATGCGCGCCCACACCACTCGCCCGAACTGATCGGCCTGGGCTTCGTCCATGTGCCGGAACTGGGCGTAGAACGAGGCCGGGTCGTGCTCCGCGGCCCGCCACAGGTCCAGGAACCGGGCGGCGAACCAGGTCTCCAGATCCGCTTCCGCGGCGTCGAGATAGATCAGCAGGTCGAGTCCGTCGGCGATGGTGCGGCCATCCTCGAGGGGCGCGAAGCCCAGGCCCTCGAGGATCAGGATGTCGGGCCGGTCCAGGGTGCGGGTCAGGGCCGGGTCGATGTCGTAGGTCACGTGGGAATAGCCCGGCACGCGGACCGGGCCGGTCCGGACGGCGTCGAGGAGGGCGAACAGGGCGTCCGCGTCATAGGACTCCGGAAACCCCTTGCGCATCCCCAGTCCGCGGGCGTTGAGCGTGTCATTGGGCAGCAGGAAGCCGTCGGTGGCGACCGCCTCCACGGAGAGCCGGCCCTCCAGCCGCCGCACCAGGGCCGCGGACAGCGTGCTCTTGCCCGCCGCCACCGAGCCCGTCAGCCCGACCCGGAGCGGTCTTGCGGCGTCGGCGCGCTGGATCAGGCGGGCGCAGAGGGCGTCCAGCACCTGCTCGGTGTCGGTGTCGAAATCCGCCATGGCCGGTTCCGCCGAATTGCGCCCTTCGCGCCTTCGCCTCATAAACCCTGCGCCAGCGCGGGGAAAGACCTGCCGGTCGCCGGGCGCCGGGCGGGCCCGACCGGTCTCAGCCGGGCAGGGGCAGGCGTAGGCCCAAGCGGCCGCCGGACCCGGCGGACCGGTGGATCCGGTCGAGATCGGCGCCGATGCGCCCGGCCAGCGCCGCGCCGGAGATCCAGGCGCTCTCCACCCGCGGCGCCAGCAGCCAGTCGCCGCAGACGCCCAGGCCGATCTCGTGGTTCCACAGGCAGTCGAGCCCCAGCGCCGTCGACAGGGCGAACCGCCAGCGGTGCGCCGACTGCGCCAGCGCCGGGCGGCCGGGATCCCCGGTCAGGGCCAGCAGCGCTTCCAGCAGCCGGGCGGCCATCGCCTCGGCATCCTCTTCCAGATGGGCGCGCGACCAGTCGTGGTCCGCCTGGACCACCCAGGTCTCCAGCGAGCCGCGACCGGGCTTGGCGCTGTTGCGCGCCGCCCAGCTGACCAGGCCCTGCTTGCGGAAGATCGGCGCCGACACCGACAGCGGGGCGGCGAAGGCGAACAGGCCGGTCCAGCAGGGCGAGGTCTGGGACAGGGTGTTGCGCTTGAAGAAGGAGGGATCGGTCAGGGCCAGGAACGGGGTCGCCTGTTCGGCGGGCAGGGCGATCACCACGGCGTCGAAGGGTCCGGTCTCGCCCTCCTTCAGATGCAGGCGCCATCCCTCCGGCCCCCGGCTGAGCCCGCCCACGAAGCTGTTCCAGGCGATGTCCAGGCGTTCGGCCATGGATTTGAGCGGCGCGGTCATGGACGGCGTGCCGACCCAGGCTTCCGGCCCCGCCGCCGGCCAGGGGGCCACATGGCCGGCGTTCACCCACCCGGCGACGGCTTCGGCGAAGGGAGGGCTCCGGACGGTGAAATACTGGGCCCCCATGTCGAAACTCGCCTCGCCCAGGGGCGTGTCCAGCCGGCGCGTGGCCATCCGGCCGGAGGGGCCGCGGCCCTTGTCGAACACCCGGATGTCGACCCCCGCGGCGGTCAGGGCGGTGGCGCAGGACAGGCCGGCCATGCCGGCGCCGATGACGGCGATGCGCATCGGCTCAGCGCCCCATCAGCGCGAGGACGTCCCTGCGGCTGGCGGGATCCTCCTGGAACACGCCCTTGAGGCGCGTCGTCACCATGCCGACGCCGGGCGTGCGGACGCCCCGGCCGGTCATGCAGCCGTGTTGGGCCTCGATGACCACCGCCACGCCGCGGGGCTGCAGGTGCTCCCAGATGCAATCCGCCACCTCGGCGGTGAGCCGCTCCTGCACCTGAAGCCGCTGGGCGTAACCCTGGAGCACCCGCGCCAGCTTCGAGATCCCGACGACCCGGTTGCGCGGCAGATAGGCGATGGAGGCCACCCCGGTGATCGGCGCCAAATGATGCTCGCAGTGGGACTGGAACGGGATGTCCCGCAGCAGCACGATCTCGTCATAGCCGCCCACCTCGTCGAAGGTCCGCGCCAGGTGCTGGCCCGGATCCTCTTCATATCCCTGGCAGTATTCCAACCAGGCCCGGGCGAAGCGCTTGGGGGTGTCGACCAGACCCTCCCGTTCCGGGTTCTCGCCCGCCCAGCGCAGCAGGATGCGGACCGCGTCCTGAACATGGTCGGGGACCACGAACTTGCCGTCGGCGTCGAACAGGCGGGAATCAGGGGAAATGTAGTTCATGCGCGTCCTTCTCGACCCGGATCTGGGCTGTCGTCCGCCCTTTCGGCGGTCTGGACGTCCGCCCTTGTAAAATTTGGTCCCGTTGCGCATGTTCGCCAACATGTCCAAAAGGGAAGTCGGCCCAGGTGCGCGGGTTCAGCGGTCCTTCACCGCCCTGGCGAAGATGATAGACGCCAGTCCCATCGCCGCCGTGCTGAGCGACCCGCGCCAGCCGGACAACCCAATCGTGCATTGCAACCAGGCGTTCCTGGCCCTGACAGGCTACGGTCGGGACGAGGTGGTGGGGCGCAACTGCCGGTTCCTGGCGGGACCCAGCACGGAGCGGGATCTGTCCGAGCAGATCCGTCAGGGCGTCCGCGCCCGGATGCCGGTGCTGGTGGAGATCCGCAATTATAGAAAGGACGGGTCGCCGTTCCGCAACGCGGTCCTGGTCGCGCCGATCTTCGACGCGGAGGGAGAACTCGACTTCTTCCTCGGGTCCCAGACCGTGGCGCCGGAGGCGGACGCGGAGCCCAGCCGCGCCGATGTGGCGCGGGCCCGGATTGCGGCCCTCAGCGATCGCCAGAAGGAGGTGCTGCTCGGCATGTCCGCCGGCAAGCTGAACAAGCAGATCGCCTACGAGCTGCAGCTGACGGAACGGACCGTGAAGATGCACCGCGCCGCCCTGCTCAAGGCGCTGGATGTCCGGTCGGGGGCCGACGCCATACGTCTGGCCGTCGAGGCCGGTCATTGACCGTCGGCGGCTGAGCTGCGCCGGGCCGATCCCGGCTAGGAGTCGTCGGAAGACAGGTTGCCGAGGCCGAACTTGTGCAGCTTCGAGTAGAGGCCCTGGCGGCTGAGGCCCAGGATCTCCGCCGCGGAGGCGCGATTGTTGCGGGTCAGCTCCAGCGCCGCCTCGATGCACAGGCGCTCCACCAGATCGGTGCTTTCGCGCACCAGCTCCTTCAGGGTGACCCGGCCGACCAGTTCGCTCAGCTGCTCCACCGAGCGGCTGAGGCCGGCGCGGGGCAGGCCGGGGGTGGGGTTGGGCCGGCGCACGCCACGGATGGTCAGGCCGTAGCAGGGCGGGCCGTTGTCCGCACCCACATAGACGCCGGAGATCTCCACGTCCTCGAGCTCGCCCAGCTGGGTGCGCAGGGTGGTGGTGAAGTTGCGGATCGACCCGTGCGCGCGGATGTTGTCGATGAGGATATCCCGCTCCAGGCCCGCGCGGCCGAGGAAGCTGTTCAGCAACTGGCCTTCCGCCTGGGCGGAGGAGGCGATTCGCGCCAGATCCAGGAAGGCGCTGTTGACCGTCAGGATGCGCGCATCGGCGTCAGTCATGACAAAGGCGTCGGGCATCCGCTCCAGCACTTCGCGCAGACGGCTGTCGGCATCCGGCTCCGGCGTCGGGACCGCGCCGGCGGGCACCAGCCGCACCAGGAACTGGGTGGTGCGCTCCTGGCGGAAGATCGAGGCGGTGGCTACCACGTCGCGTCCGTCGCACTTCAGGGACACGCCGGCCGTGGGCGGGCGATTCGAGGTCTGGGCCTCGGTCAGCAACAGGGCCGCGGCGTCCTGGCTCGCGTCATCGAAGGCGCGGGCGAAGGTGTCGCCCAGCGGGCTGCCATGGGCGACGCCCAGCAGCCGCTCCGCCGCGGGATTGGCCTCGACGATCCGGCGGGTGGACGCATCCACGATGATCACCGCCTCGCCGGACATCTGGAACAGCAGGCGGTAACGGAACTCCACGTCCCGCAGCTTGGCGTAGTCCCGCTCCATCACCTGCTGGGCTTCCAGCAGGCGCTGCTGCATCGCGGCGCTGGCGCGGTCGTCGCGCCCGATGGCGATCACGTGGCCGTCCCGCCCGGCGTCCACGGCCACGTAGCGGATCGAGATGGGGTCATTGTCCGGGGAGATCTGATTGATTTCCCGCCACCGCGTCCGCCCCTTGCTGAGGGCGTCGCGCAACAGTTCGTCGACCTTGTGGCGGCTGTCGTCGGAGACGATGTCGGACCAGCGCTGATCCAGCCAGCGGTCCGCGCCCTCCCGCGCCATGTCGGCCGAGGCGGCGATGTCTCGGATCCGCCCCTCGGAATCGATCACCATGGTCACGTCGCCGCTGGCGGCCAGCACGGTCTCGGCGATGTCGGTGTCCAACGCGCCCAGCAGCCCTCGCCGGAAAGGCAAATGCTCCGAAACGTCGGTAAAGACCTGGGCGTTGGGCACTGGATTTGGTTCCAAGGAGCTGACGTCAAGTGACGTATTGTCAAGGCAGATGGACGCTATTTCAGGGGTGGCATACCGTATTGAGCGTTAAAGTCAAAGCGTCGACGCCGTTGGCCGCAGTGGCGTCTGCGCCGACGTCCTGCGACGACACCGCCTCATCCAGAAACGGCTGACCGCCGACGAGAACATAGACGTCTCGATTGCGCGACGCCCGGCGGACGGCGGCGATCGCCGACTTCAGCCGGCTCGCCCGGGCGGGGTTGCTGAGGGTGAAGCCGACCACGTCGAACCAGTGATGCGCCACCGCGGCGGCCAGCTGCGGCTCGTCCACGGCGGTCTCCAGCCAGGTGCGCCAGCCCGCCCGCCGGAACTGGTCCTCGACGATGATCAGGCCCAGGGTGTGGCTTTCACCCGGCGTCACGGCGAACAGGGCGGAGCTGGATCCCTCCGGAATGTCCCGTCCCGGCGGGATCTGCCAGCCCATCGCGCGGATCAGTTGCTGCAGGCGGCCGAGGCCGATGGTCACGTCGGTGTAGGAGACCGTGTCGTCGTTCCAGAAGTCGCCCAACAGGCGGGCGGCCGGAACCACCAGGTCCATGTAGACGGCTTCCAGCGTGAACTCCCGCTCCACCAGCCGCCCGACGAAGGCCGACAGGACGTCAGCGTCGCGGGTGAGGGTGAGTTCGGCGAAGTAGCGGACCGTGTCCCCGTTGATGCGGAGTTCCGCCGTGTCGCCCGGCGCGGCCTCTGTTCCGTCGGAATGGGCCAGCATCAGTCTGGGGATGATCTCGTATTCCACGATCGCCCGAAGGTTCTGGGCGTTGTGTCGCGCCTCCGGATCCTCCGGAACGGCGGTTCCGATCCGGTTCGCCTCGACGCGGGGCGCACGCGCTGCCCCGGCCTCCCGGCTGAACTGGCTGAGGAACTTGAATGGCGATGTGAACGCAAGTCCGTTCATGATTACCCTCCACCGGACGGAGCGGCGGAGCCTGAACAGGACTTCGTCGCCGTCGGATCTGATGCAGCCACCCCGGCGACCGTGAGGCCCGAGGTCACTGAACCGTTGCGTTTCCCGGCGTGGTCACGGGCGTCTTTCGCGCCCTGCAAGACCCATCCAGTGAGAAGCCTAGCTCAATTCCGTGGTTTGTTAAGATGGCAGCGGGTTAAAACCTTCGTCAAGCCAAAAGTGTCAACTAGAAATGACGTCATGGTAGATTGACACATATCGGGGGCGGCCATAGCATCCTCTCGACGCCAATGCGTTCGGAGACCGGCCGTGAGCATCCACAGCAACTACCCTGGGTCACAGAATGCTCCGGCCAATCGCCTGGGCTCCGCGCCGCGCGGCCCGCTGACCCTTCTGGAAAACTGGTTCGAGACCGTGGCCCCCGCGCCCTGGGGCGCCACTGTCGGCCTGCACCTGAAGGCGCCGGCGCGGCGGCCGCTCTACACGCCGGAGGAGCGCGTGCGGCGCGACAGGACCCGCTGGACCGTCGTCCAGGCGGTGCTGGCGCCGATCCAGTTCCTGGTCTTCGCCATCAGCCTCGTGCTGGTGGTCCGCTATCTGGTCACCGGCCGCGGATACGAGCTCGCCACGGCCTCGATCCTGCTGAAGACCCTGCTGCTCTACACCATCATGATCACCGGTTCGATCTGGGAGAAGAAGGTGTTCGGCAAGTGGCTGTTCGCCCCGGCCTTCTTCTGGGAGGACGTGTTCAGCTTCCTCGTCCTGACGCTGCAGACCGCCTATCTGGCCGGGACGCTGTTCCACCTCGCCACGCCGCTGCAGCAGATGCAGATCGCCATCGCCGCCTATGCGGCCTATGCGATCAACGCCGGCCAGTTCATCTGGAAGCTGCGCCAGGCCCGGCTTGAGGCTGGCCGGGACGCGACCTCCCTGACCGGTCACGCCGCATGACCGTCCTCGATATCAGCCCCCGCACCGCCGCCCAGACCCCGGCTCGCCGGGAGGTCCTGCGGGAGCGCGGACAGCGCGAGGTGTTCTGCGGCCTGACGGGAATCGTCTGGCTTCACCGCAAGATCCAGGACGCCTTCTTCCTGGTGGTGGGATCCCGGACCTGCGCCCACCTGATCCAGTCCGCCGCCGGCGTGATGATCTTCGCCGAG
>CAINOV010000149.1 GCA_903851655.1 uncultured Caulobacterales bacterium
CAGGGCGACGCACCCTTCCGTGGGCGCGCCATCCGGTCGCGCCAGATGCAGGAAGATCGCCGAACCGAGGCCCGGAACCGGCGGGTCGTCATTGTGACCCAGGATGACAATAAGATCGTAGACCTCGTCCTCGCGCCAGAGATTTTCGGCGCTGGCGGGATACGGCAGGCGCACAGGCCGGTTGTAGGCGGAATCCGCCGGCGCGTCGCACCAGCCGTCCGACGGGTCCAGCGGGGCGGCGGGCACGCCCGTCTGCAACCCCGTCACCCGATCGGGTCGGTAGAGCACCCGGCGGATCGGCCAGACGCCGAGGGGCGAGGCGCCGTCGCCCTCCCGCTTGTCCGCCGCGGGTTTGACGCCCGACCGACCCAGGCTGCAGCGGGTCGCCCAGCCGGGGGCGGTGAAACGACCATCCCCGTGCGCGATGAAATTCATGCTATCGCCTCGTCCTCGCCATCTTGGCCCCTCAGGCTTCCCGGTGCAGGATCGCACATATGTCACAGCAGAAAACCCTTCTGATCGTCGATGACGACACCGACCTGCGCGAGGCGCTGGCGGAACAGCTGGCCATGGAGGCCGACTTCAAGGTCACCGCCGCCGGAACCATCGCCGCGGGACTGGAGGCGGCGCGCACCCTGTCGCCGGACCTGATCATCCTGGACGTGGACCTGCCCGACGGCGACGGCCGCGACGCCTGCAAGCAGCTGCGCAGCGAGGGGATCAGCGCGCCGGTGATCATGCTGACCGGCGCGGTCGAGGACGCGGACGCCATCCGCGGCCTCGATTCCGGCGCGGACGACTATGTGACCAAGCCCTTCAAGTTCGCCGTCCTCGCCGCCCGGATCCGCGCCCATCTCCGCGCCCACGAACAGTCCGAGCACGCGGTCTTCCACATCGGCCCCTACGAATTCCGCCCGGCGCAGAAGGTGCTGGTCGACGCCCGGCAGAAGAAGATCCGTCTCACCGAGAAGGAAACCAACATCCTCAAGTACCTCTATCGCGCCGAAGGCCGCACCGCGACGCGGGAGGCCCTGCTGGCGGAGGTCTGGGGCTACAACGCCGGCGTCACCACCCACACGCTGGAAACCCACATCTACCGTCTGCGGCAGAAGATCGAGGTGACCGCCGGCGCCGCCCAGATCCTGGTCACCGAGGTCGGCGGCTACCGTCTGGCGCCCTGAGCCGTGGCGTCAGACGCTGGGCTCTGCTGAAAAGGCGCGGACATCGCTGACCAGGCCGTCGGCGGCCAGCCGGACGATCTCTCCCCCCGCCTCCGGGGTCGCAAGGCCCGGATCCGATCCCATCCGTCCGTCGGCATAGCGGGCGCGGAAGTCCAGCGCCTCCCGGATCGGGCCGCTGGGGGCGATCTGCGGCGCATAGTTGGCCGCCTTGACGCTGTCCGGATAGGCGAACTGGGTGACGGCGATCTCGGACGGGGTGGCGTGGCTGCCGTGCCCGGTGGGGTAGAGGCGCTCGCACAGCTTGGCGACGCCGGGCAGGTCCCACCAGTTCTTCAGCTTCAGGGCGAAGCCGCGACGCTCCCGCCGCCAGCTGGATTCGGAATAGATCTCGGAGAAGGCCGCCTCGATGGTGGCGACATTGCCGCCGTGGCCATTCAGGAAATAGATCTTCTCGAA
>CAINOV010000150.1 GCA_903851655.1 uncultured Caulobacterales bacterium
CAGGCCGATATGGTGGGCGGTGGCCAGCTGCGGCGAGCGCTGGGGAAAGCGCAGGCGCACGGCGTTGGGATTGGCGGGATCCGCCGGACCCGTGCGACGGGGCAGCGCGCCGAAGCTGGTGGCCAGGAGCCGGGTGGCGTCCTCCTCGCTGATGTCGCCGACCAGGGTCACCTCGATCGGGTCGCTGAGCAGGGCGGGACGGAAGACCCGGGCAAAGTCCGTCGCCTTGAACCCCGCCGCGATGGCTTCCGGCGGCAGATTGCCCGACGGGTCCCCGGGCAGCTGGGCGCGGAGCGCGCGCTGCGCCGCCAGGATCGGCGTCACCCGCAGGTTGGTGTAGAAGGTCTTCACCGTCTGCGGGACATCCCGGTCGGATTCCGGACGGAAGCCGGGGTCGAACAGATAGGCCGCCAGCACCTGCGCCAGCAGTTGGGAATCCTCGGTCCGCGACACGCCGGCGAGGCTGAAATGATCCCGCTCCATAGAAAACCGGAAGTCCGAGGCGTGCGCCTCCAGCAGGCGGCTGAGGGTCTCGTCGTCATGCTTGCCCAGTCCGCCGCTGGTCACCACGCCGGCGCCGATGGTGGCCACCCCCAGGTCCGTGGGCGGGAACTCCAGCTCTCCGGCGCCGAAGCGCGCGCGGATCTCCACGCGATTGCGATCGGAGGCCAGGATCTTGATGTTGGCGCGCACCCCGTTGCTGAAGGTCAGACGCACGAAGTTCGGGTCGCTGATCTCCTGGCGATCGATGACCTTTCCCGGCGGCCCCAGATTGGCGTAGGCCCAGGGCGCCATCTCGGCCCGCTGGATCTGGGGCGGTTGCGGCCGGTTGAGCGCGGCCTGCCAGGTCTGCCGCAGATCCGCAGGCGCGGCCGGCGTGGTCGAGACCAGCGCCAGCAGCGGCGGCGCCGCCTGGGTCCAGCGCCGCCGCAGCGACGCCGCCGCATCCGCCTCGGTCATCTGGGCGCGGGCGGCGGCGAACAGGGTCGCGCTGGTCGCGGCGGTTACCGGCGTGTCCCGGTCCAGAAGGGTCTGGATGAGGGTCTGGGCGATCTGGGGCGACGTGCGGGACGCCGTTGTCGCGGAGTCCACCCGCGCCGCGATCACGGTGAGCGTGCGCTCCAGCTCCTCATGCGTGATCCCGTGGGTCTCCAGCCGGCGAATTTCGTCGGACAGGACCGCCACCGAGTCCGCCCAGCGGTCGGGCTTGGGGGTGGCGAAGACGCAGGTCATGGCGAAGCGCTTCTGCTGCTCGCTCCGTTCGATCTTTGCGGTCACGAACGGGGCGTCCGGCGCGCGGGCGAGATGATCCAGCCGCTCCTGCAGGGGCAGCATCCAGGCGACATCGGACAACAGCGCCTTCCAGGCGGCGACGCCGGGCGAAAGGTGCGGCTCCGCCGGCGCGGGTCGGCAGATGTCGATGACGCCCTGCGCGAAGTTGGGGGCGTGGACCACGAAGAACCCTGTCGGACGGGCATAGTCCACCTGTCCGGCGTCCGGGTCCGGCTGCGCCGCCCCCTGCGCCGTCCAGCTGGAGAAGGCCGCCGCGATCCGGGCTTTCATCTCGGCCGCCGGCAGATCGCCGACCATGATCACGAACGCCCGGTCCGGCCGATAGTAGCGGGCGTAATACTTCCGCAGGGTCTCCGCGGACAGGGTCCGCAACGTTTCCGGGGAGCCCCCCGGGGACCGTCGCGGCGCGACCAGCTCCGGCTGGAGAAAGCGGCGGATCGATTCCGAGACATTGGTGCCCCCGTCCCGGCGGGCGTAGTACTCCGACGTGACGACGCCCCGCTGCCGGTCCACCGCCTCAGGCTCCAGGGTCAGCCCGTCGGCCACGTCGCGCAGCCAGAGCAGCGCCAGGTCGAGCTTGGCGGGCGTCACCGCCTGCAGGTCCATGACGTAGTAGGTGCCCGTCAGGTTGGTGAAGGCGTTGTGATCCCGCTCGATGGAGATGCCCGCCTCCTGGAACCGGGAGGACAGGGCGGTTCCGGGAATGGCCCGTCCGCCCTCGAAGGCCATGTGCTCGAGAAAATGGGCGACTCCGCGCTCATCGTCGCCTTCCTGCGCCGACCCGGCCTCGAAATACAGGCGGAACGAGACGCCGCCGCCGGGCTTGTGATTGGACTGGACGGCGTAGCGCAGCCCGTTCGGCAGGCGGCCCAGTTCCACCGCCGGGTCCGCGGGAACCGCCGGCGCGACCGCCGCCGCCGGAAGCCCGTTCGAGGCCCTGGCCGGCGCGGTGTCCGCCGCCGCAGCGCCCGCCATGGCCGTCAGGCACAGGGACGCGACCCAGGCCAGAAGCCCATTGCGTCTCTCCCGTCCCCGACGGCGCGTCGTCTCCAGCCGTCTCGCCCCCAGCCGTGTCGTCACGTCGTAACCCTTACGCCACACCTGGTCCCGCTCCGCATCGACGCCCTACAACCAGACAGGGTTTATGGCTGCGACCCTCCGGGACTGTGTCACAGTCATAGCATCGGAGTTATCAGAGCGTCGCGAACAAACGTTAACGAGCGTCAGGTCGCCGGGTTTTGTGCGCGCGCGGGTCGGGGGAGTTGCTGGATGCCCAATGTTTTCGCCGGTCCTGGACAGGATCCGGTCATGACGCAGTTTGACCGTCTGGTCGCGTTTATCGGCTATGTGCTGCTGTTCCTCGGGGTCTTCACCTTCGGCGTGCCCAGCGTCGTGGCCCTGGCCCTCGCCCTGGCCCACGGGCACGACTCCCATCCGGTGCTGCGCACCCACTACCGCCACCAGGTCCGGATCTTCTGGATGGGGGCGTTCTGCATCATCGGCGCGGTGATCGCAGGCTTCGCCGGCAGCGGCGTCTGGCTGGCGGCCGCCGTCGGCTGGGCGGAGCGGATGTCCGGCGTTTCGACCGAGACCCTGGGCGTGACCCGCGCGGGACAGCAGGCCTGGATCGGCGGGATCATGCTGGCGACCTCCGTCACCCTGGTGCTGTTCGGCGCCGCCTGGACCCTGCTGCAGTCCTTGTTCGGGTTCCTGAGGCTTGCCGGAAACCGCCCGATAGGCCACACCCCTGTGGCGTAAGCCGCAGATCAGGAATCGGGCATGTACAGAGCACCGCTGGCCGCCTACCCGGCCCTTCGTCCCCGCCGGCTCCGCCAGGCGGACTGGATCCGGCGGCTGGTCCGCGAGACCGTCCTCACCCCCAGCGACCTGATCTGGTCCCTGGTGGTGCATGACGGTCCGGAAGACGAAATCCAGGTCGCCTCCATGCCCGGCGCGCCGCGGATGTCCGTCCGCCGCGCCGCCGAGGCTGCAAGGGAGGCCCGGACGCTCGGCATTCCCGCAATCGCGGTGTTCCCCTTCATCGACCCGGCCCTGAAGGATGACCGCGGCACGGCCGCCACGGACGAGAACGGGCTGATCTGCCGCGCCGTGAAGGCCATGAAGGACGCCGCTCCCGAGGTCGGGATCATGTGCGACGTGGCCCTGGACCCCTTCACCAGCCACGGCCATGACGGCCTGATCGAGAACGGCAGGATCCTGAACGATGCGACGGTGGAGCGGCTGATCGAGCAGGGCTTGGTGCAGGCCGCCGCCGGCTGTGACATCCTCGCCCCGTCGGACATGATGGACGGCCGCGTGGGTCGCCTGCGGACCAGCCTCGAGGCCGAGGGCATGACCGACGTGGCGATCATGGCCTATGCGGCCAAGTACGCCTCGGCCTTCTACGGCCCGTACCGGGACGCCATCGGCTCCGCCAGCGTGCTCAGCGGCGACAAGAAGACCTACCAGATGGATCCCGGCAATTCCGAGGAGGCCCTGCGGGAGGTGGCGCTGGACATCTCCGAGGGCGCGGACATGGTCATGGTCAAGCCGGGCATGCCCTATCTGGACATCGTCCAGCGCGTGGCCGAGACCTTCGCCCTGCCCACCTTCGCCTTCCAGGTCTCGGGGGAGTACGCCATGATCCAGGCCGCCGCCCAGAACGGCTGGATCGACGGGGACCGGGCGATGCTGGAAAGCCTGGGGGGCTTCAAGCGCGCCGGATGCGCCGGCGTGATCACCTATTTCGCCCCCCGCGCCGCCCGGGCCCTGGCGGGCTAGAGGTCAGACCGCCGGACGGGGGGCGGCCCCGTAGCGCCCCTGGAAGTAGGTCAGTCCGTCGCCGGGCCGGCTGTCGAACGCCCGCACCCGGCCGATGATGGCCACATGGTCGCCGAGGATCACCTGGTCGTAGGTGTCGCACCACAGCCGCGCCAGGCAGCCGGGCAGCGCCGGACGGCCGGCGCGGACATGATCCAGTTCGTCGCGTTCGAAGCGGTACTGACCGCGCTTGGCGCAGCGGTCCGCCAGCGCCTGCTGCTCCGCGCTCAGGATGTTGACGACGAAGTTGGGCGCCGGGCGGAAATAGACGCCCCGGTCGGACTGCTCCCCCAGGCACCAGAGCACCAGCGGCGGCTCCAGGGAGACCGAGGTGAAGGAATTCACGGTCAGACCGACGGCGTGGTCCCCGTCCAGCACGGTGATGATCGCAACCCCCGTGGCGAAACCGCCCAGGGCGGCGCGATAGCTCTGACGCGTCTCTGCATCTAGGATGAGGTCAGGTTCGGACATGAAACCGCGGATCCGCTGCAGAGAAGGGACACCGCAGGTAGGCGAACATGGCTCCCGACGCAACCGCATCTTAATCTCGGCGGTTTATGGCTGATGATCCGTGAACACTGGCGTCCAGGGAATTTCGGATGGCTTACGGCGACGCGCCGGTCCTGATCAAGAAGGTGAAGAAGGTGTCCGGGGGCGGACACCATGGCGGCGCGTGGAAGGTGGCCTATGCCGACTTCGTCACCGCCATGATGGCCTTCTTCCTGCTGATGTGGCTGATCAACACCACCTCGCCCGAGCAGAAGCGCGGCATCGCCGACTATTTCGCCCCGGCCAGCGTGTCCGAGGCCACCTCCGGATCCGGCGGGATCCTCGCCGGCACGGCCATGGGCGACAAGGGGGTGAAGAGCGACGGCGCCATCTCGGTGATCCAGAAGATGTCCGTCCCCGCGCCGAAGGACCCGCAGAACGAGGGCAAGACCTCCCAGGCCGCATCGGGCGACCCGTCCAGCGCGACGCACGACGCCGAACAGAAGCGCGAGGCCGACCAGTTCCAGAGCGCCGCCGAAAGCCTGCGCCAGGCCCTGCAGGACATGCCAGAGCTGGCCGAGCTGTCCAAGCAGGTGCTGGTGGACGTGACGCCGGAGGGCCTGCGCATCCAGCTCATCGACCAGGAAGGCCGGGCCATGTTCGAGCAGGGCTCCACCCGGCCCAACGACCGCGCGCGGGTGCTGCTGCGGGCCATCTCCAAGGTCATCAACCAGCTGCACAATCGCATCACCATCGCCGGCCACACCAGCGGCACCCCCGCCGGCCAGCCCCGCGGCGGCGATGACTGGGCCCTGTCGGCGTCCCGCGCCAACGCCTCCCGCGCGGTGCTGCAGGAGGCGGGCGTTCCGGCGGATCGAATCTATCAGGTCTCGGGCAAGGCCACCTCCGAACCCCTGTTTCCCGACGACCCCACCCTGCCCGGCAACCGCCGCATAGCCATTGTGCTGCTGCGGGAGGCGCCGGTGCTGCCGCCCAATGCCGGTCAGTAACCGCAAAGCCGCTGATTGCTTCGCCGGGGACGCTTCCTCGCTTGCGGGCCGGCGCCGGATGCGTCCTAATCTGGCATGCGCCGGGCTACGGCGCCCCTTCGGCCGCAGGAACCGCACCCGCTCGTGACCCAGCACTTCGCCACCGGAAAGCTGCGATTCTTCCTGACGGCGCCGTCGGCCTGCCCCTATCTGCCCGGACGGGAAGAGCGCAAGGTGTTCGCCCACCTGCCCCTGTCCGACGGCCCGGTGGTCAATGACAACCTCACCCAGGTCGGGTTCCGGCGCTCCCAGAACATCGCCTATCGCCCGGCCTGTGAAGCCTGCGACGCCTGCGTTTCGGTGCGCATCCCGGCCGCGGACTTCGTCTTCTCCCGCTCCGAACGCCGGACCCTGAACCGCAATGCGGACCTCGAGCGCCATCTGGTGGAGGCCGAGGCCACATCCGAGCAGTTCGACCTCCTGCGGCGCTACCTGACGGCGCGGCACGCCGACGGCGGCATGGCCGACATGGGCTGGCCGGACTATGTGGCCATGGTCGAGGACACGGCGGTCCGCACCCACCTGATCGAGTATCGGCGCCGCACCGACGACCGGGGCCCCGGCGACCTGGTTGCCTGCGTGCTGGTGGACCTGCTGCAGGACGGCCTGTCCCTGGTCTACAGCTTCTATGATCCGGAGCTGACCGGCCGCAGCCTGGGCGCTTTCATCATCCTCGACCATGTGAACCAGGCGGTCAGCCTCGGCGCGCCGTACGTGTATCTGGGCTACTGGGTCGCGGGCAGTCCGAAGATGGCCTACAAGGCCCGCTTCTCGCCGCTGGAGCTGCTGCGCCCCGGCGGCTGGCGGCTGATGTCGTCCCTGGAGCGGGAAACGGGCCGCCTCGACCGCTAGCCGCCCTTCGGTCGGAACCGCTTGGTGACGGGAAAGCCCTTGGGCGCGACCTTGCCGGCGGCGGCGCGGCGACCCAGCCACTCCCGCCATTCCTTCCAGTCCCGCCGGCGCCCGCCGCTGTCGGTCCAGCCGGCGCCCTCGGCTTCGCTGAAGACCGCCACGTCCCGCAGGCCGCCCTCGCGGTAGGACTGCAGCTTGACCCCCTTGCCACGGGGCATCTCCGGCAGCTCCGACACCGGGAAGATGAGAAGCTTGGCGTTGTCGCCGATCACCGCCAGAGGGTCCCCGTCGGCCTCCAGGCAGACCAGCGCCTCGCCCCCGTCCACGTTCAGCACCTGCTTGCCGGCCGTGCGGTTGGCCAGGGCCTCGTCCTCCGGCAGGACAAAGCCGTAGCCGCCGGTGGAGGCCACGATCCGCTTGCGTCCCGGCTTGTGGGCGAACACCGCCACCAGCTTCACCTTGTCGTCGATGTCCAGCATCAGGCGCAGCGGCTCCCCCTGCCCCCGGG
>CAINOV010000151.1 GCA_903851655.1 uncultured Caulobacterales bacterium
CACCGTGGCGCCGCCGGCGATCTGGCTCTTGGCGAAGGCCCGGGCAAACGCCGCCGACAGGGGCTCCCCCTCCCGGCGCCAGTCCAGGCCCATGACCTCGCCGGTGGAGCGCATCTCCGGCCCCAGCACCGTGTCCACGCCGGGGAAGCGGGCGAAGGGGAACACCGCCTCCTTCACCGCGATATGATCCGCGGACGGACCGGGCAGGCGGAACTGGGCGAGCTTTTCCCCCGCCATGACCTTGGCGGCGATGGCGGCCACCGGCGCGCCGATGGCCTTGGCCACGAAGGGCACGGTGCGGGACGCCCGGGGATTGACCTCCAGCACGAAGATGCGGGGCGCGGCGGAATGGGGCTCCTCGATGGCGAACTGCACGTTCATCAGCCCACGGACGTTCAGGGCCCGGGCCATCAGTTCGGTCTGGCGGGTCAGCTCGGCAATGGTCTCCGGGCGCAGCGAGAACGGCGGCAGGGAGCAGGCCGAGTCGCCGGAATGGACCCCCGCCTCCTCGATATGCTCCATGATCCCGGCCACATAGACCTGGTCGCCGTCGCAGATGGCGTCCACGTCGACTTCCGTGGCCCGGGACAGGTACTGGTCGATCAGCACCGGGGACTTGCCCGACACCTGCACGGCGTCGCGGACATAGCGGGCCAGCTGCTCGTCGTCCCGCAGGATCTCCATGGCCCGGCCGCCCAGCACGTAGGACGGGCGGATCACCACCGGATAGCCCACCTTGTGCGCGGCCTCGAAGGCCTCTTCGGCGCTGCGGGCGATGGCGTTCACCGGCTGGGCGACGCCGATCCGGTGCAGGAGCTGCTGGAACCGCTCGCGATCCTCGGCCAGGTCGATGGCGTCGGGGGAGGTGCCGAGGATGGGGATGCCCGCATCCTCGAGGGCCTGGGCGAGCTTCAGGGGCGTCTGGCCGCCGAACTGCACGATCACCCCGGCCAGGGTCCCGTTGGACATCTCCGTGGTGATCAGCTCCAGCACGTCCTCGGCCGTCAGGGGCTCGAAATAGAGGCGGTCGGAGGTGTCGTAGTCGGTGGAGACGGTCTCCGGGTTGCAGTTGACCATGATCGACTCGATGCCGATCTCGGCGAGGGCGAAGGCCGCGTGGCAGCAGCAATAGTCGAATTCGATCCCCTGGCCGATGCGGTTGGGACCGCCGCCGAGGATGACGGCCTTCTTCGCCGCCGAGGGCTGGCTCTCGCACTCGGGCTCGCCCCCCAGCACGCCGGTCTCGTAGGTGGAGTACATGTAGGGGGTCTTGGCCGCGAACTCCGCCGCGCAGGTGTCGATGCGTTTATAGACGGGGCGCACGCCCAGCGCCCGGCGGGCGGCGCGGACCTCGTCCTCTGTGGCGCCGGTCAGCCTGGCCAGCCGGGCGTCGGAGAACCCTGCCGCCTTCAGCCGGCGCACGCCGGCCGCATCCGTGGGCAGGCCCTGGGCCAGGATCTGCGCCTCGTCGGCGATGATCTCCTCGATCTGGCGCAGGAACCAGGGCTCGTAGGAACAGGCGACGCGGACCTCCTCCACCGACAGGCCGTGGCGGAAGGCCTGGGCGATCACCCGCAGGCGGTCCGGCGTCGGCTGGCTCAGCACCGCCTGCACGGCGGCCTTCACGGCTGCTGGGTCAGCGGCCTCGGCGCCGGGGATGGTGATCTCGTCAAAGCCGGACAGGCCCGTCTCCAGCCCGCGCAGGGCCTTCTGGCAGCTTTCCTTGAAGGTCCGGCCGATGGCCATCACCTCCCCCACCGACTTCATGGAGGTGGTCAGGTACGGCTCCGCCCCCGGATACTTCTCGAAGGCGAAGCGGGGGATCTTGGTGACCACATAGTCGATGGACGGCTCGAAGCTGGCGGGCGTCGCGCCGGTGATGTCGTTCATCAGCTCGTCCAGGGTGTAGCCGACGGCGAGGCGGGCGGCGACCTTGGCGATGGGAAAGCCCGTGGCCTTGGAGGCCAGGGCCGAGGAGCGGGACACCCGGGGGTTCATCTCGATCACCACCATGCGGCCGTCCTTGGGATTGACGGCGAACTGCACGTTGGAGCCCCCCGTCTCCACCCCGATCTCCCGCAGCACGGCGATGGAGGCCGAGCGCATCCACTGGTATTCCTTGTCCGTCAGGGTGAGCGCCGGGGCGACGGTGATGGAGTCGCCGGTGTGGACGCCCATGGGGTCGATGTTCTCGATGGAGCAGATGATGATGCAGTTGTCCGCCGTGTCCCGGACCACCTCCATCTCGTACTCCTTCCAGCCCAGCACACTTTC
>CAINOV010000152.1 GCA_903851655.1 uncultured Caulobacterales bacterium
CCGAACGGCGGCGCCGGCGCACCTCCCGGCCCCGAACTTTTTCCACCTGTGGCGGCGAGCCTACAGGACGACGCGGCGGGACAGCTCCAGGGTGCGCTCGGGCGGCAGGACGAACCGGTCGCTGGCCCGGGCGGAGTTGCGATAGAGAAAGGCGAAGGTCTGCAGCCACAGCCGCCGGCCGAGGGCGTGTCCGGTGATCTCCACCACGTCACGGGTTCCGAGATAGAGGGCGTGGGGCGTATCGAAGCAGCCTTTCAGCGCCGTCAGGCCCTCGAGATCCCGGACGATGTCGGGAATTTCGATGAAGCCGTAGGTCAGGCTGACGCGCCACAGCCCGCGACCCAGGTCCGTGACTTCGGCGCGGTGGTCCGGGTCGACGCGCGGCTGCTCGGCGAAGGTCACATGCAGGGCGATCGCGTGCCGCGGCAGGGCGCCGACCTTGCCCACATATTCCGAGATGAACGGCGGCACCTTGTCCGTGGTCCGGGTGAGAAAGATCGCCGTGCCCTTCACCCGCGGCGCGCCCGCCGCGGCCAGATCGGCGAAGAACTCGGCCGGTGTGCGCGCCAGGCTGGACAGCTGGTTGCGCACCGCATCCACGCCGGTCCGCCACGTGACCATGATCCCGAAGATGACAAGGCCCAGGCACAGGGGAATCCACCCGCCATCCACGATCTTCGCAAGGTTCGCGCAGAAGAAGGTCGCGTCCACGGTCAGGAACAGGGCGGCCAGGGGCAGGACCGCCGTCCAGGGCCAGTTCCAGATGCGGCGCATGGCCTGCAGCAGCAGGAGCGTGGTCAGCACCATGGTGGTCGACACCGCGGTCCCGAAGGCGCCGGCCAGCCGGTCCGAGCTGCGGAAGGCGAGCGCGATGGCGATGGTGCCGCCCGCCATCAGTCCGTTGACCACGGGGACATAGATCTGGCCATAGATCTGGTCGGAGGTCTGGCGGATGTCGAAGCCCGGCAGCCACCCGAGCTGCATGGCCTGGCGGGTCATCGAGAAGGCGCCGGTGATGATCGCCTGGCTGGCGATGATGGTGGCCAGGGTGGCCAGCCCGACCAGGGGAATCCGCGACCAGCCGGGCGCAGCCAGGAAGAACGGATTGGCGCCGGGGGGCGTCCCCTCTAGCAGCTGGCCGGTCTGGCCCGCATAGCTCAGCACCAGGCTGGGCAGCACCACCCAGTACCAGGCCCGGCGGATCGGGATCGGTCCGAAGTGTCCCATGTCGGCGTAGAGCGCCTCGCCGCCCGTGGCGCACAGGAACACGCCGCCGAGCAGCAGGGCCGCCGTCGCGCCGCTGCCCGCCAGGACCTTGAGGCCCGCCAGGGGGTTCAGGGCCGCCAGCACGGCCGGATGCCGGATCACCCCGGCGAGCCCGAGGAGGCCGATGACGACGAACCAGACCAGCATCACCGGCCCGAAGGCCCCGCCGATCCGCGCCGTGCCGAAGCGCTGGAGCGCGAACAGTCCGATCAGCACGCCGATGGCGCTGGGCAGGACGAAGGGCTTCAGGCCAGGCGCGATGGCGTCGACGCCTTCCAGCGCGCTGAGCACCGAAATCGCGGGCGTGATGATCCCGTCGCCATAGATGAGCGCCGCGCCCAGGAGCCCCATGGTGGCGCCGAGATAGGCGCCGCGGCGCCAGCCGTTGGCCCCGACCAGGGACATCAGCGCCATGATCCCGCCCTCGCCGTGATTGTCGGCGCGCATGACGAACATGCAGTATTTCAGCGAGATGGTGACGACCAAGGTCCAGAGGATCAGGGACAGGACGCCGATGGCGGCGTCCGGCGTCGCCCGCCCGCCCAGGGCGCCCATGACCGTCTGCAGGGTGTAGAGCGGACTGGTGCCCAGATCCCCATAGACGATGCCCAGCGCCCCGAGCGCCGCCAGCGACGGCGGCGGCGGGGTCGCCGGGTCTGCGGCGGGTGGCGGCGGGTGGTCCATCGGCGGGGCCTCGATCCGGGGTGTCAGATACCAGCGATACGATAGCCGACCTGGAGTTCCGTCATGAGGTGTTTCGGCTGGATCGGGTCGTCCTCCAGCTTTTGCCGGAGGTGGGACATATAGATGCGCAGGTAGTGCGGGCGGTCCGCATATCCCGATCCCCAGACCTCGTTCAGCAGCTGCTTGTGGGTCAGCACCTTGCCGCGCCCGCGGATGAGCGCGCTCAGCAGACGAAACTCGATGGGCGTCAGATGAACCGGTTCGGAGTCGCGCCAGGTCTCGTGGGTCGCCAGATTGACTTCGACCTTCCCGAACCTGACGGTGGACGACGCCTGGCCGGCGGCGGACAGCAGGCTGGATCGGCGCAGCTGGGCGCGGACCCTCGCCAGCAGTTCCGGGACGCCGAAGGGCTTGACCAGATAGTCGTCGGCCCCGGCGTCCAGGGCGCTGACCTTCTCCTCCTCGTGGTCCCGGGCCGACAGCACCAGGGTCGGCGCCGCGGACCAGGTCCGCACCTCGCGGATGAGGGTCTTGCCGTCATAGTCGGGCAGGCCCAGGTCGACGATCAGCAGGTCCGGCCGGCGGGTGCCGGCGTCGATCCGCGCCTGGGCGGCGGTGCTGGCCTCGAAGACGGTCATTTCCTCCCGCTCCAGCGCCAGACGCACGAAGCGGCGGATGTCGGCTTCATCCTCGACGATCAGGATCCGGGGTCGTGTCATGCGGCGGTCTCGCCCTCGCGTTCGATCTGCGGCGGCTCTCCCCGGGGAAGCCGTATCTCGAAGCAGGCCCCGTTCGGCCGCCGGGGGAAGGCCCGCAGGACGCCCCCGTGGGCCTCGACGATCCTGCGGCACAGGAACAGTCCGAGGCCGACTCCGTGAATGGTCGATTCATGCGGCCCGCGGGTGAAGGGCTCGAACAGGACGTCGGTCTCGGTCAGGGGAAAGCGGGTTCCATTGTCCTCGATGCGGATCTCGATGTCTCCGTCCGCGACCACGGAGCGGATGAAGATCGTGGCGGTCGGTTCAGTGTATTTCGCCGCGTTGTTGAGGATGTTCTCCAGGACGCGGTCAAACAGGACGGAGTCGATCTCGATCAGCGGCACGTCATCGGAGAGGTCGATCCTGACCTCGCGGGGGCCGATGGCCGGCCGCGAACGCTCCAGAGCGATGCCGACGATCTCGCCCAGCGCGTGCCATTCCCGGCGCAGGAACACCCCGTCGCCCTGCAGTCTGGCCGCGTCGAGGAGATTGCCGATCAGCCGCTGCAGCTCCTCGGACTGGGAGCGGATCGACCCGGCCATCAGCATCTGCTCGTCCGCCGACAGGCCGCCCGGGTTCGCCAGGGTGTCCGCCAGGCCGCGGATCGCCGTGAGGGGCGTCCGCAGGTCGTGGGACACGGCGGCCAGCAGGGCGTTCCTGAGGCGTTCACCCTCCACCCGGATCTGGGTCTCCTGCGCGACGTCCGCGAAGTGGATCCGCTCCAGGGCCAGGGCGATGGATGCGCAGCAGGCGTCCAGCAGGACGCGGTCGTCCCGGTCGATGGCCGTCTGCGGGGGCTGGAGCCGGAGCGCCAGCACCCCCCGCGTCGCCATCGGGCCCGCCAGGGGGAGATAGAGGACGCCGGACGCCGCATCCGGGGTCAGCAGGCCGCCGCTTCGCGGGGGACGGTCATAGGCCCGCTGCGCCGCCGAGAGGTCCAGGCCCGCCGTGTCGCCGGCGCCGCCGAGCTGGTCTGACCGGTCCGGCGTCAGCAGTACGGCGGTGGCGGTGAACAGGGGCGCCAGGGTCTCGCGGCAGACGGCTTCGATCTGGTCGATCGTGACCGCGCCGGACAGGTCGCTGGCGACCCGGGCGAGCGCCGTCGCCCGGTCGGCGCTGGCCTTGGCGAACCGGACCTCCCGACGCAGCTTGACGGCGAGTTCGCTCGTCACCAGCGCCACGATGACCATCAGCAGGAACGTGAAGATGTACTGAACGTCCGATACCGCAAAAAAGAACTGCGGCGGGACAAAGAAGAAGTCAAAGCAGCCCACGCCGAGAATGCAGGCCCAGATGCCGGCTGTCCGCCCGAATGTCAGGGAGATGAAGACGACATTGATCAGGAACAGCATCACCACGTTCGACAGGTCGAAGATCTTCAGCAGGAAGCCCGCGGCGATCGTCGTCACGATGCAGCATAAGGTCGTCCAGAGAAGCGGCCTGACGAGGGTTTTCAGCATGGACCTTGCGGGCTCTGAAGGGGCGCCTTGCGTACGGGGCGGGCGGGTCTGGGCAGGACGGGCGCGGACCACCGGCTGGAGCGACTCACCTTTCATTCCCCTGCTGCGATGTCGGTGGCTCAGAGGCCTAACCCCAATGCGGGATTTGTTCCAACAAATTCAACGCATACCGACATTCGAACACTTTGTATAGTGCCATGCATAAAATTAAAGCACAATATCCGTGGGAACGTAAATCGTACAACATGACAAACAAGCTGATCTTGCTGAATTTAACTCTGCATAAAATTTCTGCGGACTCGGATTTTTACGCGACGTTTATGTCAAAAACGGAATTTAGATATCGATTCATTACGGCGATTTGGTGAGGATGAGCAGACGGGTGGGGAACGCCCAGCTCATTTGAAGCCGAGGAGGCGTGAATGATTTTGCTCGATCAGACCCTGAGGCGGGGATTGGCGCAGGGCGCTGGCGGTCTATTGCTGCTGGCGGTCACGGGCTCCATGGCGCTGGCGCAGCCGCTGACGCCGCCCTCGGACGCCAGCCGCAAGCCGGCGCTGCGCACTGCGCCGGAGCCGGTGTGTCGGGTGGTCATCAAGACCCGCATCGTGAAGGTGCCGCGCATGATCCTGAAGAACGGAGTCGTCTTCGGGACCGTCGATCGCCAGGTGGACGACAAGTATCTGAGCTGCCAGCCCGCGGCCTGACACCGCCGTCCAGCCGCCGCCATCCCACAGACAAACCCGAAGTCGAGCCCCGAGCCGGGGCGCGGCCCGCGTCGAGCGGCCGCGACGGGTCCGGTCCGTCCGAACCTCCAAGACATCCCAAGAAGCAGGATCCCACATGCGCAATCCCCGACTGAACGTGACTGGTCTGTCCGGCCGAGGCCCCGGGGCCGCCGGACTGTTCTGCGGCGTCGCCGCCGCCGCCCTGCTGGCTGCAGCCCCGGCCCTCGCCGGGACAGCGGACGATGGCGACACTGCGGCCCCGATCACGACGGCCTCGGCTGCGGCGGAGGCGGCTGCAGACGCGGCGCCGGCCGCCGCCGCCCCGGCCAAGCACATCGACAGCCCGCTGGATCACCTGGGGACGAACCCGTTCATGCGGTTCTGGAACTACCAGAAGCTGGAACTCGGTCAGGCCTCGGCGCCGACGGACCCCAATGTGGCGTCGATCCCCACGATCCGCGACGGCTGGCCCGCCGTGCCGCAGACCATCCCGCCCATGCCGTTCAGCGACTGGCCCTATGGCGGCACCACCGCCATCGGCGACAACCGCACCGCCTCCATCGACAGCCCGTTCATGGTCGCCATCGCCAATACGGGCTTGGGCAAGACCCTGGCCGACACGGGCATCCAGGCCTATGGCTGGATCGACTACGGCGGCAATATCAGCACCTCCAAGTCCAAGGGCGGCAATGCGCCGGCGGCCTATGACTACATGCCCAACAACATCCAGCTGGACCAGGCGGTGCTCTATGTGGAGCGGACCCCGGACACGGTGCAGACCGACCATATCGACTGGGGTTTCCGGCTGTCGGCGATCTACGGGGAGAACTACCGCTATACGACGGCCTATGGCGTCGCCAGCTACCAGCTGCTGAAGAAGAACAAGTTCTACGGCTATGACTTCCCGATGGTCTACGGCGAAATCTTCATCCCGAAGGTGGCGGAGGGCCTGATGATCCGGTTTGGCCGGTACATCTCCCTGCCGGACATCGAGGCGCAGCTGGCGCCCAACAACTACATGTACTCGCACTCCATCACCTACACCCTGGACAACTACACCAATACGGGCTTGGGCAAGACCCTGGCCGACACGGGCATCCAGGCCTATGGCTGGATCGACTACGGCGGCAATATCAG
>CAINOV010000153.1 GCA_903851655.1 uncultured Caulobacterales bacterium
GCGCTGACCTGGTGCACGGTGCGGCTGACCGCCTGGCCCTCGGCGTTGAAGATGTGGGCGGCGTGGTCGTCGATGGCCACGTAGTCGCCCTCGTTCAGATAGGCGATGCGCTGGGTGAAGGGCCCGACCGCCAGGGCGTCGGAGCCGATGAACATCTCGCCGTCCCCATAGCCGACCACCAGAGGGCTGCCGCGTCTGGCGCCCATCACCAGCCGATCCTCGCCGTCGATCAGCACGGCCAGGGCATAGGCGCCCTCCAGCCGGTCCAGCGCCCGCTTGAAGGCGGTCAGCGGGGCCAGACCCGCCTCGAGGCCCTGATCGATCAGGTGCGCCACGACCTCGGTGTCGGTGTCGCTGGTGAAGGTCCGGCCGGCGGCGATCAGGTCGCGCTTCAGATCGGCGAAGTTCTCGATGATCCCGTTGTGCACGATGGCGACCCGACCGGCGATCTGCGGGTGGGCGTTGCGCTCGCTCGGCGCGCCGTGGGTGGCCCAGCGGGTATGGCCGATGCCCACCGTGGCGTTCAGCGGCGCCTCGCGGATCGCCGCCTCCAGGGCGCGGATCTTGCCCTGGGCCCGGCGGCGGGCGAGGTGGTGGTCTTCGATCACCGCGATCCCGGCGCTGTCATAGCCGCGGTATTCGAGGCGCTTGAGGCTCTCGATCACCCGGTCTGCGACCTGGGTCTTGCCGACGATGCCGATGATGCCGCACATGCTGTGTCTCTGTCCTGCTGAAATGGGTGTCGGCGCCGACCGAGACCGGCGTTTAGCAAGCTTCGGCTGCGGGCGGCATTAAATCTCGGTTTCGGAACGTTTCAGGCGCCGGCCCCCTCGCGCCCGTCAGTCCGGCACGGTCACCGTGGCGCCCCGCGCCCTGAGCCGGTCCAGAAGCCCGTTGGCCCGGTCCAGATAGGCCAGATCCACCAGGGCCACCGTCTTGCCGGGCCGGGAGAGGGCCTCGTCGATCGCGGACACGGCGTCGGCTGTCCCGCGTTCGGTGAGCGCCTGGATGCTGGGAAGGTCCTCGAGACACTGGGCCAGTCCGATCCGGGCCCTGAGCGCGCGCAGGGTCGTCACGTCGCCGCGGCCCCAGGCCTCGGCGGCAGCCGTGGCGTCGGCGCTTTCCCAGGCGATCTGACCCATCTCCTGCCGGAAGCAGGCCAGCCCGTGGGCGTCGTCCAGGCCGAGCGCGATCTTCAGCAGCGGCGCGGCCTTGATCCGGCCCATGGTGGCGATCTGAACGTGCATCTGCCGCGCCAGGCGCTCGGCGGTGGATACGGGTTTCTCGCTGGACAGCCCCCGCGCGCGGCGGACATCGCCGATCAGGGCGACGCCGGCGATCACGGGTTTGTAGCGGTCATAGTGCTTCTGCGGCATGTGGGCCGCGGCGACGGCGCGCACATAGGCCTGGTAGTCCTGCGGCGGCAGGACCTGGGCGAGGGTCTTGCCCCCCGGATTCTGCAGGCGACCGAGGGTGAGGAGCAGGCCCACCGTGTCCAGCACGCCGAGCGTCGGCTCCGGCGGGACCAGCAGGGCGTGCGCGCCGTCCAGGGCGCGGGTCAGCCGCGCCTTCGGCCAGTCCAGCCCGTGGGGCAGGGGGCGGACGTAGCCCAGGATGATCACCTGGCTGTCCCCCCGCGACACGCGCCAGAGCGCCGGGCCCGGCAGGTTCACCTGAACCGGGGCGAGCTCCGTAACCACCGAGCTGTCGTCCGGGCCGGCCTGGGCGGGCCGCGTCTCCTGAGCGAGTCCGGCGCCGCCATGACATGTGACGGCGAGCCACAGCGCGACGAGGATCGCCGCCTGCCGGCGCATCACGCAACCCCCTGCCGGAGCAGGTCGTGAATGTGCAGCACCCCGACCGGGCGACGGTCCTGGACGACAAAGAGAACGGTGATCCGCCGGGTGTTCATCAGGTTCAGGGCCTCTCCGGCGAGCATGGTCGGCGCAACCGTGCGCGGCGCTGCGGTCATCACCGTGCGGGCGGTCTGGTCCATCAGCCCCTGCATGTGGCGGCGCAGGTCGCCGTCCGTGATCAGGCCCGCCAGGGCGCCGTCCGCATCGACGACGCCGACGCAGCCGAATCGCTTTTCCGTCATGACCAGCAGCGCGTCCGGCATGGGGGTGTCGAGGCCGGCCAGCGGCAGCTCGTCCGCGCCGTGCATCAGTTCGCCCACCGTGCGCAGCGCCGCGCCCAGCTTCCCGCCGGGATGGAACACGCGGAAGTCCTGGGCGCCGAACCCCCGACGTTCCACCAGGGCCACGGCCAGGGCGTCGCCCAGCGCGATCTGGGCGGTGGTCGAGGTTGTGGGCGCATTGAAGGCGTCCACCGCCTCGGCGGCGTCCGGCAGGCGCAGCAACAGGTCGGACGCGCGACCCAGCGCGCTGTCCGGGTCCGCGGTCATGCCGATCAGCGGGATGTCGAAGCGTCGCGTATGGGCGATGATGTCGGCCAGCTCGCGGGTCTCGCCGGTCTTGGACAGGGCCAGCACCGCGTCCTCGGCCCCGATCATGCCCAGGTCCCCGTGGCTGGCCTCGCCGGGATGCACGAACATCGCCGGCTGGCCGGTGGAGGCGAGGGTGGCGGCGATCTTGCGCGCCACATGCCCCGACTTGCCCATGCCCGTGCACACCAGGCGACCGGTCAGGGCGGCGATGCGGTCGACCGCCTCGGCGAAGGGGTCGCCGAGGTCAGCCGCCATCCGGGTCAGGGCGGCGGCCTCCACCTCCAGCGTGCGACGGCCTGCGGCGATGGCGGCCGCCTGAGCGTCCTTGCGATCCGGGCGTGCGGTCATGTCAGAGCGGTCCTCGCATCGCCGACGCGTCTGCGGGCTTCGCCGCAGCCTTGGCGGCCTTGGCCTTTGCCGCAGCGGCCGCGGCGGCGGCGTCCTTGCGCGCCTCTATGGCGTAATAGGTTTCGTGACCGAAGGGCTTGGGCGAGCGCTTGCCGATCCCCTGGGGATAGACAAGGGCCAGCGCCACCATGAGCACGGCCGCCAGGGCGGCGAGGGAGAAGAAGATCCGGTCCGACATGTGGGTCCCATAGACCATCTCGCCCGGTTTCGGAACCTGTCAGACGCACCGGCGCCGGCGACCCTGGCGGGGACCGGCGAGACCCGGGACACGGGACGTCTCCCTTGACGGCGCGGTCCGCGCGCTGATAGCCGCAGCAGCACCCTGTCCGACCCGCCGGAGGCCGCCCATGCCGACCCTGATCCTGACCCGCCATGGCCAGAGCCAATGGAACCTGGAAAACCGTTTCACCGGCTGGGTGGATGTCAGCCTGACGGAGCAGGGCGTGGCCGAGGCCGAGCGCGGCGGCCGCCTGATCGCCGAGGCCGGCCTGGCCATCGATCGCGCCTTCACCTCGGTCCTGACCCGGGCGATCCACACCTGCGATCTGAACCTCCGTCTGGCCGGGCAGGCCTTCGTTCCCGTCACCAAGGACTGGCGCCTGAACGAGCGCCACTACGGCGCCCTGACCGGCCTCAACAAGGCCGAGACCGCGGCGCAGCACGGAGAGGCGCAGGTGCTGCAGTGGCGCCGGTCCTATGACATTCCGCCGCCGCCCCTGTCCCCCGACGCCGGCTATGACTTCGCCGGCGACCGGCGCTATCGCGGGGCGGCCGTGCCTGCGACGGAGAGCCTGAAGATCACCCTGGAGCGGGTGCTGCCCTACTGGTCGCAGGCGATCGAACCGCATCTGGTCGCCGGCGAGACGGTGCTGGTCGCGGCCCACGGCAATTCCCTGCGGGCCATCGTCAAGTCCCTGTTCCAGGTGTCCGAAGCCGAGATCGTGGGCGTGGAGATTCCCACCGCCAACCCGCTGGTGATCGATCTGGCGCCCGACGCCCGCAGCGTCCTCGCCGCGCGGTATCTGGACGCGGCCCGGGCTCAGCCCCTGCCGCACACGGGACGTTAAGCCCTCTGCGATAACGCTTTCGCATCAACGGGATGCGAGGCCATGCCGACTACCAGCGAAGTGGTGACGTTCCGGCGCCTGACCCAGGCTGAGGTGGATGAGAGTTGCCGGCGGCACGACCGGCTGGCCAAGCTGCGGCCGGGCGGCGCGCGGGCGATCTTCTCGTTCGCCGACCTGACCGGGCTGGTGCTGCGGGATCGGCAGCTGATGGGCGCCAACTTCTCGGGCGCGATCCTGAGGGACGCGGACTTTTCCGGCTCGGACCTTGATAATGCGGGCTTTTTCGGTGCGGACCTGAAGGCGGCCCGGCTGGTGCGCGCCTCGCTGAAGCGGGCGGACCTTCGCGGCGCGGTGCTGCGGGACGCCGACCTGACCGGGGCGGACCTGTTCATGGCCGACCTGCGCGCCGGCCAGGTGGCGGCGGCGGACCAGACGGCCGGCTTCAAGACCCTGAGCCACGCCCGGGGCGCCGCCGACGCCACCGGGGCGAACCTGACCGGCGCCAATCTGCAGAGCACCTTCATGACCGGCGTGGTGGCGTGCAACGCCGACTTCACCGGCGCGGTGATGAAGGACTGCAAGCTGGTCCGGGCGGTGCTGAAGAACGCAAACCTCACCGGCGCCGATCTGGCCGGAGCCGACCTGTCCGGGGCCAATCTGTCCGGCGCGACGCTGCACAACGCCGTTCTGGTGGGGGCGCGGACCTACGGCTGGATCACCGACGGCGCGGACATGGCCGGCGTGCTGACCGACGCGCCCAATGGGGTCAGCGCCCGCGACCTGCCCGCCGGCGCCATGCTGGCGGCCCACGCCCGGTGGTGCGAGACCGGCGGCGCGGAAGGCGCGCCCTCCCGCTTCGACGGCGCCGACCTGCGGGAGCTGAAGTCCGTCCGCGGCTACAATCTGACAGCCCTGTCCGCCCGCGGGGCGACCTTCTACGGGCTCGACATGGCCGGGGTGCAGCTGCAGGGGGCGCATCTGGAAGGCGCGGACCTGCGCGGCTGCGACCTGGAAGGCGCCGACCTGCGCGGCGCGCGGCTGACCGGCGCGCGGATCACCGGCGCCAATCTCAAGAACGCGCGGCTAGGGCCGTTGATGCTGGGCGGAGGCCGGGTGTTGAGCGCGTCCCTGCGCGGCGCCCTGGCGCGCCGGGTGGACTTTTCCGGCGCCGATCTTACCCGCTGCGACATGGGGGAGGCCGATCTCGAGCGGTCCAACTTCACCGGCGCCCGGGCCGAGGCGGTGAACCTGACCGACGCCCGCCTCGACGCCGTCAGCGGGCTGCGGCTGTTCGAGGGCTGAGCCCACCGAAAAAGGGCGGCGCATCGCTGCGCCGCCCCCCCTGTTTCGGTCTCGAACCCGATGGACGCTGCGTCAGGCGACGGAGGCGTCCGAAAGGGCCGCCTTGGCCGTGGCGATGGGAATCTGCCGCGGCTTGAGGCTGTCCGGAAGCTCCCGCTTCAGGTCGATCGACAGCAGGCCGTCGGCCAGCTGCGCGCTGCTGACCGTCACGTAATCGGCCAGCTGGAAACGCCGGTCGAAGTTCCGCGCGGCGAGACCCTGATGCAGGAACCGGCGTCCGGTGTCGTTGTCGGCCTTGCGACCGGCGACCGTCAGCACGTTCTCGCGGGCCTCGATGGACAGCTCCTCGGCCTTGAAGCCGGCCACGGCGATCTCGACCCGATAGGCGTTCTCACCCACGGATTCGATGTTGTAGGGGGGGTATCCGCCCGCGCTCTCGGACTTGGCCGCCGCGTCGAGCAGAGCCGCCAGCCGGTCGAAGCCGACGATGGAGCGGTACAGAGGGGTGGTGTTGTAGGTTCGCATGATCGCATCCTCCTGGGATTAGCAAGGTTGCAGGAGCCCCCGCCTGCGAAAGCGGAAACCCCGGGTCTGAACCCTCGTCGACCCTTCCGGCGCCGACTGCGGTTCGTGGCGGCCCGGACATCCAGCACCGCCACGACCGCTAGGTGGTGACAGCCAAATTCGCCGTCAAGGGGCCGCGCCTCGCTGTGTCCGCCTTCATTTGGCCCTGCTGCCGGACATGGTATGTCGCCGCAGCACAGCGGGAGGCGACGAATGGACACGGGTTTTGAGGTGAGGGTGCGGCGACGGCTTTGGGCCGGCGCCATGGGGCTGGCGCTGGTGGCGACGGGCGGCGGCGGCGTCGCAGCGGCGCAGTCGTCTCCGGAGCTCCGCTCGGCGCAGACGCACAAGATCTCCGCCCCCAATGTCGTGGACGATCCGGTGCTGGTCGAGGTGCTGAAGGGCGCGCAACGCCCGGAGGCCGACGTGAAGCGGGACGGCGCCCGCCATCCCGTCGACAGCCTGGCCTTCTGGGGCCTTCGTCCGGGGGCGACGGTGCTGGAACTGTTTCCCGGGGCCGGTTACTGGACGCGGATCCTGGCGCCCTATGCGGCGCGCACCCACGGCCGCTACATCACCACCGTCAGCGCCCTGACGGGCGACGAGAAGGACGGCGCCATCCAGGCCCGCGTCGACCGGTTCAAGGCGCGCTGGGCCGACCGCGCCGTCTATGGCGACATCACCTATGCGCCGCTGGGCAAGGCCACGACCCAGCTGGCCGCGCCGGGCTCGGTGGATCTGGTCCTGACGGCGCGCAACATCCATAACCTGCTGTGGGAGCCGGGCGAACTCGACCGGACCCTGGGGCTCGCCTTCGCCGCCCTGAAGCCCGGCGGCTATCTGGCCGTGGAGGAGCATCGCGCCGACCCGCGGGCCCAGAACGGCGACGCCCGGGATGGGTATGTGGCGACCTCCACCGTGATCGCCGCGGCGGTGCGGGCCGGTTTCACCTTCGACGGGGCCAGCGAGATCAACGCCAACCCGAAGGACACGAAGGACCATCCCTTCGGCGTCTGGACCCTGCCGCCGGAGCGCCAGAGCGCCGCCGACGGCAAGGCGCCGGACCCGGCCTTCGACCGCGCAAAATATGACGCGATCGGCGAAAGCGACCGCATGACCCTGCGCTTCCGCAAACCGGGGGGCTGAGGGTGTCGCCGCCGGACGGTCCCACGCGTCGGCTGTGTCTCGCGGCGCCCCTGGCGGTGGCGGGTTGCGGTCTCCGTCCGGCCAAGCGGCGGCCCCTGGCCGCCAGCGGCGCGCCCGCGCCCTTCACCCTGGCCGACGCCGTCGCCAGCGACGCCCGACCGCCGGCGGAGCGGGCCCGCGACGCCTGGCGTCACCCGCAAGAGACCCTGACCTTCTTCGGGATCAAGCCCGGCATGACCGTCATCGAGCTGTGGCCCGGGGTTGGATGGTACACCGCCATCCTGGCCCCGTGGCTGGCGCGGAACGGGGGGCGACTGATCGCCGCAGGCCTCGAGACCACCGGCCCGCAGCCGCCGGCGGCCATCCGGCTGATGGCCGCCTATCGCCAGCGCCTGGCGTCGCACCCCGACCTGTTCGGCAAGGTCGAGGTCACCGCCTTCGGGCCCCATTCGGGACCGCTGGGCCCGCCGGCCTCGGCGGACATGGTCCTGACCTTCCGCAACCTCCACAACTGGATGGCCGAGGGCTTCGTGGACAAGGCCCTGCGCGACGTGGCCGCGGTGCTGAAGCCGGGCGGCGTGTTCGGCGTCGAGGAGCACCGCGCCGCCGCCGGCGTCGTGCAGGACCCCACGGCTCCCAGCGGATACGTGACCGAGGCCTATGTGCGGGCGGTCGCGTCCGAGGCGGGCCTCAGCTTCGCCGCGTCCAGCGAGATCAACGCCAATCCCAGGGACACACGGGATCATCCCTTCGGCGTCTGGACCCTTCCGCCCACCCGGCAGAGC
>CAINOV010000154.1 GCA_903851655.1 uncultured Caulobacterales bacterium
AGGCGATCACCCGGATCTTGAGCCCGGAGAAGTCCACCTTGCCCATCCAGCTCGGACGGTCGGGACTGTCCCCGGTGTCGATCTTCGACACGAAGTTCTCGTAGCCCGAAAACGTCACGATCATCACCAGATTGGCGGCCAGGGTCAGATCGATCAGATCCAGCACCAGCAGGACGGCGTGGTCCGGCGTGCCGTTCATCGCCGACTCCGCCTCGGTGACAATCTCGCGGAAGAACACGATCCCGATCACGACGATGACCGCCAGCAGGCCCAGATAGAACGGGACCAGCAGCCAGCGCGAGTTGAAGATCATGTATTCAAGAAGCGCCTCGAGGGGATTGGGTCGACGATGCGTGGCCATGGGTTCCTCGCTGCCCGATCCCACAAGGGAACCGGCGCGTCAGCGCTGCGTCAAGTCCGCAACCGCCCGCCGCAGCTCTTTTCCACCGCCGCCACGATCCGGGCCGAGACCTGCTCTATGTCGGTGTCGGCCAGGGTCCTGTCGCTGGGCTGGAGGGTGACCTCGATGGCCACGGACTTGGCGCCGTCCGGCACGCCCGGTCCGCGATAGACGTCGAAAACCGACGCCGCCGCCACCAGGCCCTTGTCCGCGCCCAGGGCGGCGCGCGCCACGTCCCCGGCCGCCCGCGCCTCGTCGACGATGAAGGCGAAGTCCCGGGTCAGGGGCATGAACGGCGAGAGGGCGAGCGCACCCTTCGACTTCAGCGCCTTGCGCTTGGGCTCGGGCGCGGCGTCGAGCCAGAGCTCGAAGGCGTAGACCGGACCCGCCACGCCCAGCGCCTTCAACACCGACGGATGCAGGGCCCCGAACTCGGCCAGGATCGCCTTGGGACCCATCTGCAGGCGCGCGGATTGTCCCGGATGCCACCAGGCCGCGGTCTGACCCTGGGTGACCTGCAGCTTGTCGACGGCAACCCCCATCTCCCCCAGCAGGGCCAGCAGCCGCCCCTTGATCCAGAAGGCGTCGGCGTCCGCGGCCCCATCCCAGCGGCGCGGCGCGTGCGGCGCCACGACGGCGGTGATCGCCGTGCGCTGGTCCCCGGGCTCGGGTCCGGAAAACACCGGGCCGATCTCGAATAGGGCCGCATCGGGGAACCCTCGGGCGGCGTTGCGTCCCAGGGCGGCGATCAGTCCGGGCAGGGCCGAGGGCCGCATATCGGACAGGTCCGATGCGATGGGGTTGGCGAGCTTCAGGGCCGCGGCGCCGCCGCCGAACAGTTCGGCTTCGGCCTGGGACACGAAGGACCAGCCGATGGTCTCGGCGAACCCATGCGCGGCCAGCATCCGACGCGCCAGCCGGACCCGCGCCTGGCGATTGGTCAGCACGCCGCCGGAGGGGGGCTCCACCGCCGGCAGGGGCGTCGACGGAAGGGCGTCGTAGCCCGCGATCCGGGCGATCTCCTCCGCCAGGTCGGCCTTGCCCGCCGCGTCCCGGCGCCAGGTCGGCGGCGTGACGATCACATGGGCGCCCTTCGCCTCGATCCGGAAGCCGAGGCGCTGCAGGATCTCGCAGACCCCGTCGCGGCTGAGGCTCAGTCCCGTCAGCCGATGGACATAGGCGGGGTCGAATTCGAAGGGCTCCGGCGGCGGCGGCGCAGCGCCGGCGACCACGATGTCCGACGCCTCGCCGCCGCACAGGTCGAGGATCAGGCGCGTGGCCAGCTCCAGCCCCGGAACCACGAAGGCCGTGTCGACGCCGCGGGCGAAGCGGTACTGGGCGTCGGACAGGATGCCCGTGTCGCGGCCGGTCTGGGCCGTGCGAATGGGATCGAACAGGGCCGCCTCGACGAACACGTCGGTGGTGGCCTCCGAACAGCCGCTGCCCTCGCCCCCCATGACGCCGCCCAGGCCCAGCACGCCGGTTCCGTCGGCGATCACGCACATCTCTTCGGTGACCGGGTAGGTCTTGCCGTCCAGGGCCAGGAACTGTTCGCCCGGCCGGCCCATCCGGGCCTCCACGAAGCCGTCGCGGAGCTTTGCGGCGTCATAGACGTGCAGCGGCCGCGCCCGGTCGTAGCAGATGAGGTTGGTCACATCGACCAGGGCGTTGATCGAGCGCAGCCCGATGGCCTTCAGCCGGGCCTGCAGCCAGGCCGGCGACGGCCCGTTGCGGACGTTGCGGATCAGCCGGCCGGCGAACATCGGGCAGGCGTCCGGCGCGGCGATGCGGACCTCGATCGGACAGGGGAAGCTTCCCGCCACCGGCGCCGCCGCGACGCTCTTGAACCGTCCCAGGCCCGTCGCCGCCAGGTCCCGGGCGATGCCCTCGACCCCCAGCCAGTCGGGCCGGTTCGGGGTCACCTCGAAGTCGATCACCGGCTCCACGGCGAACACCTCCGCCGCCGGCGCGCCCACGGGCCAGTCGCCTTCGATCTCGAGAATGCCGTCGGACTCGCCCGCCAGCTCCAGCTCCGCCGCGGAACACAGCATGCCGTTGGACACCACGCCCCGCACCGGTTTCTCCACGAGGGTGACGCCGAGGCCCGGCACATAGGCCCCGATCGGGGCGTAGATGGTCACGAGCCCGGTCCGGGCGTTGGGCGCGCCGCAGACGATCTCCTTGCGTCCATCGACCGTATCCACCTGGCACACCCTCAGCCGGTCGGCGTTCGGGTGCTGCACCGCCTCGACGATCCGGGCGACGGTGAACGGCTTCAGCGACGCGGCCGGATCGTGGACATGCTCCACCTCCAGCCCGGCCAGGGTCATGGCCTGAGCGATCCCGGCCACGTCGGCCTCGGTGTCGAGATGGTCCTTCAACCAGGACAGGGTGAATTTCATGATCTGGTCCCTTCCCGGCTCAGCTGAGGCCGCTGGCGGGGTTCGGCGCGGCGAAGGCCGAGAAGCCGTAGTGCGCCAGCCACCGGACGTCGGAGGCGAACATGTCGCGCAGGTCCGGCATGCCGTATTTCAGCATGCCCAGCCGGTCGACCCCCATGCCGAAGGCGAAGCCCTGGTAGACGTCCGGGTCGATCCCGCAGGCCCGCAGGACATTCGGATGCACCATGCCGCAGCCCAGGATCTCCAGCCAGTCGGTTCCCTGGCCGATGCGGACCTCCCCGCCGGAGCGGTCGCACTGGACGTCCACCTCCGCCGACGGCTCGGTGAAGGGAAAGTGGTGCGGCCGGAACCGGGTGGTGACCTGGTCGTTCTCGAAGAAGCGCGCGACGAAGGTCTCGAGCGTCCACTTCAGGTGGCCCATGTGGATCTCCCGGTCGATCACCAGCCCCTCGACCTGATGGAACATGGGCGTGTGGGTCTGGTCCGAATCGCAGCGATAGGTCCGCCCCGGCGAGATGATCCGGATCGGCGGCGCCTGGGAGATCATGGTGCGCACCTGGACCGGGCTG
>CAINOV010000155.1 GCA_903851655.1 uncultured Caulobacterales bacterium
ACGCCCTGATAGGTCGGCAGCTCGAACATGGTGTCGAGCAGGATGCCTTCCATGATCGAGCGCAGGCCCCGGGCGCCGGTCTTGCGCATGATGGCCTTGCGGGCGATGGCGTGCAGGGCGTCGTCGGTGAAGGTCAGCCCCACCGATTCCATCTCGAACAGGCGCTGATACTGCTTCACGAGCGCATTCTTCGGCTCGGTGAGGATCTTCACCAGGGCCACTTCGTCCAGATCCTCCAGCGTGGCGATGACCGGCAGACGGCCGATGAATTCCGGGATCAGGCCGAAGCGGAGCAGGTCGTCCGGCTCAACATTGCGCAGCACCTCGCCGGTGCGGCGATCCTCCGGGTCCTTCACCGTGGCGCCGAAGCCGATGGACGAACCCTTGCCCCGGCCGGAGATGATCTTCTCGAGGCCCGCGAAGGCGCCGCCGCAGATGAACAGGATGTTGGTGGTGTCCACCTGCAGGAATTCCTGCTGGGGATGCTTGCGCCCGCCCTGCGGCGGCACGGAGGCGACCGTGCCTTCCATGATCTTCAGCAGGGCCTGCTGCACACCCTCGCCCGACACGTCGCGGGTGATGGAGGGGTTGTCGGACTTGCGGCTGATCTTGTCGACCTCGTCGATATAGACGATGCCGCGCTGCGCCCGCTCCACATTGTAGTCGGCGGCCTGGAGCAGCTTCAGGATGATGTTCTCCACATCCTCGCCCACATAACCGGCTTCGGTCAGGGTGGTGGCGTCGGCCATGGTGAAGGGCACGTCGATGATGCGGGCCAGTGTCTGGGCCAGCAGGGTCTTGCCGGAGCCCGTGGGCCCCACCAGCAGGATGTTGGACTTGGCCAGTTCGACGTCGTTGTTCTTCTGGGCGTGGTTGAGGCGCTTGTAGTGGTTGTGCACGGCCACCGACAGGACCTTCTTGGCGTGGTCCTGGCCGATCACATAGTCGTCAAGCACGTCGCGGATCTCCCGCGGCGTGGGCACGCCGTCCTTCGACTTGACGAAGGCGATCTTGTGCTCCTCACGGATGATATCCATGCAAAGCTCGACGCATTCGTCGCAGATGAAGACGGTGGGGCCCGCGATCAGCTTTCGCACCTCGTGCTGGCTCTTTCCGCAGAAGGAGCAGTAGAGGGTGGACTTGGTATCGCCGCTGGCGGCTTTGGTCATAGCGCATCTCACTTTTCAGCCGCAGGTCCCGGGGAACCCGATGCGGCGACGATAACCACCTGTCGGCGGTCGCAGCAGCTCGGTTGAAGCCGTCACGAGCCGAAGCTACATGCACAAGGCTTACAGAAAGCTGACCAACCTCGAAAGCGTATTCGAGCACAGGAGGTTCGACCCGATCAAGGGGCAAGGCGCCCATCCGCGGCTCGCACCTTGCATTCTGCGCAGCGATAGGCTTGGAGTGTTCCAAATGGTGATGCAATTCGACGAACGCCAGAGGTCAGGACCCACCATCGGCGCACAGGTTGCGCGGGGCGGGCCCGTGGTCGCGTTCGATTTCGACGGCACCCTGACCACCCGGGACTCCTTCACCGACTTTCTGCGCTGGCGGGACGGCGCCTTCAGCTATGGGCTGGGCCTGGCGCGACTGGCGCCAGCGGCCCTGCGCTGGGTCGGCAATCGCGACCGCGCCCAGATCAAGGCGGCCGCCGTACGGACCTTCCTGCGCGGCATGCCCCGGGCCCTGCTCGAGGAGGAAGCCCACGAATTCGCCACCCTGACGGCGCCGCTGCTGCTGCGGCCCGACGCCCTGAAGGTCTGGCGCCGCCATCGCTCCCACGGCGCACGGATGGTCATCGTCACCGCCTCGCCGGAGATCGTGGTGGCGCCCTTCGCCCGCGGGCTGGGCGCCGACGTGCTGATCGGCACCAAGCTGCTGTTCGATCAGAACGACCGGGTGGTGGGCTGCTTCGAGGGCAACAACTGCCACGGTCCGGAAAAGGCCAAGCGCCTGCGGGAAGTGTTCGGCGACGACATCCGCCTGCACGCCGCCTATGGGGACAGCATCGGCGACCGGGAGATGCTGGACATGGCCGACGAGAAGTACATGCGGCTGTTCGTCGCGGACCCGACCCGTAACCCGGGCTGACCCGGGTCGGTCAAAGGCGCGGGCGATCCGCCCGCCCCGCCCCCGCCACTCGACGCGGGACAGGACGGGCGGGCCCGTCTTTGATCAGGACGCGATGCTCAGGTCGGTTCCGTCGCGAGTCTCGTAGACATGGTCCACCAGACCGAAGGCCTTGGCCTCCTCGGCGGTCATGAAGTTGTCCCGGTCCAGGGCGCGCTCGATCACCTCGATGGGCTGACCGGTGTGCTTGGCGTAGAGCTCGTTCATCCGCTTCTTGGTCTTGATGATGTCCTCGGCGTGACGCTCGATGTCCGAGGCCTGGCCGCGGAACCCGCCGGAGGGCTGGTGCACCATGATCCGGGCGTTGGGCAGCGCGATCCGCTGGCCCTTGGCCCCCGCCTGCAGGATGAAGGATCCCATGGAGGCGGCCATGCCGGCGCAGAGCGTCGAGACCGGGCTGCGGATGTACTGCATGGTGTCGTAGATCGCCATGCCGCTGGTGACGATGCCACCCGGCGAGTTGATGTACATCGAGATTTCCTTCTTCGGATTCTCGCTCTCGAGGAACAGGAGCTGCGCCGTGATCAGCGAAGCCATGCCGTCGTCGAACGGTCCGGTCAGGAAAATGATCCGCTCCTTGAGGAGTCGGGAAAAGATGTCGAACGCGCGCTCGCCGCGGCTGGTCTGTTCGACCACCATCGGCACCAGGTTCATCATCACGCTTTCGGGGTCGCGCATCCGTGGCCTCTTCTCATCCGGTGACAGCGTCGTCCGGACGTGGGTCCGGGGACGGTATGACAAAAGATATCGCCTTCCGGGCGGCGAGTTGCAACCCACCGCAACCGTCGAACCTGTGCGGAACGCCGCCCCGGCCTGGAAAAGGGCGCCGGATCAGGCCGCGCCGTAGCTTTCCGGCAGGTCGTCCTCGGCAAACAGCTCGTCCTTGGTCACCGGCGTGTTTTCCACCGTGGCGCGGGAGAAGATCAGGTCCACGACCTTTTCCTCATAGACCGGCGCGCGCAGCTGGGCCGCGGCCTGGGCGTTCTGGCGATAGAACTCGATCACTTCCCGCTCCTGCCCCGGATAACGGCGGGCTTCGGCGATCAGGGCGTTGTTCATCTCCTGCTCGGTGACGGACACGTCGTTGCGGCGACCGACCTCGGCCAGCACCAGACCCAGGCGCACGCGACGCTCGGCGATCCGGCGGTATTCGGCGCGCAGCTGCTCGTCGGTCTTGTCCTTGTCCTCGTCGGACAGCTGGCCGGCGGCGCGCTCCTGCTCCACCTGGTTCCAGATCACCTGGAACTCGTTCTCCACCATCCGCGGCGGAAGATCGAAGGAATGCTTCTCGTCCAGCACGTCCAGCAGCGCGCGCTTCATCTTGAAGCGGCTGGCGCTGTCATACTGGCGGGACAGCTGGTCCTTCAGCGCCTGACGCAGGGAGGCGAGGTCCTCGAGTCCCAGGGTCTTGGCGAAGTCGTCGGTCAGCTCGCTGTCCTTGGCGACCTTGATGTCCTTCACCTTGACGTCGAACTCGGCGTCCTTGCCGGCCAGGTGCTCGGCGTTGTAGTCGGCCGGGAAGGTCACCTTCACAACCACCTCGGCGCCCTTCTTGGCGCCCTTCAGCTGCTCCTCGAAGCCCGGGATGAACCGGCCGGAGCCGATCACCAGCTCCACATCCTCCGCCGTGCCGCCTTCGAAGGCGACCCCGTCCACCTTGCCCAGGAAGTCGATCACCAGCATGTCGCCGTCGGCGGCCTTGGGGGCCTTGCCGCCCTTGGACTCGTAGGTGCGGTTCTGCTCGGCGACGCCCTTCAGCTGCTCCTCGACCTCCTCGTCCGTCGGCTCATAGGTCGGACGGGTCAGCGACAGGGTCGCGGGATCGACAGGCTCGAACTCCGGCATCAGCTCGACGGAAAGGTCGAAGGCCAGGTCCGCGGACCCGGCCAGCACCTTCTCGATGTCGCCGGAGAAGGTCACGTCCGGCGAGGCGGCCGGACGCAGCTTGGCGTCGTCGATGGCCTTGGCCTGGGTTTCCTGCAGGGTCTGCTCGACCACTTCCTGCATCAGGCCCTTGCCGTACAGCTTGCGCACGTGGGCGGCCGGCACCTTGCCCGGTCGGAAGCCCTTGAGCTGCATCTTGGGGCGGATCTCGTCGATCTTGGCGTTCAGCTTCTCCGCAAGGTGGTCGGCGGTCACAGTGACGCCGAACACGCGGCTCAGGCCTTCGCCCGACTTTTCAACGATCTGGATGGACATGGCTTGCTTTCCGCACCGGTCGACTGGAGCTTCGGCTCGGGCCCCGCGCGAAGAACGCTGGACGCCCCAAGCCTTGGCGTCAAAAACAATGACGCCGCCAGACCAGCGTCAGCCCGGCCCAAGCGGCGAAGCGGTCCTTATGTCACGACGGGCCCGAACGTCAAAGGCAAAACACGCGGATGGGACGCTTCGTCGCTGGCCAAGGGGCAGCCCGGGGGCCGGCCAGGTGGTGCGGATGAGAGGGCTCGAACCTCCACGCCTCACGGCGCTGGAACCTAAATCCAGTGCGTCTACCAGTTCCGCCACATCCGCATGTGAGCTTCCGGACAGCTAAGTCAGGCCGGCCAAGATGGCAAGCGACGAGGCCCGCGCTGCGGCGTTGCGCCCGACCTCGGGGGCCGCCCGGGTCCGACGAAGAACACGCGATCGTGTCACAAGTGATCATTGATCTCTCTCAAGGCGAGCCGCCAGAATGGGTCAACAGTCAAGAAAAACGGAGGACGCGACCATGGACGGAACGATGGAGGCCGCACGGGGGCCGAACACCCGGACCGAGCATTTCGACGTGCTGATCGTCGGCGCCGGCATTTCCGGCGTCGGCGGCGCCTATCACCTGCGCCAGCAGTGTCCGGACAAGAGCTTCGTGGTGCTGGAGACCCTGGAAAGCTTCGGCGGCACCTGGCTGACGCACAAGTATCCCGGCATCCGCTCCGACAGCGACCTCTATACCTTCGGCTACCGGTTCAAGCCCTGGGTCGGCCCGCCCATCGCCACGGCGGCGGAGATCCTGAGCTATATGGGCGAGGTGATCGAAGAGAACGATCTCGCCCGCCACATCCGCTACAACCACAAGATCACATCCGCCCGCTGGTCGAGCGCCGACGCCCTATGGACCGTCGAAGCCACCGACAAGGTGAGCGGCCATGTCCGCCGCTTCACCGCCAACTTCCTCTGGATGTGCCAGGGCTATTACCGCCATGACAAGGGCTACACTCCCGACTGGCCCGGCCTGTCCGACTACAAGGGCCGGCTGGTCCACCCCCAGACCTGGCCGGACGATCTCGATCTGAAGGGTAAGCGGGTCGTCGTGATCGGCTCAGGCGCCACGGCGGCGACGGTGGTTCCGGCGATCGCCGGCGACTGCGCGCACGTCACCGTCCTGCAGCGCTCCCCCACCTATTTCATTCCGGGCCGCAACGAGAACGAGTTGGCCAACACCCTGCGGGAGCTGCAGGTCGACGAGACCTGGATCCACGAGATCGTCCGTCGCAAGGTGCTGCATGACCAGGCGGAGTTCACCCGCCGCTCCGTCGAGGAGCCGGAGGTCGTGCGCGAGGAACTGCTGGCCGGCGTGCGGGCGTGCCTCGGCGACATGGCGGATTCGGTGATCGACCCGCATTTCACTCCGCGGTATCGCCCCTGGCGCCAGCGCATCGCCTTCGTGCCCGACGGCGACCTGTTCCAGGGGGTGGTGGCGGGCAAGGCCTCCATCGTCACCGACGAGATCGAACGGTTCACGGACAAGGGGATCGTGCTCAAGTCCGGTCAGACCCTCGAGGCCGACGTGGTCATCGCCGCGACGGGCTTTGACCTGAACGTGCTGGGCGACATCGCCTTCGAGCTGGACGGCAGGCCCCTGAACTTCGCCGACACCGTCACCTATCGCGGCATGATGTTCACCGGCATTCCCAACATGGTCTGGGTGTTCGGCTATTTCCGCGCCAGCTGGACCCTGCGCGCGGACCTGGTCAGCGACTTCGTCTGCCGGCTGCTGAACCACATGGATGACCTGGGCAGCCGGCGGGTGGAGGTGGCGCTCCGGCCCGAGGACGCGGGCATGACGCTCGGCCCCTGGATCGATCCGGAGAACTTCAACCCCGGCTATCTGATGCGCGGCATGCACCTGCTGCCCAAGGCCGGGGACAAGCCCGAATGGCGCCACAGCCAGGACTACTGGCGGGAGAAGGACACCCTGCCCGCCATCGACCTCGATGATCCGGCCTTTGTCTATGACGGCGGCGCGGTTTCCGCCACCAGCCAGCGGGCCGAGGTCTCCCTCAGCCTGAAGTGAAAATAGGCCATGGCGGCCAGGAACAGTCCGGTCAGCAGGATGACGCTCGGTCGTCCGGCGTCCGGGTCCAGCCAGTCCGCCGCCATGGCCGCCGCCGTCACGCCGAAGCCGAACAGCGGGATCAGCGGATGCAGCGGCGCGGCGTAGAACTTGCCGGTGCTGTGACGCCTGCGCCCGACGAAGATCGCCAGGCTGACCAGCACATAGTCGGCCACATTGCCGGAGATCAGAATCAGCAGGGCCTTCTCTCCCAGCAGCATGGCGGCGATGGACACCGTCGCCACCAGCACCGTCGCGGCGATCGGGGAGTTGAACCGGGGATGCAGTCCGGCCAGGAACCGGTTGATCGGCGCCAGCCACATGCCGTCACGGCCGGTGGAGTAGAACAGTCGGCCATAGGCCATGATGTTCGCCGTCAGGGCGTTGAAGATGGCCGCGACCACGCCGATGCTGATCGCGCCGGAGAGCACCGGGCCGCCGGACCGGCGCAGGAAGGCCGCGATCGGCGTCTCGGACGCCAGGACCGCCTTGAGGTCGTCGGCGCCCATCACCATCAGCACCATGGGCGCGGCGATGGACAGGGCGGCCAGCGCCCCGGTCCAGGCGATCACCCGGCCGATCCGCCGCTGCGCCTCGTGCATCTCCTCGGCGAAATAGAGGGCCCAGTTCGCCCCCGCCGTGGCCCACAGCCCGGACACGCCGGCCAGGGCCAGGACGCTGAACGGCGTCGGCGTCAGAGCCCCATGGGTCAGCATGACCGGATGCAGCATGACCTCGGCAAACCCGCGCACGGGGTGCAGCACCGCCACGCCGATCAGGATCAGCAGGGCGATGATCTCCACCCCCAGGAACAGGCCCGTGACCAGCGCTCCGAACCGGATGTTCAGGACCGCAATCCCGGCCGCCAGCAGGATCGCCCCCGCCGCCACCGGAAACAGCGGGATCGCGGGGGCCAGCACCCGCACATAGTCCCCAAGCCCCAGGGCCGTGAAGGCGAGGCTGGCGAAGGACAGGGCGCCGGTGAGCACCACATAGGGAAAGCTGGTCATCTGGCCGAGCAGCGCCGCCAGGCTGGGATAGGTCCCGCCGGCCCGGGGGAAGGCCGCCCCGATCTCGGCGTAGAGCAAGGCAAGGATCGCCGAGGCGACCCCGCCCACCAGAAACGCCACCGCCGCGCCGGAGCCGGCCAGGTGCAGCACGGCGTCCCCGCCGATATAGAACGACACCACAGGCGACAGGGCGGAAAAGGTCAGCAGGAACACGCCTATCGGGCTCAGGACCTTCTGCAGGGCGGGTTCCCGCCCCCCGGCTTCATCCGCCATGCTCTACAACCCTTCGCTCAGGATGCGGCCGTCGACGCGCCGCCGCAGGATTGAGGCAAGGAATTTCCGAGCGCGTCAATATCCGGCGCCTGAGGTTGGGCGCCGGCGCACAAAAGCGCTGAACTTCTCCGTGAAGCGCCTATATTGAGGGCATGACCCAGCTGTCCGTCCTTGATCTGTCCCCGATCCCCCAGGGCGCCGACGCCGCCCAGGCGCTGCGCAACAGCCGTGATCTGGCCGGCCATGCGGAGCGCCTGGGCTATCGCCGCTACTGGCTGGCGGAGCATCACAACATGCCCGGCGTCGCCAGCGCCGCCACGGCGGTGGCGATCGGCTATGTCGCCGAGGGCACCCGCACCATCCGCGTCGGCGCCGGGGGGATCATGCTGCCGAACCACGCGCCCCTGGTGATCGCCGAGCAGTTCGGCACCCTGGCCAGCCTCTATCCCGACCGGATCGATCTGGGCGTCGGCCGGGCGCCGGGGACGGACCAGGTCACCGCCCGGGCCCTGCGCCGGACCCTGGCCGGAGACATCGACGACTTTCCCCGGGACGTGATGGAACTGATGGCCTATTTCGCCGATCCGGCGGAGGGTCAGGCGGTCCGCGCCATTCCCGGACAGGGGCTGAAGGTCCCGCTCTACATCCTCGGGTCAAGCACCTACGGCGCCCAGCTGGCGGCGGCGCTTGGCCTGCCCTTCGCCTTCGCCTCGCATTTCGCGCCCCAGGACCTGGACCTGGCGCTGCGACTCTATCGGGGCCGGTTCCAGCCGTCAGAGACCCTGAAGCGCCCCCATGTCATGGCCGGCCTCAACGTCTTCGCAGCGCCGACGGACGCCGAGGCGTTGCGGCTGTTCACCTCGCTGCAGCAGGCCTTCGTCAATCTCCGGACGGGACATCCCGCGCCCCTGCCGCCGCCGGTGGACGACATCCACGCCCTCTATCCCGCCGCCTATCACGGGATGATCGACGAGACCCTCTCCCGGTCCGTGGTCGGCGGTCCGGACACCGTGGCCGCCGGCCTTGCGGCGTTCGCCGCCCGCACCGGCGCCAACGAGATCATCGTGACCACCCAGATGTTCGACCACGCCGCGCGGATCCGGTCGTTCGAGATCGCGGCGGACGCCGCCCGCCACGCCCTGGCCGCCTGATCGATCCTGCGGCGGTCAGCTGTCCGCCAGAAGCGCCCGCAACGCGTCCGGCAACCGGTCCGGCAGGTCCTCGGAGATGAGGCCCGGCCCGAACCGGCGCCCGGTCTCCGCATGGACCCAGACGCCGGCGCAGGCCGCCTCGAAACTGTCCATCCCCTGCGCCATCAGCCCGGCGATGCATCCGGCCAGCACGTCGCCGGAACCGGCGGTGGCCAGCCAGGGCGAGGCGTTGGTGTTCACCGCCGCCCGCCCGTCCGGCCCGGCGATCACCGTGTCGGGTCCCTTCAGCAGGACCACGCATCCCGCCGTCTGCGCCGCCGTGCGGGCGGCCGCGATCCGGGTCGGCGACGCGCGCAACAGTCCGGGAAAGATCCGCTCGAACTCCCCCGGATGGGGGGTGAGCACGTCGTCGCGGTCGAGGGCGGAGAACAGTTCGTCGGGATCCTCGCGGAACACGGTCAGGGCGTCGGCGTCGACCACCATGGCCGCCCCCGTGCGGCAGCAGGCCAGCACGTTCAGCCGGGTCTCCTCGGTCACGCCGGCGGCGGGGCCGATGATCACCGCGTCGACCTCCTCGGCCATCAGCTGCAGCTCCTCCTCGTTCAGGAACGGCTTCAGCATGATCGCCGTGAGGTGCGACGCATTGACCGCAAGCGCGTCCGGGGGCGAGGCCACCGTGACCAGGCCCGCGCCGATCCGCAGGCCCGCCCGGGCCGCCAGACGACATGCGCCGGTCGCGTGCAGCGGGCCGGACACCACCACCAGCCGTCCCCGGTCCCCCTTGTGCGCCGCCGTGACCGGCCGCGGGAACGCTGCGCGCCATCGGTCGGGGTGGTTCTCGAACAGCCCCCCCGGCCCTCGCGCCGGAGCGTCGAGACCGATATCGGCCACCACCACCTCGCCGCAGAGACTGCGGCCGGGCTCCAGCACATGGGCAGGCTTCTTGCGGTGGAAGGTGACAGTCAGGGCCACCTGCGGAGCATAGCCGAGGGCCTGGCCGGTGTCGCCGGACAGACCCGACGGCAGATCGACGGCGATGACCGGCCCGCGCTCCGCCGCGCGGCGCAGCATCTCCCGGTCCGGCGCGGCCAGCGGTCGCGTCAGCCCCGCGCCGTACAGGGCGTCCACCACCAGTTCCGCACCGTCGAGGGCCGCAAGCTCCATCCGGCTCACCGGACCGGTCCAGTCCCGCGCCGCCTGCGCCGCGGCGCCCTTCATCCGGGCCGGGTCGACGGCGGTGAGCACCCGGACCGGCCAGCCGCGGCGCGCCAGTTCTGCGGCGGCGACATAGCCGTCCCCGCCATTGTCCCCCGGACCGCACAACACCACCAGCGGGCGTGGCGTCCAGCGCTCCGCGATCGCGGCGGCGACAGCGGCCCCTGCGCGTTGCATGAGCAGTTCGAGCGGCAGGCCGCTGGCCGCCGCGGCCTGATCCGCGGCGGCGGCCTCGGCGACCGTCAGGATCCGGTGGTCCGGCATAGGCATGAATGGGCCTCCCCCCGCCTACAGGACCTGGGTGGACGCCGCGGCCCCGCGCCGGAGCAACTGCAGGACGCCCTGGTCGATGCGGAAGGTCGTGATGGCGGCGTGTCCCGGCTCGAACTGCCGGACGCGGGCGTCGCCCAGCGCCGCCCCCACCGCCGCGTTGATCGCCACGAAATGACTGAAGACCGCCGCCCCCGGATGGCGCGCACAGGCGGCGGCGACGCGCGCCGCCCACTGGGCGTAGTCCCGGTCGCCGGCAATGTCGCCCCACTCCCCCGTGAACGCCTGACGCAGCCAGCCCGGGCGATCCGGCGCCGGCAAGCCCGCTGGGGTCGGGATTTCCGCCACGTCCCCCTCGATCGCCACGTCGACGCCCAGCATCTCCGCCAGCGGGCGCGCGGTCTCGCGGCACCGACGCAGGGGCGAACTCACCACCCGGCGGGGACGCTCCTCGGGCGGAAACGCCAGCAGCGCCCGGGCCGCCGCCGCCGCCTGGGCGTGGCCTTCGTCATCCAGCCCGGGATCGGGATCCGCATCGTGGTCGCCCCAGGAGGCCTGCGGCTTTCCATGGCGCACGAGATGCACGAATGACGGGCCAGACGGCGAAGCAGTATCGGAGTTCATGGTGTCGAGCGCTCAATCCAGACGTCGGATCTCCACCTTAAGCCGCGTCCGGCCGCGTACAAGGGGCGCCGCGGCCGGGACAGCATATGCCCATTTTATAAGCGATGATGACTTATTTTTAGGCGCCTTTGGAATGGCTTGAAATGTTCCGTCCGGCGAGGGTTGAGAGGGGGGCGGCGAAGTGCTCGAACGCGGGTGGCGCCCGTCGCCGGGACGCCCAACTCATCGCAAAGAGCGCCATGAAGAAGATCGAAGCCATCATCAAGCCGTTCAAACTCGACGAAGTGAAGGAGGCGCTCCAGGAGATCGGCGTGCAGGGCATGACGGTCCAGGAAGTGAAGGGCTACGGACGCCAGAAGGGCCATACGGAGCTCTATCGCGGCGCAGAGTACGTCGTGGACTTCCTGCCCAAGATCAAGATCGAGGTGGCGGTGGCCGACGACCAGCTGGACACGGCCATCGACGCCATCACCAACGCCGCCCGCACCGGACGCATCGGCGACGGCAAGATCTTTGTGTCCGAACTGACGGAGGTTGTTCGGATCCGCACTGGAGAGCGCGGCCAGACCGCTCTATGAACGCCCGACCGGCCGGCGGAACGTCCGGACGGACCTATCGAACAGGGGGCGGCGTCGCTCCCGGCGCATGGCGCCAGACCGACGCACCGCCGGTTGACCGGCACATTGTTGCAACGACAGACCCAGATCAGGAACATATCACATGACGCCAGCTGAAATTCTTCAGGAAATCAAGGATAAGGAGGTCAAGTATGTTGACGTCCGCTTCACCGACATCCGCGGCAAGCTGCAGCATGTGACCTTCGACATCGACCTGGTCGATGACGACTTCCTGTCGGAAGGCACCATGTTCGACGGGTCTTCGATCTCGGGCTGGAAGGCGATCAACGAGTCCGACATGCTGCTCAAGCCGGACCTGAAGACCGCCTATATCGACCCGTTCTACCAGCAGACCACCATGTTCCTGTTCTGCGACGTGCTGAACCCGGACACGGGCGAGCCCTACAACCGCGACCCGCGCTCCATCGCCAAGAAGGCCCTGTCCTACGTGAAGGCGTCGGGCGCCGGCGACCAGGTCTATTTCGGCCCGGAAGCCGAGTTCTTCGTGTTCGACGACGTCCGCTGGAACACCAGCCCGACCAAGATGGGCTACGAATTCGACAGCCAGGAGCTGCCGGCCAACACCGGTCGCGAATACCCCGAAGGCAACATGGGCCATCGCCCGGGTCCCAAGGGCGGCTATTTCCCGGTGAACCCGATCGATTCCGGTCAGGACCTCCGCGGCGAGATGCTGGCGGTGATGGGCGAGCTCGGCCTGCAGCCGGAAAAGCACCACCACGAGGTGGCGCCGGCCCAGCACGAACTGGGGCTGAAGTTCTCCGACCTGCTGACCATGGCCGACCGGATGCAGCTCTACAAGTACGTCATCCACAACGTGGCGGCGGCCTATGGCAAGACGGCGACCTTCATGCCGAAGCCGTATTTCGGCGACAACGGCTCGGGCATGCACTGCCACCAGTCCATCTGGAAGGACGGCAAGCCGCTGTTCGCCGGCGACAAGTACGCCGGCCTGTCCGACGTCTGCCTGTGGTATATCGGCGGCATCATCAAGCACGCCAAGGCCATCAACGCCTTCGCCAACCCGACTACCAACAGCTACAAGCGCCTGGTGCCGGGCTATGAAGCCCCGGTGAAG
>CAINOV010000156.1 GCA_903851655.1 uncultured Caulobacterales bacterium
GACCAGGTCAGCCCGCGGGTCAATCTGGTGTGGAAGCCCCTGGCGGCTGCGACCCTGCACGCGGGCTATTCCCGCTACTTCACCCCGCCGCCCTTCGAGCTGGTGGGCTCCACCTCCGTGGCGAAGTTCGCCAACACCACCGCCGCGTCGCCTGGGACGCAGGACACGACTCCCTATGCGGAGCGGTCCAACTACTACGACGTGGGGGTGGAGACCCAGCCCGCCGCCGGGCTGACCGTCGGCCTCGACACCTACTACAAGACCAGCCGCAACCTGATCGACGAGGGCCAGTTCGGCGCGCCGATCATCCTGACGCCGTTCAACTATGCCGAGGGCGTGCAGTACGGGATCGAGCTGTCGACCAGCTACAATCACGGCCCCCTGTCCAGCTACGCCAACCTGGCCTATGGCAACGCCCGCGGCCGGGACATCGTCACCAGCCAGTTCAACTTCCAGCCGTCGGAACTGGCCTATATCCAGAACCACTACATCTATCTCGACCATGAGCAGAAGTTCACCGGCTCCGCCGGCGGCGCCTATCGCCTCGGGCCGACGACCCTGAGCGCGGACCTGATCTACGGCTCGGGCCTGCGCCGGGCCGGGGACGTTCCCAACGGCCGGTCCGGTCCGGCCTATACGGTGGTGAACCTGTCGGTCAGCCACACTCTGGACCTCGCCACGATCGGCCAGTGGACGGCGCGGGTTGACCTGATCAACGCCTTCGACAAGGTCTACGAGATCCGCGACGGCAGCGGCGTGGGCGTCGGCGCACCCCAGTTCGGCGCCCGCCGGGGCCTGTTCTTCGGCCTGCGCCGGGAAATCTGATCAGAACAGCTTGCGGTCGATGTCGGTATAGCGACCGATGCGGCACACGCCCTCCAGCGTGTCGTCCATGACCGGATCCTGATCGAGCGTCGCCACCCGCTGATCGGTGATCCTGCCCGAGCGCCGGTTGATGGTGATCCGGCGGTGGGTCACGACGGGGCCTTCCGTCGCCGGCGGGCTGGTCAGGGTCGCCACATCGGCCAGAAGCGTGAGCTCGTTCACCGCGTCGCAGGCCCCCTCGCACCACCGGCGCTGCTCGAGATCGACCCGCAGGTGGGTGCGGACCTTGACCCTCCGGCGCTTCACCAGATGCTGCATCGTGCAGTCCAGGTCGAAGCGGGACGGCGGTTCGCCCTTCGCCGCCGGCGGCGCGGCTGCGACCGGCCCGGAGAGCCAGAGCCCCGCGATCAGCCCCAGGGCGGCGATGGCGCCGCAGATCCGCACTTCGCCGCCCATCTCGTCAGGTCCCCGCAACGATTCGCCGCACCATCCTAGCACGCCCGGCTAGCGCCGCAGGGTCAGGCCGACCCGCAGCGTCGTGGGCGGCCCCCAGGACAGAAGCCCGTTGGCGTCGCGGGCCGTCTGGATCCTCTGACCGACATTGTCGAGGGCCACATAGACCTGTCGCCCCGGCTGGAAGGTCCACTCCCCCCGCGCCGAACCCACCGTGTCGGCGCGCAGGGGCCGCAGGTTCTGGTCGTCGTCGAAGCGTTTGCCCTCCCGCGACACCCCGCCGCTCAGCCGCACCGTGTCGCTGACCCGCCAGTCCAGCCGGGCGTCGACCGCCATGTCCGGCGTGCCCGCCGGCCTCAGGCCCGTCAGCTGCGCGGCCCCGCTTCCCCCCTCGACCCGCGCCCGGGTGAAGGCGCCGGACAGGGTGAGGCTGAGCCTTGGGGTGAGCTTCGCCACGGCGGACAGCTCCGCCCCTGCGGCGTTCACCGCGTCCACGTTGCGGCGCTGACGCAGCACCCCGCCGGCGGGGATCAGGCCGGCGACGCTGTCGGTGATCGGGCCATTGGCGACGGTGACATTGGCCACCGCGTCGGCCAGGCGGTTGACGAACAGGCCGGCGGTCCAGCTCAGCGGTCCCTGCGCGCCGCCCAGTCCCAGTTCCGCCCCGGACAGGCGCTCGGGCTTCAGCTGCGGATTGGCCTCGGTGACGTCATTGCCCACCCGGAAGGGCCGGTGCAGTTCGTTGAGGGTCGGCGGGCGGAAACCCACATAGGCCGCCGCGCGCAGGGTCAGGCCGCCGTACAGGGAATGGGTTCCCGCCAGCCGGGCCGTGGGCGCCACGCCGTCCTGGTCCGGCGCCGACCGGTTCAGGGTCGTGACCCCGGTGGCGGCGTTGGTCTCCACCCGGTGGGCGTGGCTGTCCCGCCAGTAGTCCGCCCGCAGGCCGCCGCCCAGGGTCCAGTCCGGCGTCTGGGCGGTGGCCTCGGCGAAGGCGCCCACGGTGTCGGCGTCGCCCCCGGCCACTCGGTTGCGGGTGAAGGCGCCCCCCAGATAGCGGAACTGCTCCCGGCTCTCCCCCGAGGCGCCGCGGACGTCCATGCCGCCCCGCAGGGTCAGCGACCCCTGGACCTCGTCCGCCTCGAGGCTGGCGCCGAAGCCCAGCGCCGGCGTGTCGTACTGCCGGTTGGCCGGCGTGGTCGCCGCCCGCCCCGCCGCCGTGGCGACGGAGGTGTTGTAGAGGTTCGAGCCGGTCAGCCAGCCCTGCGCCCGCCAGCCAAAGCCGGCCGTCTGCGGCGCGGAACCCGCCGTCAGGCCGAGCTGCGCGCCGGTGGACCGGGACAGCGCCCCCGCAAGGCCCGAGCCCCGTCGCTCGGAATAGCCCGACAGCCTTACACCGACATAGGCGCCGCCCAGGTCGGTCTCATAGCGCAGCGCCGCGGACGAGGCGTCCAGGGTCAGCGGCCGATCCGCCGCGCCGCGCCCCTGCAGCACTGGAACCCATCCGTCACTGCTGTCATGCGCCACATCGGCGGAGACCCGGCCGCCGGCCACGGCCTGCGAGGTCTGGGCGAACACCTGACGCTCTCCCTGACCCGCCGCGTCCACGGCCAGCACCGGGCTGTCGGATCGCGCCAGGGCGATCAGGCCGGTCAGGGCCACCGGCCCCTCCCGCACCGATCCGGCGCCCCGGACGATGTCGGCGGAGGCGAGCCCGGCGGACGGGATGGCGGACCAGATCACCCAGCCGCCGAAGGGATCGTTCTGCGGCGTCCCGTCCAGGGTCACCAGCGCCCGGCCGGCGCCGCTGCCGGCGATAGCCCGCACGGAAACGCCCTGGGTGGTGGGATTGGCGCCCTGGCTGGAGGTCCTGCGGAACAGGGAGACCCCGGGGGTGGCGGTGAGCGCGTCGTCGGTCCGGGCCGCGCCGGCCAGCGTCTCGCGGTCCACCGCGATCCAGGACAGGCCCGCCAGGTCCGGCGTCGGCGGCAGCCGCCGGCTGAGCACCACCACGGCCTCCACCGGATCGGCGGGCGCGGTCGCCAGGGGCGGCGGATCGGTCAACGGCATTGAGGGCGCAGCCTTGCACGGAACAGAAATGGGTCCAATCTCTGGTGGACCAATCCCGCGACCGGGGCAAGCGGCCCGCTCCGCCGCCGACGCCCCGCCTCCGCCGAACCCGAGACCCGATGACCACGCGCCTGACCCATGACCCGATCCTCGCCGCAGAGGAGCTGGCGGCCTTCGAGGCCGCCCGGGCGGCGGCGGACGGGGAGACCGGGGCCATCGTCTGCTTCACCGGCCTCGTCCGCGCCGAGGCGGGGGCGGTGCGGGCGCTGGAGTTGGAGGCCTATCCCGGCTTCGCCGAACGCCAGATCGACGCCATGGCCGCGGCGGCGGCGGCGCGGCATGGCCTGCTGGGCTGGCGGATCGTCCACCGGATCGGCCGCATGGCGCCGGGGGCCACGGTGGTGTTCGTCGCCGCCGCCGCCCGCCACCGGCGCAGCGCCTTCGAGGCGTGCGACCAGATGATGGACTATCTCAAGAGCCGGGCGCCCTTCTGGAAGAAAAGTCACGACGCCGACGGCGCCCGCTGGATCGAGCCCCGTCCGGAGGACTATACGGACGCATCCCGCTGGGATTGAGGAAGAGGACCCCTACCATGACCCTGCCCATCGGCGGCCGCATCGACGAAGGCCAGCCCCTGAAGCCCGTGCGCGTGGGGGTGCTGACCATTTCCGACACAAGGGACGAGGAGAGCGACACCTCCGGCCAGATCCTGATCGACCGGGTCCGGGCCGCCGGCCATGAGGCGCCGGAGCGGGCCGTGGTCCGGGACGAGGTCGCCGCCATCCGCGGGATCGTCAACCGCTGGATCGACGCCGGGGCGGTGGACGTGATCCTGACCACCGGCGGCACGGGCCTGACCGGCCGCGACGTGACGCCGGAGGCCCTCCAGCCCCTGTTCGACAAGACCATCGACGGCTTCTCGGTGATCTTCCATCTGGTGTCCTATCAGAGCGTCGGCCTGTCCACCCTGCAGTCCCGGGCCCTGGCGGGGATCATTCGCGGGGTGTTCGTGTTCTGCATGCCCGGCTCCAACGGTGCGGTGCGGGACGGCTGGGACAAGGTGATCGCCGCCCAGCTGGACAGCCGCCATCGGCCCTGCAACATGGTGGAGCTGATGCCCCGCCTCCTCGAAGTCTGACATGGCCGAGGGCAAGCTCACCCATATCGACGCCGACGGCCGGGCGCGGATGGTGGATGTTTCGGGCAAACCCGACACCGTCCGCACCGCCGAGGCCCGGGGCCGTGTCCGGATGCGGCCGGAGACCCTGTCCCTGGCCCTCTCCGGCGGCGGGGCCAAGGGGGACGTGCGGGCCGTGGCGGAGATCGCCGGCGTGATGGCCGCCAAGCGGACCGCCGACCTGATCCCCATGTGCCACCCCCTGGCCCTGTCCTCGGTCAAGGTCGAGGTCACGGCTCTGGCCGACGGCTCGGGCCTCTGCGTGTCCGCCCGGGTCCGGACGACCGGACCCACGGGCGTGGAGATGGAGGCGCTGACCGCCGTCTCGGTCGCCTGCCTGACCCTCTACGACATGCTGAAGGCGGCGGAGAAGGGGATGGTGATCGAGGATGTGCGGCTGCTCACCAAGACCGGGGGCAAGTCCGGC
>CAINOV010000157.1 GCA_903851655.1 uncultured Caulobacterales bacterium
AACAGCACCTCGTCTCCCAGCCCCTGCTCCCCGAACAGCAAGACCTGGCGTCCGGCCAGCGGATCCCCCGGCGACCACAGGGGACGCTCCGTCAGATAGATCGGCGCCTTCGGAAAATGTGGATCCCGCCGCGCCTCGTAGGCCTCCCAGCCTTCTGCGATATGTCCGCTGGCCAGCAGCGCCTGGGCCAGGGCCAGCCGCATCATCGCCCGCTCCGGCGGCGCGCCGGGCAGCGCCTCAGCCCGGCGCAGGTCGGCGATGGCCTCCTCCATCCGGCCCATCAGGGTCAGGAGATTGGCGCGGTTGTAGATCGCCTTGGCGAAGTCCGGCTGCAGCCGGATCGCCTCGTCGAAGAAGGTCAGGGCGCGATCCGCGTCGAACCGGGCCACCATCAAGGTGGCCAGCGTGTTCCACAACAGGGCTGCATCCGGCGTTTGCTTCAGGATCCCCGACAGCAGCTCGATCGCGGCGTCATAGTTCATCTGATCCCGCAGCGCACTGGCGAGATTGTTCGCTGTTTCAATGTCTTGAGGCTGTTTCACCAGATGGGCGCGGAACAGTTCCACCGCGTCGTCGAACAGGCCGGTATGGTAGGCGACCCGTCCAAGATCGGCCTCGATCCCCTCGAGATCGGTCCCGATGCGCACCACCTGTTCGTAGCACTTCAGCGCGGTTGTGAAGTCGCCGGTCTTTTCCCGCGTGGAGCCGACGATCCTCCAGGCCAGCGACTGGTCCGCATCGGTCTGCACCACGTCCATCGCCGTCCGCTCGGCCAGGGCCAGGTCGCCGGCTTCGAGGGCGGCGAGGGCGCGCTGCAGGCGGGGCGCCACCGTATCCTTCTCCAGCGCCCCCGCCGCCCGGGTCAGGCGGGCGAGCGCCGAGGCGGACGTCGGATCGCCGCTGATGTCCGACAGCCCCCCGCCGCCGGACGCCGGGGGCGAGGCGGCGGGACGGTCGTCGGGGGACGAAGGACGGGTCACGGGCGCTCCTCATGGTCGGACAAAAAGGCGTTGCAGAAGCGGCTTTCCAGAACGTTCACGCGCGCCCCCGCCCCTTATGGCGCAGACACTGTTAACCAACTTTCTTTAGAGATGCTTTAGTACGGTCCGACTATCGTCCACGGCAAGCGGGAGGCGAGACGGCTGAGACGCCGACAAGCTGGCCTGCGCGCCCCATCCTTGGTCCATGCCCATGCCGCTCAAGCTGTCGCTCAAGCCCGGAGAGAAGTTCGTGCTCAACGGCGCCGTCGTGCAGAACGGCGACCGCCGGACGACGCTCGTGCTGCAGAACAAGGCCTCCGTCCTGCGCGAAAAGGACATCATGCAGGCCGACGAGGCGACCTCGCCGGCCCGGCGGATCTATTTTCCGGTCATGATGATGTATCTCGATGAGGCGGGGATCGAGACCTATTACGACGAGTTCGCCCGCCGCATGACGGAGTTCATGGGCGTCATCCGCAATCCGACCATTCAGTCGATCTGCGTTCAGGTCTCGCGCCATGTGCTGGCGCGGGAGCAGTACAAGGCGCTGATGCTCTGCCGCAAATTGATAGACTACGAAGACGAAAGGCTGGGGAATGTCCCTTCAGGCATACAAACAGGCGGCGCAACGGGCTGAGTCGCCGCGGGAGGCGGAGTACCGTCTCTTCGGCGAGGTCACCCGCGCGCTGATCCGCGCCGCGGAACTGGACCGGACTCAGATCGCCGAACGGATGGACGCGCTGCACTGGAACCGCCAGCTGTGGAACGCGCTGGCGACAGAATGCGCGGCCGAGGACAATTCCCTGCCCGCGCCCCTGCGCGCACACATCATCAGCCTGAGCATGTTCGTGAACCGGCACACCAGCGCCATCATGCAGGGGTCCGAGACCTTCGACGAACTGATCGAGGTGAACCGGATCGTGATGCAGGGTCTGTCGCCGACGCCTTCGGCGGCCTGACGCCTCAGCCCTTGACCCAGGCCGGCCGGCGAAGGGACTTCGCCACCGTGCGGCCGTCCGTGGTGCGGATGTCGGTGGTGATCCCCAGATCCTTGCGCATGTCGTTGTAGCCGGCCATGTGCACGATCCCGACGGGCGTGTTCGGGATGTAGCGCTCCACCAGCGCCGACTCGTCGGCGTCGCAGCACCAGAACGGCCCCATGTAGTTGCAGATTTCCGGCATCAGCTCGACGCTCAGTCCGTCGGCGTGGACGATGAGCCCCAGCGCCAGCTGGTCGGAGGTGAACACCCGCCCCTTGACGATCACCTCCGCCTGACGCTCCCGCCAGGCGGCCCAGTGGGGCGCATCCTGGCGGATGGCGAACACCCCGGCGTTGAAGGTCGGCTTGTCCCCCACCTGCCGGGCAAGGGCCTCGGACAGTCCGGCGCGTCGGGCGTTCTTGTAGAGCTGTGACTTCACCCGGGCGTAGCCGAACGCCGCCCACTGCAGGGTCATGGTCACCTGGCTGTAGCGCGACGTTTGGGAGACCACCGCCAAGCCGCTCCGCTCGGCGCCCTGGCACAGCATGTCCACCGCGGAGATGTCCTGCACCCAGGCGTCCCCGTCGATCCAGATGATCACCTCGCTGTCCGGCAGGTGCTGGTCGAGAAAGGTCCGGGAGGTCAGCACCTTGAGGTGCTCGCGGCCACGAATCCGCGACGGAGGGATGTCGAAGCCCCACCCCACCTGCAGGATCCGCGCGCCGTAGCGCGTGGTCAGGTGCTCCATCTGCCCCGCCTCGAGCCCGCCGTCGATCACCACCAGCTCCAGGGCCGTCGCGTCCCGGAAGTGACGCACGGACGCGCACAGCTCCTCGATCAGGGGGAAATAGTTGGCGTCCCCGCCGGTCACGACCGTGCGTCTGCTCATGGGCCTGTCCTTGCCGGCGATCCGCGTCGCCGTGCGATAGGCGCTTGCACACCCCAGCGTCAACCGCTCTAGCTTGGCGGACGATATCTGCCGGAAAGGGTCAGGCATGACGGTGCGGCCACAGGGATGACGGACGGGTCGGCGACACGGGCCCCGATGCTGGCCGGAATCCGGATCCTGGACATGACCAGCGTGGTGTTCGGCCCCTACGCCACCCAGGTCCTCGCCGAGCTAGGGGCCGAGGTGATCAAGGTCGAGGCGCCCGGCGGCGACGTGTTCCGCCAGGCCGGACAGCCGGCCGTGACGCCGGGCATGGGCCCCTGCCACCTCGGCCTCAACCGGGGCAAGCAGTCCATCTGCCTCGACCTTCGCGACGCCGCGGACCGGCAGGTGTTCGACGCGCTGCTGACCACCGCCGACGTGTTCATCCACAATGTCCGCGGGGCGGCCATCGCCCGGCTGGGATACGCGCCCGAGGCGGTGCGCGCCCTCCGCCCGGACATCATCTACGCCCATTGCGTGGGCTTCGGCGGCGACGGACCCAATGGCGGACGCCAGGCCTATGACGACGTGATCCAGGCGGCGTCAGGCGCCACCAGCCTGCTGGGCCGGGTCGACGGCGATCCCCGCCCCCGCTACCTCCACTCGCTGATCGCCGACAAGGTGGCCGGGCTGCATGCGGTCTACGCCGTGCTGGCGGCCATCATCCATCGCCTGCGCACGGGCGAGGGACAGGCGATCGAGATCCCGATGTTCGAGGCCTTCACCAGTTTCCTGCTGAAGGAGCATCTCTACGGCGCCGCCCTGTCGCCGCCGCGGGAGCCCATCGGCTATCCCCGCCAGCTGGACCCCAACCGCCAGCCCTTCCCCACCCTCGACGGTCACATCGCCATCGTGCCCTACACCGACGACAGCACCGTGCGGCTGCTGCGGGTGCTGGGCGGCGAGGCGATCCTGGCCGATCCTGACTTCGACACGCCGGCCAGGCGCGGGGCGCGCATGAGCGAGATCTACCGCCGGATCGGGGAGCTGACCCGGGCGCGGACCACCGCCGACTGGTGCGAGCGCTTGCACCAGGCCGGCATCCCCGCCATGCCGACTCGGGACCTGGCCGACATTCTCGACGACCCGCACCTGGTGGCCACGGGCTTCTTCCGGACCGAGACCCACCCGACCGAGGGGGACTATGTCCGCATGGCGCAGCCCGTCCGGTTCGGCGCCGTGGCCGAGTTCGAGCTCTGCCCGGCGCCCGCCCTGGATCGGGACGGCGCCGCCATCCGCGCCACCCTGCCCTCTCATACGAAGGACTGACCATGCCCGCCGCTCCCCCGCCCCTCGACAACACGCCGGTGATCATCGGCGTGGGCGAAGCCTCCGAACGGATCGAGGCGCCGGACTACGCCGCCCTCTCCCCCGCCGATCTGGCGGCGGCGGCGGCGCGCAACGCCTTGGCGGACGCCGGGGCCACCGGCGATCTGCGGTCCGCCATCGACGTGATCGCCGCCATCCGCCAGTTCGAGGTGTCCGGGCCGGGCTTCAGCGCGCCCTTCGGATGCTCGAACAACTTCCCCCGGTCCGTGGCGCAGCGGATCGGCGCCGATCCCGCCCGCGCCGTGTGGGAAAAGGTGGGCGGCCAGGGTCCCCAGCATCTGGTGAACGAGTTCGCCCACGCCATCGCCGCCGGAGAGGTCGGCATGGCGCTGCTGGTGGGTTCGGAAGCCATCTCCACCGTGCGCCACCTGACCGGCCTCGGCCAGACCCGGGACTGGTCCGAGACGGTGGACGGCCAGCTGGAGGATCGCGGCTTTGGCCTCGAAGGCCTGCTGACCGCCGAACTCGCCCGCCACGGCGCGCGCACGCCCATCCATCTCTACGCCCTGTTCGAGAACGCCCGCCGCGCCCGGCTGGGCCTGGACCGCGCCGCCTATGCGCAGGCCATGGGCGACCTGTTCGCCCCCTTCACCGCCGTGGCGGCGGGCAATCCCCACGCCATGGCGCCCGAACGCCTGACCTCGGCCGAGATCAGCGAGATCACGCCGCGCAACCGGATGGTGGCGGACCCCTTCCCCCGCCGGGTGATCGCCCGGGACCAGGCCAATCAGGGCGCCGCGGTGCTGCTGACCAGCCTTGGTCAGGCCCGCGCCCTGGGCGTGCCGGAGAATCGCATGATCTATCTGTACGGCGGCGCCGACGTGGCCGAGCGGACGCCGATCGCGCGTCAGGACCTGTCGCGGAGCCCGGCGACCGTGCTGGCCTGCCGGGCGGCGCTCGCAGCGGCCGATACGCCCCTGGAGCAGATTGACCGGTTCGACCTCTACAGCTGCTTCCCGATCGCCGTGTTCAATGTGCTCGATGGCCTCGGCCTGTCCCCGGACGACCCGCGCCCGTTGACTCAGACCGGCGGACTGCCGTTCTTCGGCGGGGCCGGCAACAACTACTCCATGCACGCCATCGCCAGCATGGTCCGGGCCCTGCGCCAGGCGCCGGGGGAGATCGGACTGGTCGGCGCCAATGGAGGGTTCCTGTCCAAATACTCCGTGGGCGTGTATGGCGCCGCCCCGCGCGCCTGGGCGCCCTTCACCTCGTCGGCGTTGCAGGCGGAGATCGACGCCTGGCCGGCACCGCGCCTCGTCGAGGCGGGTCAGGGCGAGATCGAGACCTATACGATCGACTATGGCGGCAAGACCCCGACGGTCACGATCGTGGGCCGCACCGGGGACGGCGCCCGGTTCGTGGCCATGTCGGATCCGGCCGATCCCGGTCTGGCCGGCCGGATGGCGGTGGAGGAGCCCCTCGGCGGCGCGGTCACGGCCCGGCTGAACGACAACGGGCGCGCCATCGTGACAGATTTCGAACCCCGCCGCTGAGCCAGCCAGAGCTGGGTGCGTAGATTCCGTGACTCGGAGCCCGGCGGGGATTTTCTATACTCCGCAGGCCCTGTGGAAGACGCCTGCGATCAGACCCCCGACGCAGGCGCCCCATCCTTGCCGGAGACACCGTCGATGACCCAGTTACTCCACCTGGCTGCGGCTGAGGATCACGAGGCGGCGGCGCAACTGCACAGGATTGCTGCAGCGCTGGCCGGACAGGGCAAGGCCATGGCCTGTGGCGAAGTCGCCGCGCGGGCCGGGACGCTGGCCCGGGCGGCGGAGCGGAAATCCGCCTTCGCCGCCCAAAAGTCGGAGACGCCGGCGCGGACCGCCAGGATGGCCCTCGACGCCGCTGCAAGCCCGGCCGGGCCGCCGGTCGCCGCCGCACGACCGCTGGAGGCGCCGCGGGAATCCCTCGGCGTCATCGTCAAGGAGCGGTCGCCGCGCCGGCGCTCCCGGGCCTGGATCGTGATCTGAGCGAGATCGCCAGCCCTCCGCTGCGGGCTGG
>CAINOV010000158.1 GCA_903851655.1 uncultured Caulobacterales bacterium
GAGCGTATCGTCCGCGCCTATGACGCCGACGCGGCCCATTCCAGTCCGGGTCCGGCGGGCCCGACCGCGTCCGGCGGCGGTCGCTGATGGACCGCATCGAGGTGGAGGTCGAGATCGAGGACGCCGCCTGGACCGATCTCTTGCCGGAGGTGGAAGCCCTGGCCGAGGCCGCCGCCCGCGCCGCCCTGGTCCCCGACCACACCGGGGCCGTCACCATCCTGCTGGCGGATGACGCTGCCGTCGCCGACCTGAACGCCCGGTTCCGCGGCCGGACCGGACCGACCAACGTGCTCAGCTTTCCCGCCGCGGCCAGCGCCCGGCCGCATCTGGGGGACCTCGCCCTGGCGCTGGGCGTCTGCGCGGCGGAGGCGGCGGCGCAGGGCAAGCCGCTGGCGCATCACCTGCAACATCTGGTGGCGCATGGCGCGCTTCATCTTGTAGGCTTCGACCACCAGTCCGATGACGAGGCCGAGATCATGGAGGCGCGGGAGCGTCAGGTCCTGGCCGGTCTCGGCGTACCAGACCCCTATGCCGCGCCGGATGACCCGGCGCCGGTCCATCCGGAGCGTTAGGCCACGGACCCCATGGCGAGCTCAGAGACACGATCCGGCGCAACCCCCAGCCTGTGGCGGCGATGGTTCGGCCGGCGCCCTAAGGCGGACCCCTGCCCGCAGGCGGCCGCGACGGAGGAGGAGGCGGTCGACCTCATCGACCAGGCGGAGGCGTTCCAGACCCTCCGCATCCGCGACGTGATGACCCCCCGCGCCGATATCGTGGCGCTGGAGATCTCGCTCCCCCTGGACGAGGTGGTCCGACGGTTCGCCCGGAGCGAACTCACCCGCATGCCGATCTATCGGGAGACCCTCGATGATCCGGTGGGCGTGGTGCACATCAAGGACATCGTCCTGCTCCTCGCCCCGCCGGAAGATCCGGCGGCGACGCCGGCCCCGATCCCGTGGAAGGAGCCGGTGCTGCATCGCCTGCGCCGGGATGCGCTCTATGTGCCGGCGTCGATGCTGTGCTCGGATCTGTTGTTGCGGATGCGGGTGGCGCGGATCCACATGGGCCTGGTGATCGACGAGTTCGGCGGCGTGGACGGCCTTGTGACCCTCGAGGACCTGCTCGAGGCGGTGGTCGGCGAGATCGACGACGAACATGACGACGACGAGACCCCGGACCTGGTCATCCGCCCCGGCGGCGTGATCGAGGCGGACGCCAGGGCCTCCCTCGAGGATCTCGAGGCCGCCCTGGGCCGGTCCCTGCAGCCGGCGGACGAGGACGAGGAGATCGACACGGTGGCGGGTCTCGTGGCGACATTGGCCGGCCGCGTGCCGCAGCGGGGCGAGGTGATCGTCCACCCCGCGGGCTATGAGTTCGAGATCACCGACGCCGATCCCCGCCGGATCCGCCGCCTGCGCATCCGGCCGCCGAGCGACGGTCCGGCGCCGGAGGGGGCGACCGGCGGGTGACCGGCGCCAGGTCCGATCTCCGTCCCCGGACCGCTGCGGCGATCGCCCTCGCCTCCGGACTGGCTGCGGCGCTCGCCCACCCGCCGTTCGGCGTGCTGCCGGGCCTGCTGGGATTCTCCGCGCTCCTGTGGCTGCTGGAGCGCGCCGCGCCGGGGCGGCCGTTGCGGTCGGCCTTCTGGCGGGCCTGGCTGTTCGGCCTCGCCTATTTCGCGGTGAGCCTTTGGTGGATCTCCGAAGCCTTCATGGTCGACGTGGCCGCCCATGGCTGGCAGGCGCCCTTTGCCGTAGCCGGCCTTGCCGGCGGTCTGGCGCTGCTGTGGGGCGCCGCCGCGGTCGCCTGGCGCGCCGCGGGCCAGCGGGGGCTCGCCGGCGCCCTGAGCTTTGCAGCGATCTTTTCCGTCACGGAATGGCTGCGGGGCCACATCCTCACCGGCCTGCCCTGGAATCCGCCGGGCGCCGCCTGGGCCGCGGGCGGCGCGGTGAGCCAGTTCGCCTCGGTGGTGGGAATCTACGGCCTGACCCTGTTCACCCTCACCCTCACCTCGGTCCTGGCCCTGTCCGTCGCGCCCGGCGTTCGGGCCCGCTGGCGGGCGCCCGTGGCCGCGCTGGCGGCGCTCGGGGTGGTCTGGAGCTATGGCGCAGTCCGTCTCGCCGCGGCGCCCACCGGGCCGGCGGGGCCGGTGGTGCGGATCATCCAGGCCAATGTGCCCCAGACCGACAAATGGGACGCCCGCACCTTCAGCGAGATCCTGGGGCGCTACACCCGCCTGACCGCGGCGCCCGCCGCAGGACCCCCGCCCGCCTATGTGATCTGGTCGGAGACGGCGATCCCCGCCCTGCTGGACGACTACATGGCCCCCGGAACCTGGACCGAGGCCGAGGTCGAGGCGAGCCTGAAGCCGGGCCAGACCCTGATCCTGGGCGCCGACCGGCAGGAGCCCGGCGCGGGGCGCATGCGCTACTTCAACAGCCTGTTCGTCCTGCGCCGCGCCGCGGACGGGTTCCAGCGCCTCGCGGTCTATGACAAGCATCACCTGGTTCCGTTCGGGGAGTATTTCCCCGTGGACAGCCTGGCCGAGGCCACCGGGCTGAAGAAGCTGGTGCATGTGGGGGACGGGTTCGACGCCGGTCCCCGGTCAGAGGTGGTCCGACCTGCGGGCGCGCCGCCCTTCGCGCCGATGATCTGCTACGAGAGCCTGTTCCCCGGCGCGATCCAGGACCATGGCCGACGGGCGGCCTGGATCGTCAACGTGTCCAATGACGCCTGGTTCGGTCGCACCAGCGGGCCGATCCAGCACCTCAATCTCGCCAGCTTCCGCGCCATCGAGACCGGATTGCCCATGGCCCGCTCCACCCCCACCGGCGTGTCGGCCATGGTCGACGCCTATGGCCGAACCCTGCGGCGTCTGGGCCAGGGTCAGGAGGGCTTCATCGACCTGCCCCTGCCGCCGGCTGCGACCGAAACGCCCTACCACCGATTTGGCGATACTATTTTCTGGGTTGTAATTATAGCTATGTTTATACACGTTATGGCTCTATCCCAATCAGAAAGGCGGGGGGATCGCGCCGTGGTGTCGTCATACACGCAGCGGACGGTCGCGCCGCCCAAACCACCCCTGTCAGGCGACGCCTGAGCCTGCCCGGCGCCGCGGGCGGTTCGCGGGCGCCGGGCCTGCGCTCTCGAGAGGCCCATGACGTCAGTCCCGGATACAGAACGCGTCCCGAACATGGTCGACCTGCACGTCGGCATGCGGATCCGATTGCGCCGCAAGGCGATGGGCATGAGCCAGGACAGGCTGGCGGACGCCCTGGGCCTGACCTTCCAGCAGGTTCAGAAGTACGAGCGCGGCCTGAACCGCGTCAGTGCGTCGAAGCTGTATGACATCGCCCGGACCCTGCGGGCGTCGATCCCGTATTTCTTCGAGGGTCTGGCCAGCCCCGAGGCGCCGACCCGCCCCGACCTCGCCGAGCCGGACTCGGCGGAGTTCCTGTATGATCTGGTCATGACGCCCGAGGGGCTCGAGCTGGCGGCCCTGTTCCCCCGGATCGAGCGCCGGCATCGCCGGCTGGTGCTGGAGATGGCCCGGGTTCTGGCGGGAGAGTCACCCGTTGAGACGAATGTCGACTGACACCGGGGCGTGATCCGACGGGCGGTCCCATTCCCGGACCGTGTCGTGGACCCGGGCGTTCGCAGGGCCGCCGCTGCGGGTCGCCGGCGCGAGACCCGGGCTGGCCCAGAGGTGGTCGAGGCGCAGCCCGCGATTGGACTTGCGGAAATCCTGGGCGCGATAGCTCCACCAGCTGTAGAGCTTGGCCGGCTCGGGAACGGCCTCCCGCGGCAGGTCGGCGAAGTCCAGCGAGGCCCGCATGCGGGCGATGGCCTCGAGTTCGACCGGCGTGTGACTGACCACCTTCAGCATCTGGCGGTGGCTCCAGACGTCATTTTCCCCCGGAGCCACGTTGAAGTCGCCGGTCAGGAGCAGGGGCGGTTTCGGGTCGCGGGCGGACATCTCCTCCGTCACGCGCCTGAGGAAGTCGAGCTTGTGGGCGAACTTGGGGTTCTCCGCCGGATCGGGGACGTCCCCGCCCGCCGGAACATAGAGGGTCTGGATCTCGACCCCCTGGACGACCACGCCGACATTGCGGGCGTGGCCCTCGCGGCACAGGTCCAGCACCGGCGCCGGCTGCAGCGGCAGACGGGACGCGATCGCCACCCCGTGCCAGCCCTTCTGTCCGCGCAGGGCGAGATGCGGCAGGCCCATGGCCTCGAACGCCGCCACGGGGAACTCCCCGTCATGGCATTTGGTTTCCTGCAGGCACAGGACGTCCACGCCCGCCTCCGCCACGAACCGCGCCACCTGGTCAATGCGCAGACGGACGGAATTGATGTTCCAGGTGGCCACCCGCAGGCGCATCGGCAGTCTCCGTCGTCCGGTTGAGGGGGCTATCCAGCCCTGGGGGACCAGAAGCCGACGATGCGCCGGACCTCGTCCAGCGTCGGCTCGGCCACGGCGCTGGCCGTCTCGGACGCCGCCGCCAGCACCCGGTCGATCTCGGCCGGGTCCGACAACAGGCGCCGCATCCGCTCGCCGATGGGGGCGATGGCCTCCACGGCGACCTCCACCAGGGCCGGCTTGAAGGCGCCGAAGCCCTGTCCGGCGAAGCGGGCCAGCACCTCGGCCTTGGTCTGGCCGGCGAGGGCGGCGTAGACGCCCACGAGGTTGTCGGCCTCGGGCCGGCCCTTCAGCTCGTCCAGGGTCTCGGGCAGGGGCTCGGGATCGGTCTTCGCCTTGCGGATCTTCTGGGCGATGGCGTCGGCGTCGTCGGTCAGGTTGATGCGGCTGTAGTCCGACGGATCGGACTTGGACATCTTGGCGGTCCCGTCCCGCAGGCTCATCACCCGGGCGCCGGGCCCCTCGATCAGCGGCTCCGGCAGGGGAAAGAAGCCCGGCGCGTCGAAGTCGTGGTTGAACTTCGCCGCCACGTCCCGGGTCAGCTCCAGATGCTGCTTCTGGTCCTCGCCCACGGGCACGTGGGTGGCCTTGTAGAGAAGAATGTCCGCCGCCTGCAGCACCGGATAGGTGTAGAGCCCGACGGACGACCGCTCCTTGTGCTTGCCCGACTTCTCCTTGAACTGGGTCATGCGGTCCAGCCAGCCGAGGCGGGCGACGCAGTTGAAGATCCAGGCGAGCTCCGTGTGCGCCCGCACCGCGGACTGGGGAAAGATCGTGGCCTTGGTGGTGTCCAGACCGGCGGCGATATAGGCGGCGGCGATCTCGCGGGTCTGGGCCGCCAGCTTCTGCGGATCCTGCCAGACGGTGATGGCGTGCTGGTCGGCCACGAACAGGAAGGGCCGCTGGTCCTGAAGGTCGACGAACTTCTTCAGGGCGCCGAGATAGTTGCCCAGGTGCAGTTCACCGGAGGGCTGGATGCCTGACAGGACGCGGGTCGGGCCGGCATAGGTCGGGGGCGCAGGATCGGTCATGGGACGGCTCTTAAAGGGAATTGTCGCCGATTGCATCCGCAGAGCGCGGCGAACGGCGGAGGGCGGCGCGGATTTCCGTGAGGGTCACCGCCCGCAGCGCGAACAGCAGGATCACATAGATCACCGCGCCCGCGCCGACGGCCAGGACCACGGCGATCTCCTTGCGGTGGAACAGGAAGGGCTCGTACAGGGCCCGCGTCTGGGCCGCGACATAGAGCACGCCGGTGAGGAGCGCGCTGGCGATCATGATCCGCGTCAGGCGCGACACGGCGGCGGCCGAGGGCGCGTAGTGCCCCCGCTGCAACAGGGCCCGGAGCATTTGTCCCACGTTCAGCCAGGCCGCCAGGGCCGTGGCCGCGGCGATGCCGGCGACCCCGTGCATCAGGAAGAACAGAGCGACGCCGGCGATCACGTTGACCGCGACGCTCAGCAGGGCGAAGCGCATCGGGCTCTTCGTGTCCTGGCGGGCGAAGAAGGCCTGGTTCAGGATCCGGGTCAGGACGAAGGCTGGGGTGCCCAGGCCGTACCAGAACAGGGCCCCCGCCGTCTGGTGGGCGTCATAGGCTGTGAATTCCCCGCGGGTGAACAGGGCGTCGATCAGGAAGAACGGCATGCCGACCAGGGCCGCGGCGGCGGGCAGGGAAAAGGCCAGGGACAGGGCCATGGCCTCGTCCATGGCGTCCTGGGCGCCGGCGTGGTCGCCGGACTGGACGGTGGTGGACAGGCGCGGCAGCAGCGCCACGCCGATGGCCACCCCCACCAGGCCGAGGGGCAACTGATAGAGCCGGTCTGCGGCGGCGAGCCAGGACCGGCCCCCGGCCACCAGGCTGGCCAGATTGCCGCTGATGAAGATATTGATCTGGGTGGCGCTGGCGGCGATGGCGCCGGGGATCGCCAGTCCGATCAGCGCCTTGATCTCCGGGGTCAGCCGCGGCATGCGCACGTCCACCCGGGCGCCCGACCGGCGCACGCCCCACCACAGGAGGCCCGCCTGCAGGACGCCGGCGACGATCACGCCGAACGACGCGGCGTAGGCGGCGCGGATCGCGTCGGTCTGCGGCCAGACGGCGGCCAGCATCACGAGATTGAGCAGGGTGGGCGCCAGGGCGGAGACGATGAAGCGCCCCCGGGCCTGCAGCACGCCGGACAGGTGCGCATAGATGGCCATGCACGGCAGATAGGGCATGGCGATCTGGGTCAGGGTCACCGCCAGCTTGAACTTCACCGGATCATGGGCGTAGCCGGGGTTGATGGCGTACATCAGCCACGGCATGGCCAGCTGCGCGGCCACGGTGATGACGATGGTCGCCGCCGCAAGGGTGGCCATGGCGTCAGCCGCCAGGATGTCGGCGATCTCCTCCCCGTCGGTGGCCAGGCTGCGGGCATAGGCGGGGACGAAGGCGGTGGCGAAGGCCCCCTCGGCGAAGATCCGCCGGAACAGGTTCGGGAAGGCCAGCGCGGTGTTGTAGCAGTCCGCCGCGATGGTCGACGAGGCCCCCATGCGGTAGGTGATGACCAGGTCCCGCAGGAAGCCCATCACCCGACTGATCATGGTCAGGCTGGAATAGATGGCCGAGGAGCGCATGACGCTGGCGCCGGGCCGCCGGGCGGCCTTCGCGGTCGAGGCGGGGGTCTGCGCTGCAGGCTTCGGGGGGGCGGTCATCCCCCGCCTATGCTCTGATCTTTCCCGATGGGTCAAGGCGCTGTGACGAACCGGCC
>CAINOV010000159.1 GCA_903851655.1 uncultured Caulobacterales bacterium
CGGGCACCGGCGTGCGGTAGGGATTGTCCGTATGCGCCCCGAGCGCCAGGGCGGTGTAGGCCAGATCATTCGCGTTCGGAACAGATCGGACGTCGAACATGTCGCCGAAATTGGTGTCGCGCACATGGCCGAAGGCCTGGCCCACCCGGATCACCGACCGGTCGGTGCTCGGCACGCCAGTGAAGATGACGAAGCCATACTCGAGAAACGCCGTCACCCAGGCGAGGCGCGTCGTCGCATCGGCGGTCTCCTCCCACGCAAACCGCGGCGGGTCCGCAAGGTCGCCGGTCCAGAGGCGCACCGGCGGCAGGTCGTGGTTGCCCGCCGGCAGGGCGATCTCTCGCGCCAGGCGAACACTGTCATAGACCGCGGCATGGTGGTCGGAGAAGCGCACCTCGAACCGGTCCGCCCCCAGATCGATGATGTCGGTGATGGACAGGTCCAGGGGCAGGTCCGACGGGTCGTGCAGGCGCTGGCCCGTGGTTCGGTCCATGGCCTCCGGCGCCTCGCTGCGCTCCCGCAGCCAGATGGGGTGGATCGGCACGGCCACGCCATCGGGCATCTGCGCGACCAGTTCGGTGGCGCTGACCCGCATCAGGCGGGGGAGCTCGCGGGTGGCGTTCGGGCTCATGGGCGTCTCCACCGGCCGCGGCCGGACGTTCAGGGCTGACCGCTGTTGGCCACCAGCCGCAGGGGCTGGTCGGGCTGCGGCCGGGGCGCGGCGAAGCGGGCGATCATCCAGCTGCGGAACAGGGCGATCACCGGGTCGGCCAGATCCTCCGCGTGGAACTTCAGATAATAGCCGAACCCGTCCTCGAAGACCTCCGGGTAGGGCGCCACCAGATCGCCCCGGGCGATCTCGTCGGCGAACATGTCCACGTCGGCCAGCGCCACGCCGCCGCCGGCCATGGCGTACTGCACGGCGGAAATGGCGGTGTCGAAGGCCAGGCCCCGGCCGGTGTCGGCGACGACGCCCCGCTGCCGGGCATAGGTGGCCCACAACAGCCCCCGGGGCTCGGCGTCGAGCTTCACATGCAGCAGTTCGTTGTCCGCCAGGAAGGCCGCCAGGGACTTGCCCTCGTTCTGGCCCCAAAGGGCGCGGGAGCAGACGGGCGTCACCCGCACCATCCACAACAGGTCGGTGACCCGGTCGTCGGAATTGGGCCGGTCATAGACCACCGCCACATCCACGTCCTGAGCCGGCAGACCCGTGACGTGGGAGGACGAGACGTCCAGCAGGATGTCCGGAAACTCCCGCCGGAAATCCCGCAGGATCGGCAGGGCCATCTGCTGCAGCAGGGAGGGCGGCATGTGCACCCGCAGGGTCCGCGCGCCCTTGCCCCCGGCGCGGATGGTGTTCAGGGACTGCTCCAGCCGGTCGAAGGCCTTGTGCACCACCGGCAGCAGGGCCGCGCCGGACTCCGTCAGCACCAGCCCCGTCGGCCGCCGTTCCAGCAGCTGGCAGCCCAGCAGCTCCTCCAGGCTGATCACGTGACGGCTCAGCGCGCTCTGCGACACGTGCAGGGCCTGGGCGCCGGCGGTGAAGCTGAGGTGCTGGCCCACCGCCTCGAAGGCCCGAAGGGCGTTCAGGGGCAGCCAGCGCCGGTTGATGCTCATCAATGCGATCCGGAAATGAACTTGGGCAGCGATGAAACTGCGCCGTTCAGGCGGCTTAGGCAATCGAACTTCCGGCCTTCGCCCGCCCCGAAAAAGCGGATGGCCCCATGAGGAAAAAAGATTGCCGCCACGGGGAGGCGTCATGGCATGTTTCCCGCGATCCCGAGGAGCAGAGATGTTCGATCCAGACAAGATGCGCCGCCTGTTCGAGGCCCGCACCCCCGGCTACAGCCTGCCCCAGGGCCTCTACACCGACGCCGACGCGTTCGCCTTCGACATCGAGGCGATCTGGCGCCGGTCCTGGCTGCTGGCGGCGACGGAGGCCGACCTGCCCCGGCCGGGCAGCTGGCTCTCGACGAGCGTGGCGGCGACGCCGGTGATCCTCCTGCGGGACCGGGAGGGGGTTGTTCGCGCGTTCCACAACAGCTGCCGCCACCGGGGGGCCCAGATCTGCGCCGAGGGCAAGGGCAAGTCCAACCGCCTGGTCTGTCCCTACCACAAGTGGACCTATGAACTCAGCGGCGAGCTGGTCAGCGCCACCCGCATGGACGAGGGCTTCGACACGGCGGACTTCCCGCTCTCGCCCATCCGCTGCGAGGTGCTGGAGGGGGTCATCTATCTGGCCCTGTCCGACGAGGTGGAGGACTTCACCCCGTTCCGCGAGGCCTTCGCCCCCCTGCTGGCCCCGCACGGGCTCTCCCAGGCGAAACTGGCCTACGAGGCGACCATCACCGAGAAGGGCAACTGGAAGCTGGTCATGGAGAATGCGCGGGAGTGCTATCACTGCGCCACCGGCCATCCGGAGCTGTCCCGCAGCTTTCCCGTCGAGACCCGGGCCTATTTCAACTATGGCGACGACCCCCGGGTCGTGGAGTTCAACGCCCGCATGGAGCGCCTCGGCCTGCCCGTCGGGCCGGTGGAGGGGGACTGGTGGCAGGCCCTGCGCTTCCCGCTGAACGAGGGCTTCGTCTCCATGTCGATGGACGGCCAGCCGTCGGTGAACAAGGCCATGACCCCGTCCGGGTCGTTTGACATCGGCTCGCTCCGCTGGGCGCTGGAGCCCAACACCTTCTGCCACGCCGTGGGCGACTACACGGTGATCTTCCTCTGCGAACCGGTGGGGCCGCAGGAGACCCGCGTCACGGTGAAGTGGCTGGTCCACGCCGACGCGGTGGAAGGGGTGGACTATGACCCCAGGGCGCTGAGCCATCTGTGGGACACCACCAACCTGCAGGACAGGGACCTGGTGGAGCTGAACCAGCGGGGCGTGAACGCCGCCGGCTACCGGCCCGGCCCCTATTCGTCGGAGGCGGAGGTGCTCGTGCTGCGCTTCATCGACTGGTACTGCGCCAAGGCCGTGGACTTCCTCGGCGGCGGGCGCAAGGCCCGGGCCCCGCTGAAGGCGGTGGCCCGATGACCGGGGAACGCCGCGAGGGCCTGAGCCTCGACACCCTGACCATCAGCGTCGGCTATGATCCGGCCACCGCCTCGGGCGCAGCCAAGCCGCCGCTCTACCTCACCTCGACCTTCGTCTATCCCAGCGCCCAGTTCGCCAAGGACACCCATGCCAACTTCTTCGAGGGCGCGCCGATGCCCGGCGGGGAAACGCCGGGCCTGATCTATTCGCGCCTGAGCCACCCCAATCTGGACATGGTGGAAAAGCGCCTGGCCGCCCTCGACCAAGGGGAGGTCAGCGCCGTCTTCTCGTCGGGCATGGCGGCCATGACCACGGTGCTGATGGCCAATCTGCGCCCCGGCGACACGGTCATCTACGGGCGGCCGCTCTATGGCGGCGTCGACTGGTTCCTGAACAGCCATTTCAGCCAGTTCGGCGTGCAGTCGTTCGGCTATACGGACGGCGCCGACGAGGCCCACATGCGCGCCACGGCGGACGAGGCCATGGCCGCGGGCCAGCTCGGCGTGATCCATGTGGAGACGCCGGCCAATCCCACGGCGGTGATCTCCGACATCGCGCTGGCCGTGCGCATCGCCGACCATGCCCAGCAGAAACAGGGCCGCCGCCCGCTGGTTGTGGTGGACAACACCTTTCTAGGCCCGTTCCTGCAGTCGCCGCTGCTGCAGGGGGCGGATCTGTGCATGACCGCGCTGACCAAGTACTGCGGCGGGCATTCGGACCTGCTGGCCGGCGGCGTATCCGGCCGGGCGGAGCTGATCGCGCCGCTGAAGACGCTGCGCACCATGCTGGGCAATCATTCCGACCCGCACACCTGCTGGCTGCTGCTGCGGTCCTTCGAGACACTGGCGCTGCGGACGGAGCGGCATTGCAAGAATGCGGCGCAGCTGGCCGACTGGCTGAAGGCCCATCCGAAGATCGCCAGCGTCACCTATTTCGGCTTCCTGCCCGAGGGGTCCAGGGCGCGCGAGGTCTATGACCGCCAGTGTCGCGGCGCCGGCGCCACCTTCTCGTTCCGCGTCAAGGGCGGCGAGGCGGAGGTGTTCCGCTTCCTCGACCGGCTGCAGCTCCTGAAGCTGGCCGTCAGCCTGGGCGGGGCGGAGAC
>CAINOV010000160.1 GCA_903851655.1 uncultured Caulobacterales bacterium
ACAACGTGGAGTCCATCGCGGTGGCCGGCACCATCCTGCGCCGTGGCGCCGCCTGGTTCGCCGGCATTGGTCGGGCCAACAACACCGGCACCAAGCTGATGTGCGTGTCCGGCCATGTGAACAAGCCGTGCAATGTGGAAGAGGCCATGTCCATCCCGCTGCGCCAGCTGCTGGAGGAGCATTGCGGCGGGGTTCGCGGCGGCTGGGGCAATCTCAAGGCCGTGATCCCCGGCGGCTCGTCCGTGCCGATGATCACGGCGGAGATGTGCGAGACCGCCCTGATGGACTTCGATTCCCTGCGGGAAATGCGCTCGGGCCTCGGCACCGCGGCGGTGATCGTGATGGACAAGTCCACGGATCTGGTCCGCGCCATCGCCCGGATCAGCTATTTCTACAAGCATGAAAGCTGTGGACAATGCACGCCCTGCCGCGAGGGCACCGGCTGGATGTGGCGGGTGATGGAGCGCATGGCCCGGGGCGAGGCGGAGATGAAGGAGATCGATCTTCTCCTCGATGTGGCGTCCCAGGTGGAAGGACATACCATCTGCGCCCTGGGAGACGCGGCCGCCTGGCCAATCCAGGGCCTGTTCCGGCATTTCCGTCCAGAGATCGAGGACCGCATCGCCAGCTATCGCAGCGGTCGCGCGCACGTCCAGGGGCACGCCATCGCCGCCGAGTAAGGCTTTTGAGCCCTTGCCTTATGCCGCAAAGTGTTACACGACGCGGCCACTGCTGCACCGCCGAAGACTAGGATTCCGTCGAGATGCCCATCGCCAAGGTCAATGGCATAGAGGTCGAGTTCGAGCCGGGCATGACCGTGCTCCAGGTCGCCGAACTCGCCGGGGAGGAGATCCCGCGCTTCTGCTATCATGAGCGTCTGTCCATCGCCGGCAATTGCCGCATGTGCCTGGTGGAAGTGAAGCCGGGTCCGCCCAAGCCGCAGGCCTCCTGCGCGCTGCCCGCGGCGGACAAGCAGGAGATCTTCACCAACACCCCCATGGTCAAGAAGGCGCGGGAAGGGGTGATGGAGTTCCTGCTGGTCAACCACCCGCTGGACTGCCCGATCTGCGACCAGGGGGGCGAGTGCGACCTGCAGGACGAGGCCATGGGCTATGGCCGCGCCGGGTCCCGCTTCGAGGAGAACAAGCGCGCCGTGGACGAGAAGTTCATGGGTCCGCTGATCAAGACGGTGATGACCCGCTGCATCCAGTGCACCCGCTGCGTCCGCTTCGCCACAGAGGTGGCGGGGGTGTCGGAGCTTGGGCTGCTGAACCGGGGCGAGGACGCCCAGATCAGCACCTATCTGGAAGGCGCCGTGACGTCGGAGCTGTCGGGCAATCTGGTGGACCTGTGCCCTGTGGGCGCGCTCACCTCCAAGCCCTACGCCTTCAACGCCCGGCCGTGGGAGCTGATCAAGACCGAGACGGTGGACGTGATGGACGCGCTGGGCGCCTCGATCCGCGTCGACGCCCGCGGGCCGGCCGTGCTGCGGGTGCTGCCCCTGACCAATGACGAGATCAACGAGGAGTGGATCTCCGACAAGACCCGGCACGCGGTGGACGGCCTCGCCCGCCAGCGCCTGGACCAGCCCTTTGTCCGCATCGACGGGAAGCTGCGTCCGGCCAGCTGGGGTCAGGCCTTCGCCGCCATCGCCGCCCGGATCAAGGCGACCACGCCGGACCGGATCGGCATGATCGCCGGAGACCTGCAGGACGCGGAATCGATGAAGGCCGCCATGGACCTGTTCCGGTCCCTGGGCGTGAAGAGCCTGGACTGCCGCCAGGACGGCAGCGTGCTGGGGACCGGCCCGCGGGAAAGCTGGCTGTTCAACTCCACCATCGCCGGGATCGACGAGGCCGACGCCATCATGATCATCGGCGCCAATCCGCGCCTCGAGGCGCCGGTGCTGAACGCCCGGATCCGCAAGCGCTGGCTGACCGGCAAGCTGCTGACCGGCGTGATCGGCGAGGCGGCGGACCTGACCTATCGCTACAACCACCTCGGAACCTCCCCCGAGGCGATCCGCCAGTTCTCAGCCCACGGCCCGATCTCCAAGGAAAAGCCGATGTTCATCATCGGCCAGGGCGCCCTGAACCGTCCGGACAGCGCCGCGGTGCTCCACCTGCTGGGCCAGGCGGCGAAGTCCATGGGCGTGGTGCGCGAGGGCTGGAACGGCTTCAACATCCTGCACACGGCGGCGTCGCGGGTCGCGGGGCTCGACATGGGCTTCATCCCCGCCGACGGCGGCCGCGATACCCGCGCCATGCTGGCTGCGGCCGAGGCGGGGGAGCTGGACCTGCTCTATCTGCTGGGCGCCGACGAGATCGACACCACCCGGCTCGGCCAGACCTTCGTCGTCTACCAGGGCAGCCACGGGGACGCGGGCGCCCAGGCGGCGGACGTGGTGCTGCCGGGCGCGGCCTATACCGAAAAGCCCGGCATCTATGTGAACACCGAAGGCCGTCCCCAGATCGCCAACCGCGCCGTCTTCCCCAAGGGCGACGCCAAGGAGGACTGGAGCATCTTCCGCGCCCTGTCCGAGGACCTGGGTCACCGACTGCCCTATGACAGCCTGGACGCCCTGCGCCACCGCCTGATCCACGACCATCCGACCTTCGGCCAGGTGGACCATGCGCCAGGCCACGCCTCGGCGGCGGGCTTCGACGTCGGCGCCCTGGGCGCAGCGGGGGAGGTGACGGATGCGCCCTTCGTCTCGCCGGTGACGGAGTTCCACCTCACCAATCCCATCGCCCGGGCCAGCGTGACCATGGCCGAGTGCGCCCGCAGCGTGAAGGCCGCCCGCGGCCTCATGGCGGCGGAATAGGAGCGGGGACACCATGGACGCACTGCAGACCTTCTGGGCCACCCCCGCCGGCTGGACCCTGGTCACCCTGGGCGAGGTCCTGCTCGTGGTGGTCGGCGTGCTGATCAGCCTGGCCTTCCTGCTGCTGGCCGACCGCAAGGTCTGGGCCGGGGTGCAGATGCGCAAGGGCCCCAACATGGTGGGCGCGTTTGGCCTGCTGCAGTCCTTCGCCGACTTCCTGAAGTTCCTGCTGAAGGAAATCGTCATTCCCGCCGGCGCGGACCGGACGGTGTTCCTGCTGGCGCCCCTGGTGAGCTTCGTCCTGGCCTTCATCGGCTGGGCGGTGATCCCCTTCGCGCCGGGCTGGGTGGTGTCCAACATCAATGTGGGCATCCTCTACCTGCTGGCCATGTCGTCCCTGGGCGTCTACGGCATCATCATGGGGGGCTGGGCCTCCAACTCGAAGTATCCGTTCCTGGGCAGCCTGCGCTCCGCCGCGCAGATGGTGTCCTATGAAGTCTCCATCGGCTTCATCATCGTCACGGTGATCCTGCTGACGGGCTCCATGAACCTGCAGGCCATTGTCGAGCATCAGGCCGGCGGTTTCTGGAACTGGAACGTGTTCGGCGGCGGTCTGGAGAAGAACTGGCCCATGGCCTTCGTCATGGTCCCGATGATGGTGATGTTCTTCATCTCCGCCCTCGCCGAGACCAACCGCCCGCCCTTCGACCTTCCCGAAGCCGAGTCCGAGCTCGTGGCGGGTTATCAGGTGGAGTATTCGTCGACGCCCTATCTGCTGTTCATGATCGGGGAATATTCGAACATCGTGCTGATGTGCGCGATGATCTCGATCCTGTTCTTCGGCGGATGGCAGGCGCCGTTCCCGACGCCGTTCCTGTCCGACTGGGCGCCCATGTGGTCCGGCCTGTTCGGCCTGGTGTGGTTCGCCGCCAAGATCGTCTTCTGGTTCTTCATGTTCGCCATGATCAAGGCGATCGTGCCGCGCTACCGCTATGACCAGCTGATGCGCCTGGGCTGGAAGATCTTCCTGCCCACATCCCTCGTCGCCGTGGCCGTCGTCGCCGGCTGGCGCATCTTCACCAGCGTCTGAGGAGAGAGCCCCCATGTCCGTCTTCACGCGCATCGGTCAGGCCGCCAAGGGCGCCCTGATGCTGGACTTCATCGGGGCCTTCGGCATGGGCCTGCGCTATCTGGTCGCGCCCAAGAAGACCATCATGTACCCGTTCGAAAAGGGCCCGCTGAGCCCGCGGTTCCGCGGCGAGCACGCGCTTCGCCGCTACGCCAACGGGGAGGAGCGCTGCATCGCCTGCAAGCTGTGCGAGGCGATCTGTCCGGCCCAGGCCATCACCATCGAGGCGGAGCCCCGGGCCGACGGCAGCCGCCGCACCACCCGCTACGACATCGACATGGTGAAGTGCATCTATTGCGGTCTCTGCCAGGAGGCCTGCCCCGTCGACGCCATTGTCGAGGGACCGAATTTCGAATTTGCGGTCGAGACCCGCGAAGAACTTCTCTATGACAAGGACCGCCTGCTCGCCAACGGAGACCGTTGGGAGCGGGAAATCGCAAAGAATATGGAACTGGACGCGGCCTACCGCTGATCGCGGGGGCCCACTGGGACAATGGACGGGGGATGCGGCGCGCCGCATCCGACCGCCCGGAAGGAAGCTGAAGAGCGCCATGGATCTGCAGGCGATCGCCTTTTACACACTGGCCACCATCCTGCTGGCCGCCGCCGCGCTGGTGGTCACCGCCCGCAATCCGGTGCACTCGGTGCTGTTCCTGATCCTGGCCTTCTTCAGCGGGGCGGGGCTGTTCGTGCTGCTGGGGGCGGAGTTCCTGGCGATGCTGCTGATCGTCGTCTATGTCGGCGCGGTCGCGGTGCTGTTCCTGTTCGTGGTGATGATGCTGGACGTGGACTTCGTGTCCCTGCGGTCCGGCTTCGCCCAGTACCTCCCCGTTGGCCTCGTGGTCTCGGGCGTGCTGCTGCTGGAGATGATCCTGGTGTCCGGCGCGGTGGCCGGCAGCGGCGCCGCCTCCAAGGTCAAGGCCGTCGCGCCCACGGGCCAGAGTCCGCCGGGAATGAGCAATATCGAGCAGATCGGCCGGGTGCTCTACACCGACTATGTCTATTTCTTCCAGGCGGCGGGCCTGGTCCTGCTGGTGGCCATGATCGGCGCGATCGTGCTGACCCTGCGGCACAAGCCGGGCGTCCGTCGCCAGGACATTGCGGACCAGACGGCCCGCACGCGCAAGACCGGCCTCGCCATCGTCAAGGTCGTCACCGGTGAGGGGATTTCGGAATGAGCGTGGGACTTCCCGCCTATCTCGCGGTGGCCGCGGCCCTGTTCACCATCGGCGTGTTCGGCATCTTCGTGAACCGCCGCAACATCATCGTCGTCCTGATGTCCATCGAGCTGATCCTTTTGGCGGTGAACATCAACCTGGTGTCGTTCTCCATGTTCCTGCACGACGTGGTGGGGCAGATCTTCGCCATGTTCGTCCTGACCGTGGCCGCCGCCGAGGCGGCCGTGGGTCTGGCCATCCTGGTCACCTTCTTCCGCAACCGCGGCGACATCGCGGTTGACCATGCCAATATGATGAAAGGCTGAGCGTGAGCGTCGAGCCTCTCCTTCTGATCCTCGTCTTCGGCCCCCTGGTCGGCGCCGTCCTGGCCGGCCTGTTCGGCCGCCGCCTGGGCGATCGGATCTCCATGAGCGTGACCACGGGCCTGCTGTTCCTCAGCTGCGGCCTTGCCTGGGACATCTTCTGCGGCTTCTGGGCCGGGCATAGCCGTCCGGTGACCCTGGAACTGCTGCCCTACATCAATGTGGGCGACTTCAAGTCGGCCTGGTCGATCCGTCTCGACACCCTGTCGGCGGTGATGCTGATCGTGGTGACCACCGTCTCGGCGCTGGTCCACCTGTACAGCTGGGGCTACATGGCCGACGATCCGTCCAAGCCGCGGTTCTTCGCCTATCTGTCCCTGTTCACCTTCGCCATGCTGATGCTGGTGACGGCGGCGGACTTCATGCAGCTGTTCTTCGGCTGGGAAGGGGTGGGGCTGGCCAGCTACCTGCTGATCGGCTTCTGGTTCAAGAAGGACAGCGCCTCATCGGCCGCCATCAAGGCCTTCGTCGTCAACCGGGTGGGCGATTTCGGCTTCGCCCTGGGGATCATGACCATCTTCTGGATGTTCCACACGGTCCGCTTCGCCGAGCTGTTCCCGCTGATCGCCGCCAAGCAGAACGCGACCTGGTCGTTCCTGGGTCAGGACTGGAGCGCCCTGGACCTGGCGGGCTTCCTGCTGTTCATCGGCGCCATGGGCAAGTCGGCCCAGTTCTTCCTGCACACCTGGCTGCCCGACGCCATGGAGGGCCCGACGCCGGTGTCGGCCCTGATCCACGCGGCCACCATGGTCACCGCCGGGGTCTACATGATCTGCCTGCTGTCGCCGCTGTACGAGCACGCGCCGGTGGCCCGGTCGATCATCACCGTCATCGGGGCGATCACCGCCCTGTTCGCCGCGACGGTCGGTCTGGCCCAGAACGACATCAAGCGCGTGATCGCCTATTCGACCTGTTCGCAGCTGGGCTACATGTTCTTCGCCGCCGGCGTCGGCGCCTACCAGGCGGCCATGTTCCACCTGTTCACCCACGCCTTCTTCAAGGCCCTGCTGTTCCTGGGCGCCGGCTCGGTGATCCACGGGATGCACCACGAGCAGGACATGCGGAAGATGGGCGCGGTGGGCAAGTTCCTGCCAATCACCTACGCCGTCATGGTCATCGGCACCATCGCCATCACCGGGCTGGGCGTTCCGATCAAGGGCATGGAGTTCGGCTTCGCCGGCTTCTTCTCCAAGGACACCATCCTGGGCGCGGCCTATGCGGCGGGAGAGCATTCGCCCTATGGCTATTTCGCCTTCTGCATCGGCGTGTTCGCCGCCGGTCTGACGGCCTATTATTCCTGGCGCCTGATCTTCATGACCTTCAACGGCACAGCCAAGTGGGGCGAGCACGCCCAGCACGGCCATGACGACGCGCACGCGCACGCCGCCGACGCCGCGGCCCACGCGCACGATGGTCATGCTCACGACGATCCTGGCCACGGCCACGGCGCCTTCAAGCCGCACGAGAGCCCGGTGGTCATGCTGATCCCTCTGTTCGTCCTCGCGGCGGGCGCCATCGCCGCCGGCTTCGTGTTCGCCCCGTCCTTCGTCGGCGCCCACCGGGAGGCCTTCTGGCAGGGCGCGATCTTCACCGCCCCGTCCAACGAGGTGCTGGAGAAGATCGAGGGTCTGCCCAGCTGGGTGGGCTATCTGCCGCTGGCCGTGTCCGTGCTCGGCGCGCTGGTCGCCATCTACTTCTATCTGCTGCGCGAGGGACTGGCCAAGCGGATCGCCGAGAACGACGGCCCGCTGCACCGCTTCCTGATCAACAAGTGGTATTTCGACGAGCTTTACCAGGCGATCTTCGTCAACGGCGCCAAGGCGCTGGGCGACCTGTTCTGGAAGGTGGGCGACCAGAAGATCATCGACGGACTGGGCCCCAACGGCTTTGCCTGGCTGGCGGGGTTCGCCGGTCGCCGGCTGGCCCGCATCCAGTCCGGCCTCGTCTATCACTATGCCTTCATGATGCTCCTCGGCGTGGCGGGACTGCTGTCCTACGCGCTGTGGGCGTTTGCGCGCTGAGGGGGCGACCTTGAGCCATATCCTGACCCTCACCACCTTCGCGCCCGTCGTCGGCGTCCTGGCGATCCTGCTGCTCCGCGCCGTGGCGGGTAAGACGGGGGAGGCGGCCGCCGGCCGCGCCGCCCTGTGGGTGGCCCTGACCACCACGCTTGCGACCTTCGCCCTGTCCCTGTTGATGCTGGCCAATTTCGACGCCCGCGCCACCGGCTTCCAGTTCACGGAGGACACGCCCTGGTTCTCGGTGATCCACTACGCCATGGGGGTGGACGGGATCTCGGTCCTGTTCGTGGTC
>CAINOV010000161.1 GCA_903851655.1 uncultured Caulobacterales bacterium
CATGCGGACTGGCCGCTGCTGACCCGCTCCATCGCCTACAAGTTCCTCGATGAAGGTCTGATCGACCGGGGCATCACCCGCGATCTCCATTGGGGCGTGCCCGTGGCGGTGGACGGGGTGGCGCGGCCGGGCTTCGAGGAGAAGGTGTTCTACGTCTGGTTCGACGCGCCCATCGAGTACATCGCCGCCACCCGGGAATGGGCCGACGCCACGGGGCAGGACTGGGCCCGGTGGTGGCGGACCGACCAGGGCGCGGCGGACGTGCGCTACATCGAGGTGATGGGCAAGGACAATGTGGCCTTCCACACGGTCAGCTTTCCGGTGACCCTGCTGGGCTCGGAGGAGCCGTGGAAGACCGTGGACATGCTGAAGAGCTTCAACTGGCTGAACTGGTACGGGGGCAAGTTCTCCACCTCCCAGCGCCGGGGCGTGTTCATGGACGCCGCGCTGGAGTTGCTGCCGCCGGACTGCTGGCGGTGGTACCTGACCTCCCAGGCCCCGGAGTCCAGCGACACCGCCTTTACCTGGGAGCAGTTCCAGGCGGTGGTGAACAAGGACCTGGCCGACGTGCTGGGCAATTTCGTCAACCGGATTCTCAAGTTCACCGACAGCAAGCACCAGGGGATCGCCCCGGCTGGCGGCGCGCCGGGCCCCCTCGAGACCGCGCTGGCGGAGCGGCTGGGGGCGCAGATCGCCCAGCTGACCCAGGCGCTCACGGACCTGGAAGTGCGCAAGGCGGCCCAGGCGCTGCGGCAGTGCTGGGTGCTGGGCAACGAGTATCTGCAGGACGCGGCCCCCTGGACGGCGATCAAGACCGATCCGGACCGGGCGGCGGTGATCGTGCGCACGGGGCTGGCCCTGGTGGGGCTCTACGCCCGCCTGTCCCGGCCGTTCATCCCCTTCGCGGCGGAGACCATCGCCGCCGCCGTGGGCGAGACGGACCGGCTCGATCTCTGGCCGGACTCCGCGACCCTGACGGATCCGCTGTTCGGCTTTCCCGCCGGTCAGGCGGTGACCACGCCCGACGTCCTGTTCCGCAAGATCGAGGATGCGCAGCTGGCCGAGTGGGCCGCGCGCTTTGGCGGCGCCGCCGCCGAAGGATAACGCCCGCCAGGCGGTCGGGTCACAGGCCCTGACCTCAGAGGCCCACGCTCAGAGCCCCGGTGCGCCGTCGGCCTCGGCGAGCTGGGCCGCCTGCCTTGCGGCCCGGCGGGCGGCGGCGGAGCGACTGGGCGGCGCCCGGCGATTGCGCGCCAGCCAGGCGATCACCAGGCTCACGATCACCACCAGCAGGATCACGCCGAGCAACTGGCTGTTCAGCTTCAGGCCGGGTCCGGACGGGGCGACCTGGCCGATGCAGATGGGGTCCGTCCCGGCGGGCGCCTCGACACAGACCTCCGCATGGGTCTGGCCGCGGCTGGCCGGGGGATGCGCCCCGGCGGCGGGCGTGACGACCCAGTGGAATTCGGTGGGCTGGCCCGCCTGAAGGGAGATCGATTGCGCGCTGTCGGGCTCGACCCGCAGGCCGGGCGCCGCCAGCGTCGCCGTGATGTTCACCGGCGCGCCGGCGTCCGCCAGGCCGCTGGCGGCCAGGGCCTTGCGCAGGGCTGCGCCAAAGCTGGCGGGCAGGGTCAGGGTCGCCTGTCCGGGCTGGCCGGGATCGGCCTTGCTCGGCAGGGTCAGCTGCGCCCCGCGATGCAGGGCCTTCAGCGCCGCAGCCTGGAAGGCGTCCGCCCGCGGTCCCCGGTCCTCTGAACTCAGGGCGGCCGACGGGCCCTCCACGGGCGCGCCGGCCATGGCGGCTTCCGGCGCGCCGGCGACCGGCGGCGGGGCGGCGGCTGGCGGCCCCGCATGGGCCGG
>CAINOV010000162.1 GCA_903851655.1 uncultured Caulobacterales bacterium
ACGTCCGCCCAGCCGGTGGATGGCCGACAGGGCCTTCTGCGCCGCCTCGGTGACGTCGTTCAGCTGCGGCGGATCCAGGCAGACATCGCACTGGCCGCAGGGGGTCACGTCCGCCTCGCCGAAATAGCGGCGCACCGCCGCCGCCCGGCAGGCGGCGCCCTCCAGCATGGCGTAGAACTGCCGCAGGCGGCGCATCTGCACCTGCGACACCTCTGGCGCGAGGTCCCGCTCGGCGATCCGGCGGGCGGCGAAGGCCATGTCGGCGGCGCTGTAGAGGGCGATCCCCTCCGCCGGCAAACCATCGCGGCCGGCGCGACCCACCTCCTGCCAGTAGGCGTCGATGGACGCCGGGCTGTCGGCGTGGATCACATAACGCACGTCCGGCTTGTCCACCCCCATGCCGAAGGCAATGGTGGCCACCATCACCCGGTCGTCATCCTCGAGGAACCGGGTCAGGCGGGTCTCGCGCAGACCCCGGTCCAGCCCCGCATGATAGGCGTCCGCCGCCACGCCCCGGGCGCGCAGGGCCTCGGCGATCTCGTCGGCCCCGGCCCGGGAGCCGGTATAGACCACGCCGGACCGGTTCGGGCGCTGCATCACCAGCTCCACCACCCGGTCCCGGCCGCGGCCCTTCTTGCGCTCGGCGCTGAGCTGGAGCTCCGGCCGGGCGAAGCTGGCCACGAATTCCGCCGCGTCGGCCAGCCGCAGCTCCGCCCGGATGTCCGCCCGGGTGCGGGCGTCGGCGGTGGCCGTCACCGCCATCCGCGGGGCCTGGGCGAAGACCTCCGCCAGCCGGCCCAGCATGCGGTATTCCGGCCGGAAGTCGTGGCCCCACTGGCTGACGCAGTGGGCCTCGTCGATGGCGATCAGGGCGATTTCGCAGGCGGCGAGGCGCTCCAGCATGGGCCCCTGCATCAGGCCTTCCGGCGAGATGTAGAGCAGGTCCAGCGTCCCCTCCCCGATCCGCCGCCAGGTGTCCGCGCGCTCATCCAGGCTGATATTGCTGTCGAGGCGGGCCGCTGAGACGCCGGCCTGGCGCAGGCCGGCCACCTGGTCGGTCATCAGGGCGATCAGCGGCGAGACCACGATGCCCAGGCCCGGCCGGATCAGGCTGGGGATCTGGTAGCACACGCTCTTCCCGCCGCCGGTGGGCAGCACGGCCAGGGCGTTGCGGCCGGCCAGGGCCTCGGCGATCACCTGGGACTGCAGGCCGCGAAAATCATCATGGCCGAACACGCGCTGCAGGAGGGCGCGGGCGGCGTCAAGGCTCGGAGGATGGGTCACAGGCCGGCATATAGGGTGCTTCGCCCGGACGGCGGAAGGTGGCAAATCGCCTGCGCCTCCCCTAAACCGGTCCGATGCAGCCCCGGCCCGCCCCCATTCCCATCGACGACCCTGAGGATCCCCGCGTCGCCCCCTATCGCCACGTGCGGGAGCGGGATCTGGTGGGACGCCAGGGCCTGTTCATCGCCGAGGGCCAGGTCGTGCTGCGGCTTCTGGCGCGGGCCCCGGGGATGGAGACCGTGTCGGTCCTGCTGGCGGAGACGCGGGTGGCGGCGCTGGCGGACGCGCTGGCGCCCCTTGACCGGCAGGTGCCGGTCTACGCCGCGTCCCAGGGGGTGATCGACGCCATCGCCGGCTTCCCCCTGCACCGGGGGATCCTGGCCCTGGGACGGCGTCGCAGCGCGCCGACCGCCGAGGCGCTGCTGGGCGCCCTGCCCCCCCGGGCCCTCGTGGTCGGACTGCACGGCATCGCCAATCACGACAATATGGGCGCCCTGTTCCGCAACGCCGCCGCCTTCGGCGCGGATGCGGTCCTGCTGGACAGCACCTGCTGCGACCCCCTCTATCGCAAGGCCATCCGGGTCAGCGTCGGCGCGGCCCTGACCATGCCCTTCGCCCGCCTGGCGCCGGACGCGGACATGGTCGCGGCGATGGCCGCCCATGGCGTGGCGCCGCTGGCCCTCAGCCCGGCGGGGCGCACCGCGCTTGCAGACCTGCGCCGCCCGCCCCGCGCCGGCCTGATCCTCGGGGCCGAGGGGCCGGGCCTGCCGGAGGATCTGCTGGCGCGGGCCGAGAGCGTCTCGATCCCGATGGCGGCGGGTTTCGACAGCCTGAATGTTGCAGTGGCCGCCGGAATTGTGCTGCATCACCTGGCCTTCGCCGCAGGACCCTCTCAGCCGTGACCCCAGCCCCGACCACCCCAGCCCCGACCACGCTCGTGACCTTTGGCGAACTGATGCTCCGGCTGGGGGCGCCGGCGCGGGAGCGGCTGCTGCAGTCGGCCCGGCTGGTCGCGACCTTCGGCGGGGCGGAGGCGAATGTGGCCGCGTCCCTCGCCCGGTTCGGCCACGACGCCCGCCTGGTGACGGTGCTGGCCGACAACGCCCTGGGCCACGCCGCGCTGGAACAGCTCCGGATGACGGGCATGGACGTCAGCCGGGTGCGGCTGGCGCCGGGTCGGATGGGGCTCTATTTCCTCACCCCCGGCGCGGTGATGACCCCGACCGAGGTGCTCTATGACCGGGCCGGCTCCGCCTTCGCCGAGGCGGCGCCGGACAGCTATGACTGGCCCGCCCTGCTGGCCGGCGCGGACTGGCTGCACCTGTCCGGCGTGACCCCCGGCGTCGGCCCCCTGGCGTGCCGCGCGGCCCTGGACGCCGCCGACGCCGCCGTCGAGGCCGGCGTGCGCCTGTCCTTCGACGGCAATTACCGGAGTCGACTGTGGGCCGCCTGGGACGGAAACCCCGCCGAGGTCTGGCGTGGCCTGCTGCAGCGGGCCACCGTGGCCTTCGTCAACGACCTGGATATCGCCCTTGCGCTGGGCGAACGGTCTGACGAGGCCGACATCATCGCCCGCCGCCGGTCCGCCGCCCGCTGCGCCTTCCAGGCGTTTCCGCGCCTCGAGACCGTGGCCTGCACCCTGCGGGAGATGGACGGCGCGGACGCCTGCGCGCTGGGCGCGCTGCTGTTCCGCCGCGACGGCGAGGAGGTGGTGCTGCCGCCGCGGCGCCTGACCCACATCGTCGACCGCATCGGCGGCGGCGACGCCTTCGCCGCGGGGGTGCTACACGGCCTGTTTTCCGGTATGGGGGCCCACGAGACGCTGGATTTCGGTCTGACGGCCTCGATCCTGAAGCATGCCACCCCGGGCGACTTCAATCGGGCCCGGGTGGCGGACGTGGCCGCGCTGATGGCCCATGGAGGGGCGGATGTCCGTCGATAATCCCGGGCGGGGAAGCCCGGACCACCACAAGAGCGAAGCGCAGCGGAGGCGCGGAATGATGCGGATGGAAGATGTTTTTGCAGCCTCGCCGGTCATTGCGGTCCTGACCATCACCGATGTCCGCCACGCGGCGCCCCTGGCCCGGGCCCTGATGATCGGCGGCGTCGGCGCCATGGAGGTCACCATGCGCACCCCCTGCGCCCTCGAGGCCGTGCGGGTGATCGCCGACGAGGTGCCCGACGCCCTGGTGGGCTGCTCCACCATCCTGTCCGCCCGGGACCTCTACGCCGCCTACAAGGCGGGCGCCGTCTACGCCGCGTCTCCCGGTTCGTCAGTGGAGCTGCTGGACGTGGGCGTCTCGGCCCCCCTGCCCTATCTGCCCGGCGTGTCCACCGCCACCGAGCTGATGGCCGCCTTTGAGCGGGGCTATGACCATGTGAAGTTCTATCCGGCGGCGGCGGCGGGGGGCGTGCCGATGTTGAAGGCCTTTGCCGGTCCATTCCCCTCTGTGAAGTTCTGCGCCACCGGCGGGATCACCCGGCAATCCTCGCCCCACTATCTGGCCCAGCCCAACGTGGTCTGCGTCGGCGGCTCCTGGCTCGCCCCGCCGGACATGGTCGAGGCCGGCGACTGGGAGGCGATCGAGAACATCGCCCGCTCCACCATCGACGACCTGTCCCTGGCGCCGAAGCGTCCGCGGACCGAGCGCTGAGCCCGTGCGCCGCCCCGCCCCGGCCCCGGTCATCCGCTTCTCCAAGGAGGAGACGCAAGCCCTGGTCCGGGCGCTGCAGGGCTATTTCGACCGGGAGCTGGAGCAGAAACTGGGGGACATTCCGGCGCAGATGCTGCTGGACTTCCTGATCGAAAGCCTGGGGCCGGCCTTCTACAACCGCGGCCTCTATGACGCCCAGGCCGTCGTCGCCGCCCGGCTGGACGAGCTGGGAGAGGCGATCCTCATCCTGGAGAAGTAAGGCAAACGGGGCCAGACAGCCTGTAAGCCGGGTTCTGTCCGCCTCGTCGCCGAAGCGTGACGGTCATTCCTCTGGACCGCCCATTGCTGGACGGTTCGCGCGACCAACCCGGACCCCTCGGACCCGTGACAGTCCTGCCCGCCGTGCGAACACGCCGGGCGCGGGGTCCCTATTCGGTCTTGCTCCAGGCGGGGCTTGCCATGCCGTCCCTGTCGCCAGGTCCGCGGTGGGCTCTTACCCCACCCTTTCACCCTTGCCTGCGCCCGAGGGCGAAGGCGGTTTGCTTTCTGTGGCGCTATCCCTGGGATCGCTCCCGGCGGGCGTTACCCGCCGCCTTGTCACTGTGGAGCCCGGACTTTCCTCGACGCGCACGCGCGCCGCGACCGCCCGGCTGTCTGGCCCTGGCAGGGCTTGTGACGCAGAAGCCGCCCGCAGGTCAATGAATTCATGCGCTTTCGGCGGCGAGCCTCAGAAGATGCACGAGGCGCGCCCGGGTCTCGCCGTCCGCCTCGCCGTCCACCCCGGACGGACGCCAGTGGCGCTGGAACGCCGTCACATTCAGCCGCGTGGCCTCGTCATAGGCGCCGGACGGGGGGTTGTCATAGCCGAGACGATGCAGGCCCGCCTGCAGGGCGAACACGCCGACGCCTGTGTCCCCCGCCCGCAGCGAATCCCCCGGGGATGGCGGCGGCTCGACCCACAGGCCGTGGCCGGCCCGGGCCAGGCGGTCCCAGGGAAACAGCTCGCCCGGATCGTCCTTGCGCGCCGGCGCCACGTCGGAATGTCCGAGGATCCGGTTGTCAGGCACCGTCCAGCGCTCCCGGATCCCGTCCAGCACCCCGATCAGGGCGTCGATCTGCGCGTCCGGGAACGGCCGGTAGCCGAACTCCGTCCCCGGATTGACCAGCTCGATGCCGATGGAGACCGCGTTGCAGTCCGTCTCGCCCTTCCAGAAGGATTTGCCGGCATGCCAGGCCCGGCGTTCCTCCGACACCAGGCGGCTGACCGCGCCGTCCTCGTCGATCAGATAATGCGAAGACACCTTGGCGGCGGGATCGGTGAGGCGCTGCAGGGCCTCGGCCGCCGTGCGCATGCCGGTGTAGTGGAGGATCACCATGTCCGGCGGACCGCGCCGCTGGTCGAAGTTCGGAGAGGGATGATCGAGGCGCACGAGGGCCTTCCACGCAGGGTTGGACGAAGGCCCCGTCAGACCAGATGCGAAGGGCTGGGGCAAGGGCCGACGACGCCTAGACCCTACGCCCCGCCGGTCAGCGGCGCGGCTCGTCCCAGCCGTAGGCGACCCAGGCATGGCCGACCTTGCGGGCGTCGAGGATGACCGGCGCATCGGCCCGGGCCGGCCGGCGGCCGAGGCGCCAGGCAAGGCCCGTCAGGGCCAGGGCGAGGCTGGCGACGATGGTGAACACCGCCAGGGCGGCGGCGACGGCCAGGGTGAGCAGCAAGCCCACCGCGCCCGCCGCCACGGCGAACAACGAGCCGATGATGCGTCCCGCCGGACCGGGGCCAGGGCCGGAACCGGGTCCGCCCTCGGGGGCTCCGATCGTAAACGGCAGGGTGTCGCCCATCTGCAAAGCTCCTGAATCCCAGGCTGATCCGGTCATCACGCCACGAGAGTCCTTAAGATGTTGTCGCAGATGAGGCCAACGTCAATCGGTCAACCTGTCGCGAGGGCAAATTGCCCCCGAAAACGCCCATTCAGGCGGCGCCTGCGGCGAATCCGCCGCGTCTTTCGTGCATGACCCGGTCAAAGGCGGCGTTGATCGCCTGGGCCTTGACCTGGGCCAGCTCCACCAGCTCCCGCGGCAGGCCCCGGGCGAGGGCGCGATCGGGATGGGTCTCGATCAGCAGCTTCTTCCACGCGGCGCGGACCACGTCGTCCGGCGCGGCGGGATCCACCTCCAGCACCCGATAGGGGTCTTCATCGCTCAGACCCAGGCGCCGGGCCCGGACGGCGCGATAGACCGCCGGCGTGACGCCCAGGGCGTCGGCCACCCGCTGGAGGTACTCGGTCTCCCGCTCGCTGACCACGCCGTCGGCCAGGGCCAGCTGGAACAGGCCGTCCAGCACCCGCTCCAGCACGATCGGACAGTGGCCGTAGCGCCGCGCCAGCTTGCGGGCGTAGCCCTCGAAGCCCAGCGTGGTCTGCCGGGCGAGGCGATACAGCCGCCGCACGTCCGCCTCCGCTGCGGGCTGGGGACGGAAGATCTCGGTGAAGCGGTCGAATTCGCCTGGACGGGACGGCCCTTCCGCGCTGGCCAGCTTGGCGCCGAGCGCGGTGACGGCGCTGGAGAACTCCCCGTCCGCTGCGGCGAGACCCGCCGTGTCACAGTCCGACCGCGTCGACGCCCGGCGGGCGCCGGAGACGTTGAAAAACTTGGCGAGGGTCGAAAGCAGTGTCATGTGTTTCCGTATCCTACGCTGACGCCACCCTAGCGGCAATGTTTAACGGTGGAATGACCGCTTTGGGCGGGATCGCCCATCGGGCGTGGGCAGGACGAGCAGACGGGCCATGGGCAAGCGCAACCTCCCTTTCGCAGCAATCGCCGGCGGCCTGGCCCTGCTGGCGTCGCCGGGCGCGCCCGCGCAGGCGGCCCGCGCGCCGGCCGGAGGCTCGGCCGCTCCGTCGAAGTCCGAACCCGGTCCTGCGGCGATGTCCATCGACGCGCTGCTCGACCGTCCCGCCGCCCCACCACCGGCGCCGCTCCCGCCGCCTCCGCCGCCGGCGGACTCCGACGCCGCCGCGATTCCGCCGGGGGCGCCGGACGACGACTATGGGCTGGTGGCCTGGTGCGAAGGGGCGCTGACCGGTCACATGGCGCTGTTTCCCGTGGTGAAGCCGGAGCTGGACCGGATGGAGCAGTCCGGCGACAAGGCCAAGGACGCCGAGATGGACGCCGAACAGCAGGCGGCGGGGACCGAATATCTGGAACTCTACGCCCGCGCCCGGCGAGCGGCGGAGGCCCGCGGCGACGGCGCGCCCGCCCGGGCGGAGACCCTGAAGCGGTCCGGAGAGACCCTCTGGGCCCCGGTCCGCGCCGCGGACGCCAATGCGCGGATGTGGTCCTGGGTGATGTGGGAGCTGCCCGCCCGCTGCGAGACCGCAGCCCGTCGGCTGGAAAGCGGAACCTCGGCCTCCGGCGACGTGCTGCGCCGACATTCATCGGACGATGCGGCCCCGCAGACCGAGACCCGCCCACAGACGGGGGATTCTCCGGGCAGGCGGTAGACACCTTGCGGCGATATCCCTAGTTTCCCCGCGTTTCCGGGTCCATCGGACCAGCCACTTCCCCGAGGGCGTCGTCATGTCCATCGAATCCGCCTCGCTCAAGCGCGTGAAGCCGTCGCCGACCATTGCGGTGACGCAGAAGGCCCGGGAACTGGCCCGCCAGGGTCGGAACATCATCTCGCTGGGCGCCGGCGAGCCGGACTTCGACACCCCGGACAACATCAAGGACGCCGCCATCAAGGCGATCCGCGAGGGCAAGACCAAGTACACCGACGTCGACGGCATCCCCGCCCTGAAGGAGGCCATCTGCGCCAAGTTCCAGCGGGAGAACGGCCTCAGCTACAAGCCGTCCCAGGTGCATGTGGCGCCGGGGGGCAAGCCGGTCATCTACAACGCCCTGGTGGCCACCCTGAACCCGGGGGACGAGGTGATCGTTCCGACCCCCTACTGGGTCAGCTATCCTGACATGGTGCTGCTGGCGGGCGGCGAGCCGGTGTTCGTGGCGACGACGGCGGCGACCAACTTCAAGCTCCAGGCGGCGGACCTCGAAGCGGCGATCACGCCGCGGACCCGCTGGATCATCCTCAACAGCCCGTCCAACCCGTCCGGCGCCGCCTACACCCGCGCCGAACTCAAGGCCGTGGCCGACGTGCTCATGCGCCACCCGCAGGTCTGGGTGCTCACCGACGACATGTACGAGCACCTGATCTATGACGACTTCCAGTTCAGCACCATCGCCGAGGTCGAGCCCGGCCTCTATGACCGCACCCTGACCATGAACGGGGTGTCCAAGGCCTACGCCATGACCGGCTGGCGGATCGGCTACGCCGCCGGACCGGAGCCCCTGATCAAGGCCATGGCCAAGGTGGAGAGCCAGTCCACCTCCAATCCCACCTCGATCTCCCAATGGGCGGCGGTGGAGGCCCTGAACGGCCCGCAGGACTTCATCAAGGAGCGGGCCCGGGTGTTCCAGGCCCGCCGGGACCTCGTGGTCTCCATGCTGAACCAGGCCAAGGGCCTGAAATGCCCGACGCCGGAGGGGGCCTTCTATGTCTATCCGTCCTGCGAAGCGCTGATCGGCCGCAAGACGCCCGGCGGCAAGGTGATCGCCACCGACGAGGACTTCGCCGCCGAGCTGCTGGAGGCCGAGGGCGTCGCGGTCGTCCACGGGGAGGCCTTTGGCCTGTCGCCGTTCTTCCGCATCTCCTACGCCACGGCGACCGAGGTGCTGGAAGACGCCTGCGGCCGCATCCAGCGGTTCTGCGCCAGCCTGACCTGATCGGGCCCGTGCCGCCCGCTGGGGGTCCGCCCCTGTCCGCGATGACGGAGCCCGGCCTTGCGGCCATCGCCGGCGCCATGGCCCTCGCCGGCCTTGCGGCGGCTGTCGGAACGGCGGTCGCCGTGGCCTGCGGGCCGGTGGACGCCCCCAAGGCGCGGGGCCTGCACCAGCGACCCACGCCCACCGGCGGCGGCGTGGCGATCC
>CAINOV010000163.1 GCA_903851655.1 uncultured Caulobacterales bacterium
CAGCATGACCACAGCCGCCTCGGCCCACAGATGGCCCTCCAGCCAGCCGGTCCACGCCACCAGCGGGCGCGCGGTCAGGGCCACCAGCGTGCCCAGGCACATGACGCCGATCCAGTAGAGGGTCCGCGGCGCCAGGGGCACGGCGCCGCTGCCGAAGGCGTCCGCCAGGCTGAGCACCACCCCCGCCGCCACGGCCACGGCCATCGGCCCGCCGAGGTTGCGCGTCAGCCCGTCCGGGGCGATGCGGGCCAGGAGGCCGGGCCGGACCGGGGTCGCCGGCCTGTCCGTCCGCGCTTCGCCAATGGCGGCGCCTGTCGGCTGGCGAAGATCCGGCGCCTGTTCGTGCATCGGCGGTGGCGGGTCCCTGAACGGCGTGGCGAGGTCGGGTCACTCAAGCCCGACGGCGAACCGATAGGACCAGACCATGACCCAAGCCTCAACTGATTCCCGCATCGCCGGCCGTGGCGGCCTCGCCCGGCGCTGGCCTCAGCTCATCGCCGTGGTCGGGATCGCGGTCGCCTCGACCCTCGTCGTGGTGCTCGGCCATCCCCGCCTGCAGAGCCCCGACCTGACCCCGATCCTCGAGGCCTCCACCCCCATCAAGATCCATCTGGGCGCGGCGGTGATCTGCCTGGCCCTGGGCGCGATCCAGATGGCGTCGCCCAAGGGGACCCTGCCGCACCGGCTGATCGGCTGGATCTGGGTGGGGCTGATGCTGCTGCTGGCGGGGACCTCGGTGTTCATCAAGGTGATCTTTCCCGGGCATTTCAGCTATATCCACCTGCTGACCGCCTGGGTGCTGCTGATCACGCCCCTGGCGGTGATGGCGGTCCGCCGGGGTAAGGTGGCGATGCACGCCCGGTTCATGACCGGCCTGTTCTACACCGGCCTGATCACCGCCGGGGCCTTCACCTTCCTGCCGGGCCGGATCCTCTACCGGGTGTTCTTCGGCGGCTGACCCGGGGGAGGCTTGCGCCGGGCGCGGAAGAAGCCCCGCAGCAGGGCCGCGCTCTCCTCCGCCAGCAGGCCCCCCTCCACCGTCGGCCGCCAGTGGCAGGTGGGCGGGTCGAACACCCGGGCGCCGTGGACCACCCCGCCCCCCTTCTCGTCCGGGGCGCCGAACACCACCCGGCCGATGCGGGCGTGGCTGATGGCGCCGGCGCACATGGGGCAGGGCTCCAGGGTCACATAGAGGGTGAGGCCCGTCAGCCGGTAGTTGCCGAGCCGCTCCCCGGCTGCGCGCAGGGCCAGGATCTCCGCATGCGCCGTGGGGTCGTGAAGGGCGATGGGGGCGTTGCGGCCCTCGGCCACCACCTCTCCCGTGGCCGGATCCACCAGGATTGCGCCGATCGGGGCCTCTCCGGCGTCGGCGGCGGCTTGCGCGAGGGCGAGCGCTCGGCGCATGTTGATTTCATCATGGTCGATCATCGCCGCCAAGGCGCCCCCAATTCCCGTTCGCGTCAAGCGCCCCGCCGTCCGAAGCCGGAGACCGCCGGGGACACGCCCGCCGCCCCGGCCAAGTCGGCGGCGAAGACGGCGTCCTTCTCCCCCCGCACGGACGCCCTGTTCGCCGAGGCCGCGCGGATGGCCAAGCTGGATCCCCGCGCCCGCTCCAGGGACGGCGCAGCCAAGGGCGCCAAGGACGCCAAGGGCCCGAAAGCACACGGCCCCAGGGCGCAGGGCCCCAAGCCGCAGGGGGCGAAGGCCTATGGGGACGCCAAGCGCGGCCCCCGGCCGGAGCGCCGTCCCGACAAAGGCGGCGCCCGGCCGGAGCGGGACGCCGCCCCGCCGCCGCCGGAGCCGGCCGCGACCCGGCGCCCGGACCCGTCCATCGCCAGCTTCGACAGCCGCCCCTCCGGCCTTGCCGACCAGGCCGTGGGGGAGCGGGTGGCCAAGGCCCTGGCCCGCGCCGGCGTCGCCTCCCGTCGGGAGGTGGAGCGCTACATCGCCGACGGCCGCGTGGCGGTGAACGGCCGGGTGCTGGACAGCCCCGCGGTGAAGATCGACGCCGGCGACGTGCTGACCGTGGACGGCGCCGTGGTCAACGAGGCCGAGCCCACCCGCCTGTGGCGCTATCACAAGCCCGTGGGCCTGCTCACCACCCACCAGGACCCGAACGGCCGCCCCACCGTGTTCGAGAACCTGCCCAAGGAGCTGCCCCGGGTGATCAGCGTCGGCCGCCTCGACCTGGCGTCGGAGGGGTTGCTGCTGCTCACCAATGACGGGGCCCTGGCCCGGGCGCTGGAAATGCCCAAGAGCGGCTGGATCCGCCAGTACCGGGTCCGGGCCTTCGGCCGCACCAGCCAGGTGAAGCTGGACGAGCTGGCCAAGGGGGTGACCGTGGAAGGGGTGGTCTACGGCCCGGTCCACGCCAGGCTCGACAAGGTGGCGCGGACCGAGAGCGTGGGCGGCTCCAATGTCTGGATCACCGTCTCGATCTCCGAGGGCAAGAACCGGGAGGTGCGGCGGGTGCTGGAGTCCGTCGGCCTGAAGGTGAACCGGCTGATCCGCCTGGCCTATGGCCCCTTCGCCCTGGGAACCCTGCCGGTGAGCGCGGTGGAGGAGGTGGGCCCCCGGGTGATCCGGGAGCTTCTGACCGGCTTCATCGCGCCGGAGAACATGCCCCGCGGCGACCGTCCCGTGGGTCCGCTGCTGATCGCGCCGGGCGCCTCGCGCATCCGCCGGATGCCGGACCGGCCGGGGTCCGCCTCGGGCGCGGCGAGCTCGGGGGAAGGCCGGACCGCCGCCGCCCCGGCTGCGCCCCCCGCCGCGCCGAAGAAGGCCTACAAGGCCGGCTGGGCCAAGCCCTCCATCCGGCCGAAGGGCCCGGCCAAGCCGGGGCCGAAATCGGGCGCCAAGGCGGGAAAGCGCCCGCCGAAGCGGCCATGACCCCGCCCCGCCATGTGGGCGTCGTCGCCTGCTCGGCGGAGGGGGCGGCCCTGTGCTACCGCACCCTCTGCACCGAGGCGCCGGCCCTGATCGGCGTCGCCCACGCCCACCCGGAGGTGTCGCTCCACGGCCTGTCCCTGGCCGATCAGATGGCGCGGATCTACGCCGACGACTGGGCCGGGCTGGGGGAGATGATGCTGGTCTCCGCGGCCAAGCTGGCCCGCATCGGAGCGGAGGTGCTGATCTGTCCGGACAACACGATGCATCAGGCCCTGGCCCTGGTGCGCCACCGCTCCCCCCTGCCCTGGCTGCATATCGCCGAGGTCGTGGCGGCGGAGGCGCGCGCCCGGGGCTTTCGCCGGATCGGCCTGCTCGGCACCCGCTGGCTGGTGGAGAGCCGGGTCTATCCCGACGCGCTGGAGGCGGCGGGGATCGACTGGGTGCGGCCCGCCGTTGCTGCGCGGGACGCCATGAATCGGACGATCATGGACGAGCTGGTCTGCGGCGTGACCGGGCCGGCGCAGACCGCCCTGTTCGCGCAGATCGCGGCGGACCTGCAGGCCGAGGGCTGCGACGCCGTGGTGATGGGCTGCACGGAGATCCCCCTCGTCCTGTCCGACGCCGCCTGCCCCCTGCCGACCCTGGACTCGACCCGTCTGCTGGCCCGGGCGGCCTTGCGGTGGGCGGTGGGCTGACACCTCCCCGCCGCGTCATTCCCGGGCGAAGACCCGGGAACCTGGGTCAGGAGATAGCGCCACATCCGGATGGAGGTTCTCGGCTCAAGGCCGAGAATGACGATTAAATAATATAAAATTCAACAATTTAGCTGTCATTCCCGGGCGAAGACCCGGGAAACTGGGTCCGGACCCAGCGCCCACCCCAGCGCCGCCACCCTCGCCGCCGAGGCCAGCGGGCGGTCGCCCCGCCCCTCGTCCAGGCGGCGCAGCACCGCCGACACCGTCACCCCCTCCGCCGCGGCCATGGCCTCCAGCGCCGACCAGAATTCGGGCTCCAGCGCCACCGAGGTCTGGTGGCCGGACAGGGACAGGGATCGCTTCACAAGACTCATGCGGCGCAGTCATCCACGAAAACTTCACGCAGTCACGGTGGACTCTTGCGCCCGCCGCGTTAACCATTCGTCCCTCAACGACCAGACAGGGGGAACGCATCATGGCCGTCCACGGGGAATTCGATCTGACCGCCACCACGCCCGCCGGGCCGCAGACCTCGCACATGTCCGTGGACGTGGACGGCGGCGCCCTGACCGGCACCATCTCGGCCAATGGCAACTCCGCCCCCATCACCGACGGCCACATCAGCGACGCCGGCGAGATCACCTTCAAGGTCCACCTGACCGACCCCGCCCCCGTGGACGCGGTGTTCGTGGCCAAGTGCGACGACACCGCCTGCAGCACGGTCAGCGGCACCGTCACCGTGCCCGGAGTCGGCTCCTTCCCCCTGTCGGGCAAGCGGGCCTAGTCCTCGTCGGGCCCGGTTTCGCGCCGGGCCTGGTCCAGCCCGCGTCCGAGCTTTTCGGCCCGGGCCTTGTCCAGCGCCTTGTCCGCGGCCGTGCGGCCGTGCTTGGCCCGGTTGGCGGCGGCGTCGGCCCTTGCGTCCGCCCGGCGGCGGGCCTTTCGCGCCTTGTTGAGGTTGACCACGTCGCCCATGTGACCTCCTGTCAGCCTCGACGGCGTCCCGGCGCCGCCCAGCCACACCTGTAACTCAACGCTCAAGGGAGCCGAACGTCCATGGCCATTTCACTCTACGATGTCAGCGTCGTCAGCTTCCTGCAGGTGGTGGGATCGGTGGAGCACATCCTCGCCCGGGGTCTCTCCCACGCCCATGACAGCGCCATCGACCCGGAATCGCTGGTGTCCGCCCGTCTGACCCACGACATGCTGCCCCTGGCCTTCCAGGTGCTGTCGGTGGCCCATCACTCCATCGACGCCATCGAGGGCTGCAAGGCGGGCGTGTTCGGCGTGCCCGGCGCCGTCGGCCAGCCCACCTATGCCGACCTGCAGAAGATGATCACCGACGCCAAGGCCGGGCTGCAGGCCCTGACCCCGGACGAGGTCAATGGGCTGGAAGGCAAGAAGATGGTGTTCCGCATG
>CAINOV010000164.1 GCA_903851655.1 uncultured Caulobacterales bacterium
GGAGGCCCGCGGACGCGCGGCCCGGCCGCAGGCCTCGCCGCCGCCCCCGCCCCCGCCGACGGCCCCGGCGCCTCAGGCCGCCCTGCAGCCGCCCGCCGCCAGACCCGGGCCGGCTGACAGCGCGAAGGCCGACTCCGACAGGGATGGCGGCGGGAAGAGCATCAGGACGTTCATGAGACCGGGCGGCGGCCCCTGAGCCAGGTGTGCGCCGTTCATCAAGTCATGCGCCAGAGACGTGGCGGATGAAGTGCGGCGTATTCCCGCCGCGTCAGAGGAGAGACCCCAGATGAGACATTCGATCCTTGCGAGCGCATCGGCGGCCGTGCTGCTGTTCGCGACCTCGACGCTGGCGGCGCCGCCGGACGTGACCTCCGCCGTCACCCAGACGGCGAGCGGCGACATTGCTGGCGTCGATCAGACAGGCGTCACCGCCGGCAAGGCGACCGCGTCGGTCAACCAGTCGGCGGACGGCAACAAGGCGTCCATTCTGCAGGCGGGCGCGTTCGCAGACGACGCCCCGAACCCGACCACCGTGACGGTCAGCTCCACGATCAAGCAGTCGGGGGCCTATAACACGGCAAGCTCGTCCCAGACCGGGGGCTCCAGCACCTCCACGATCACCCAGACGGGCACGTACAGCACTGCAACCTACGTGCAGAACTACTCCCAGGGTGGCGCGCCGGACACCTCGTCGATCCAGCAGGGCGGCGGCTCAAGCAACCTGGCCTATGTTCACCAGTTCGATGACGGCGCGTCCTCGGCCGTCAGCCAACTCGGCAGCAACAACTCCGCCAGTGTGGATCAGAGCTACGCCTCCACCTCGACGGTGACGCAGGTCGGCGTCGGCCAGGTCGCCGTCGTCCGTCAACAGGGAGGCTCTCCGACCTCGACGATCACCCAGTTCGGCAGCGAGGGCGGCGGCAACTACAACCAGGCCTATGTGACCCAAGTGGGTGACAGCATCGGCAGCCCCTACAGTGCGAACTCGAGCGTCACGCAGAACGGCTCCTACGGCGTCGTCGTCGTGAATCAGCCGGCCTACTTCGGCAAGTCGACCGTGGTCCAGAGCATCGGCAGCTCCAACGACACTGCGACCGTGTTCCAGGACAGCTTCTACTCGAAATCAGACGTGACCCAGGGCGGACAATTCAACACCGCCAATGTGTCGCAGTCCGGTGTCGACGGGAACTACGGCGATCACGCGACCATCGGTCAGGAAGGTTCCGGCAACCAGGCGTCCATCGGCCAGACCGGTTGGGGCGACAAGGGAACGATCGAGCAGAACGGAAACTCCAACGGGGCGACCTCCGCCCAGAGCGGCCAGTTCGACACCTCCTCGATCTACCAGTCGGGCAATGGCAACGTCGCGGCGGTGACGCAAACGGGCGACCACGACCAGTCGAAGATCGATCAGGGCACAGGTATGGGCGCCACCTCCGACCAGGCCTATGTGACCCAGGGCGGCTCGAACGCCACCTCGAACATCACCCAGGGCGGGTCCTACAACACGGCCGTCGTGACGCAGAACAGCGCCTTGACCACCGTTTCGACCATCAACCAGACCGGTGTCGGCAACTTCATCTCCGTGAAGCAGTAGGACATCGTCGCCGGCCTCTCCCCCTTCAGGAGGGGCCGGCGGATTCCCGCATCCGGGAGAGGGACGAAGAATGGAGCGCACATGACTGTGACAGCAATCTGGCTCGTCGGCGTCCTGGCCGCGACCGCCCCCTCCGGAGCGACACAGGGACCGGCGGAGGTGACCCAGATCAGCGAGGTCTCCTCCGTCTCCGCCGTGATCAATCAGTCGGGCCGCGGACAGAGCGCCTTTGTCGACCAGTCGTCCGCGAGCGCCGCCGTGGCCGTGCTCAGTCAGCGCGGAACAGGAAATTTCGCATCCGTCGATCAGGGCGGATGCGCCGGATGCAGCGCCAATATCGCACGCGCCTTCCAGCTTGGCAGCGGCGACAGCGTCGTCATCCGTCAGTCGGGCGCCGGCAATACGGCCGAGGCGGTCCAGGTGGGCAGCGGCGACCAGGCGGCGATCCTGCAAACCGGCACAGGCAACTCCGCCATGTCGACCCAGATCGGGAACGGCGCCCCGGCCATAACCATCACCCAGACCGGCGGCGCCGCCGTCTCGGTCGTTCAATTCGGCCACAAGTGAAGGCGGTGTCGAGACCCTCGGCCCGTCCCGTCCCGAAGCGGGATCCCCGTGGGGGGCGCGGCCTCGCCGGCGTGGCTGCGGCGGCCCTGACCTTGCTGACCGCTCCAGGGCCGGCGGCCGCAGCCGCCCCGCCGACCGGCGCCGCGACCGCGCCGCAGCCCAATGGGTCGGGGCGGCCTGCCACGGTCGATGAACCGGCGAGGCCCGCCGGCGCCGCGTCGGTGGACACGAGTCAGATCACGCGGGACGCCCCGAAGTCGGCGGCGACGGTGATCCAGATCACGGGGCCGCGAAGCGAACTACCGGGAGGCGTGCAGATCCCGTCGCCGTCCAGCCTGAGCGATGGGCGCCGGGTGGCGGCCGCGCCGGTGGGCGGGCGAGACCGATGCGACGCTGTCGCCCTCTCTCAGGGTCCGGACTGCACGACCATCCCGGAAGCGCACCCGGCCGACTACGCCCGTCCGCCAGAGCCGCAGCTGCCGGTCGAGACGCTCCTGAACGACGGACGGACGGCGTCGCCGTCCGCCCCCCCTTCGATCTCCGGGCTTCCCGCGGCGATCCTCGGGCCCGCCGCCACCCAGGCGCTTCCGGCCGGCGGCGTGACCGTCGTCACCACGCCGCCCCCGCGGTGAGCCTCGCAAGGCGGCATGCCTGGTCATCTGAATCCCTCTGGTCCCTCGATCATCGGGAGAGTCCTCGGGGTTGATGGCTGATCTCCGCCGCCGTGATTGACATCATGCGGCCAGATCGCATCCTTGCGAAAGAACAGGCGGAGGCGACGAGCGACAGTTGAGTTTGGCGCGGCCCAGGCCGGGCGACACGGATCGGCGCAGGCGCCGGTCGCCGTTCAGGTGATCTGTCTCGTCCTCACAGCCTATGTCACGATCCAGACTGTCGGAACGCTTGTGTGGGACTGGCCCTTCAGCCCGCCGCTCGTGGGCGGAAGCTGGGGCGACCAAGACCTCCGCAGCGTCCGCGGCGGCGACTTTCTGGTCAAGCGAACGGAACCCGGCGGTCCCCTCGACCGGACGGGCGTCGCTGCGGGCGACCTCATCCGATGGGAGCCTGCCTACGACATCCTCAGGAATATCCCAGCCGGCATGACCGACGAACTCACGGTCATCCATTCCGGTCGGATTTCGCACGTCAGGCTGTCGTCAGCGCCCCGCAGGACTGTGTTGCGGGGAGGAGGCGCGAATTGTTTTGAAGATATTCAGACCGCTATTGGCGCCCTCATTGGGGCCTTCATTGTATGGCGTAGCCAGCGGAGGTGGTCGACCCTGACCTCGGCTTTGCGGTGAACCGAACGCTCGTGTTCACCGGGGTCAGCGCCATCCTGCTGGCGGCGTTCGGTCTGATCGAATGGGCGGTGGATCACTATCTGCCGGTCGAGGGCCGCGAAAAGAACGCGCGGATTGACGCGGCGATCGCGCTGGGCGTGTTTCTCGCGTTTCACCGGGTGCGAGACCTGGTGGAACACTGGGTCGAGGCGCTGTTTTTTCACCGCTGGCAATTGGCGGAAAAGGCTCTGCGCCGCTTTGTACGAGAGGCGGCGTTCGTGCGGAGCCCGGAGGCCCTGGCCGGGACCTTTGCGCTCGCCCTGTCGGCGTTTGTCGACGGCGCGCCGGCCGCCGTCTACCGGATCGGTGAAGACGGCCAGCCCCGACGCGTCGAGACCACGGACGAAGACTTCGGCCCCATGACGATCGACGTGGATGATCCCGTGCTTGTGACCCTGCGCGCCGAGCCAAAGCCGCTGGCCGTCGCCGCGAATCCGTCCGACTCGCTGGCCGCACCCGTGGTCAACCGGAATGATGTGGTCGGTCTCGTGCTGTTGGGGCCCAAGCCAGACGGCCTGGATTATCGCCCCGATGAGATCGAACTCATCGGCTGGTCGACCCGCCAAGTCGGCCTGGACTTGCGGGCGCTGGAAATCGAGCAGTTGACCGCACGAAACATGGAACTGCGCCGGGAAAACGTCGCACTCAGATCACTTTTGCCGTCTGCCGGCTGAGCCGCCCTTCGTTTCAACCGGCCATTGCTTCGCTGGCAAGGCCGCTCTCCTCTCAGAGCTGATGGAGGGCGGGTCCGCTTCCTGGCAATGTCGCCGAGACCTTGCAAATGGCGACTTTCGCGCGCCGACACGGTGACTGCCGCCGACCCGTTGCGGACAGACTGTAGGGGTGAGATGGACAGATTAACGGGAATTCATGCCGCTCAATCCTGCGTTTGACCTAACCTCGCGGTAGCCTCCCATTCGTCAATCTTGGGCCCTGACCGGAAGCCTGAACGCCAGTCTGGCGCGCTGGCTCATCGGCGCGCGCCTCGCGCCGGAACACTATGTCGTCAGCCAGGGAACCGTGCTCGGGCGGACCGGGCGGGTCCATGTGGACAAGGACGCGGACGGCGTCTGGATCGGCGGTGACACCGCCTCGAGGATCGAGGGGGCCCTGGTGCTGTCGTAGCCCCGCAACAGGACGGGCGATCGGACCCGTTCCGACGGCGCCTCTCCCCGTTCGAGACCCTCGGTGGGGCCGCAGTCGGGGACAGGAACGGCGCCGGCGCAACGGCCATTTTCCGGCGCCGACGACCCGACGGCTGCCGACCCGGAGCGGACACGGAAGCGGACGGGGGATCGGA
>CAINOV010000165.1 GCA_903851655.1 uncultured Caulobacterales bacterium
ATCCGCCTCCGATCTACACGCTCACGCCCGGGAGGCGCGGATCTTCGCCTATGGCGATGTCCGGAGCGAGTTCGATTCGTTCCTGGCCCTGGACAGCCGCCGCGCGCCCCTGGTGCTGGTGGGGGTGGGACAGGGGGCGCAGCTGGTGGATCGGCTGGCCCGGGACCTGCGGCGCCAGCCGGAGGTGCTGCGCCGGATCGCGGCGGTCTATCTGATGGAAGAGATCACGCCGGCCGACGCATTTCCGCCCGGCGGGCCGCTGCCCCTGTGCCAGCAACGGGCGCAGGCGGGCTGCGTGGTGGCGTGGATGAGCCAGATCAGCGGACGGCCCGACCGCTCGCGTCTGCTGGACCGGGCGCTGGTCTGGACGGCGGAGGATGACCTGGACCGCCTCGGCGCCCGCCACCCCGCCTGCGTCAATCCGATCACCGGCGCCGCGGATGGGGCGCCGGCGGAGCGGTCGGCCAATCTGGGGGCAGCCAACGCCACCGACTTGGCGTGGCCCCCGGCGCCGCGCCTGATCCCCGGGCAGGTGGAGGCGGAGTGTCAGGACGGACTGCTGGTGGTCTCGACCCCGGAGGCGAGCGATCTCAGACCGGCCCAGACCTGGGCGGAAAAGCTCCGCGCGCCGGGCTACAACCTGTTCTACGCCGACATCGCCGCGGACGCGAAGGCGCGCCTGTCGGCCTGGTACGGAGGTCCGCTGGCCCCGGCCATCACCCGCCGGGTCGAGGTCCGCGCCGCGCCGATCCATCGTTTAGCAGCGGACTGATTCTCTCGGTCTTTCAGAGCCGTTCCCGAAGCATCTCAAGGGCGACCCTGACGCTGGCGAGGCGGATCGCCGCGCGGTCGTTCAGGTCAAAGCGTTCTTCCCGGTGCCGGATCGGACCATTGGCGGCGGCCGTGGCGAAGTGAACGAGGCCCACAGGCTTCATCGCCGTGCCGCCCCCCGGTCCGGCGACGCCGGTGATCGCCACGGTCAGGTGGGCGTTGGAGTGGGCCAGCGCGCCCTCGGCCATGGCGCGGGCCACCGGCTCCGACACGGCGCCCTGATCGGCGATGAGGTCTCCGGGCACGCCCAGCATCTCGATCTTCGCCCGGTTGGAATAGGTGATGAAGCTGCGATCCACTACGTCGGAGGAGCCGGCGATCTCGGTCAGCGCGCCGACCACCAGCCCCCCGGTGCAGCTTTCCGCGGTAGCCACCCGCCACCCCCGGGCGCGGGCCTCGTCCAGCAGCAGCCGGGCCAGGGTCTCGATGTCGAGGGGAAACAGGGCGGTCATGGGGAGACTCCGGAGAGTTCGGCCGGAAAGCGCGGCCAGGAACGTCAGACAGGGCAGTCGAGGGTGGCGATCGCCTGGGCGGCCAGGCCCTCGCCGCGGCCGGTGAACCCCATGCCCTCGGTTGTGGTGGCCTTGATGCTCACCTGATCGAGGGCGAGGCCGAGCAGCTCGGCCACCCGGGCGCGCATGGCGTCCCGATGCGGCTTGATCCGCGGGCGTTCGCAGATCAGCGTCACGTCCACATGATTGATCCGGGCGCCGCGCCCCGTGGCCAGGTCCCGGGCATGGACCAGGAACCGGTCGGACGACGCGCCCTTCCACTGGGGGTCGTTGGGGGGAAAGTGGTCGCCGATGTCGCCCAGAGCCAGGGCCCCCAGGATGGCGTCGGTGAGGGCGTGCAGGCCGGCGTCGGCGTCCGAGTGCCCCACCAGGGTCTCCGTATAGTCGATCCGCACCCCGCACAGCCACACCGCCTCTCCCGGCCCCCAGCGATGGGCGTCGAAGCCCTGGCCCGTCCGGGTCTGGCGCAGGGCGCCGGCCAGTCGCTCGGCCATGGGAAAATCCTCCGGATAGGTCAGCTTGAACAGCAGGGGATCGCCGGGAACCAGCCGCACGCGCCCGCCGATGGCCTCGAGCAGGGCCGCGTCATCGGTCGTCGGATCGGCGGCGGCGGCGTAGGCCTCGCGCAGGCGCGGCAGGCGGAACGCTTGAGGGGTCTGGGCGCGGTACAGGTGGTCCCGGGCGACCGTTTCGATGATCGCGTCGTCATGGGCGCGCTTGAGGGTGTCGCTGACGGGCAGGGCGGGAAGGGCGCCGTCCGCCTCCGCCAGCGCCGCAATCAGGGTCTGGACGCAGGCCCGGGTGACGAAAGGCCGGGCGGCGTCATGCACCAGCACCGCCTCCGCCGGGGCGGTGAGGGCGGCCAGACCGTTGGCGACGGAGTGTGTGCGTTCCGCGCCGCCGTCCGCCAGCCGCCATCGCTCCAGACCCGCGAATGCGGCCTCGGCCAGGGCGCGGTGCGCGGGCGAGATCACCACGACCACCTCCTCGCAGCCGGCGGCCAGCAGGCCCTCCAGCGCCCAGCGGGCGACGGGTCGGCCGGCGAGGGGCCGCCACTGCTTGGGCGCCTCGCCCCCGGCCCGAAGCCCGGCGCCCGCCGCCACGAGGATCGCTGAAAACCGCATGCGGCTTTCTTCCGTGACCGCGCCGATTTGTCCAGCCGCATGATGGCGTCGTTTTAGGCTGGACCTTTCGGCCGGAATGCCTAATTGTTACGCAATGCCAATGTTGACCGAAAAACTGCCTATTGAAGAGGCAATTCGTCTCGCGGCCTTCGAGGCGGCGCCGTGCGCCCTGCTGGTCATGAACTCGGCGGGGGAGCTGGTCTGCGCCAATCACGCGGCGGAGATCCTGTTCGGCCAGGGCCTGTCGCCGCGGCGCGCGCTGAGCCTGGGCCTGACGCTTCCGGGGGCGCCCCTGCGCAACTTCGTGGAGCGGGCGTTGCGCCGGGGCAGCGGCTGGCGGGAGCGGGAGCTGGAGCTGCTGCTGCCAGGTCGTTCGCCCCTGGTGGTGGACGCCGTCGCCGGCCTTGCCACGGATGGATCGGTGGTGGTCACCCTGCATCCTCAGGGGGAGGGAGACGAGGATGCGCCCGCCGGCGCGCTTCAGACCGCCGCCAATCTGGGGCGGACCCTGGCCCACGAGATCAAGAACCCCCTGGCGGGCATCCGCGGCGCCGCCCAGCTGCTGCAGAGCAACGCCTCCGTCGAGGATGCGGCGCTGGCCCAACTGATCGTGGACGAGACCGACAGGGTCCGTCGGCTGGTGGAGCGGCTTGAGTCCTTCTCCGATCCCAAGCGGCCGGTGCCCAGGCCGGTGAACATCCATCGGGTCCTGGATCGCGTCCGGGCCCTGATTTCCAACGGGGTAGGCGAGGGTCTGGCGTTCCGCGCCATGTACGATCCCTCCCTGCCGCCGGTGAAGGGGGATGAGGACCAGTTGGTGCAGATCTTCCTGAACCTGGTCAAGAATGCCGCCGAGGCGGCGCGGCTGCGCAAGGACGACCGGGGCGAGGTGGTGATCGCCACCGCCTTCCGTCATCTGGCCCGCCAGAGCGGCGCGGAGGCCGAGGCGGCGCCGCTGGAGGTCCGGGTCCAGGACAACGGGCCGGGCGTCGCGCCCGAAGTGCGCCGGCGCCTGTTCGACCCCTTCGTCACCGGCAAGCCCAACGGCACCGGCCTTGGCCTGACGGTGGCCGCCCAGCTGGTGGCGGCGCACCACGGTCTCATCGATTTCCATTCCGAGCCCGGGCGGACGGTGTTCCGGGTCCTGCTGCCTGTCTTCCAGGACATTGATCCGGACAGGGCGGCCGGCTGATTTTTACAAAGGCGCGATGATGCAGAAGAAGATCCTGATTGCGGACGATGACGCGTCGATCCGCCTGGTCGTCAGCCAGGCGCTGACCCGCGCCGGCTACCAGGTGCGGGCCACGGGCGCCGCCTCGACCCTCGTAAAATGGGCAGCCGACGGGGAGGGCGACCTGATCGTCACCGACGTGATGATGCCTGACGCCAATGTGTTCGACGTGCTGCCGCAGATCCGCAAGAGCCGGCCCCTGCTGCCGATCATCGTCATGAGCGCGCAGAACACCGTGGTGACCGCGGTGACCGCAGCGGAGCGGGGCGCGTTCGAATATCTGCCCAAGCCCTTCGACCTGGACGACCTGATCGCCGCCGCCGAGCGGGCGCTGGCCCCGGCGCCGGCGGTGCAGCAGGCGCGCGCCGACGCCAAGGCGGCCCGGGATGACCGGCTGCCCCTGATCGGCCGCTCCACCGCCATGCAGGAGGTCTACCGGACGCTGGCCCGGCTGGTGCCGACGGAGCTGACCGTGCTGATCACCGGCGACAGCGGCACCGGCAAGGAGCTCACCGCTCGCGCCCTGCACGACTTCGGCCGTCGCCGGGAGGGCCGTTTCGTCGTGGTCCACCTGGCCGCCACGCCGCGGGAGCGGGTGGAGACCGAGCTGTTCGGCCGGGACGGGGCCCTGGGCAAGCTGGTGGAGGCCGATGGCGGCACCCTGTTCCTGGACGAGGTGGGCGACCTGCCCCTGGACGCCCAGACCCGGCTGCTGCGGGTGATCGACGGTTCCGAGCGACCGATCAATCCCCGGACCGACCGGCCGGTGGACGCGCGCCTGGTGGCGGCGACCAATCGTGACCTGACGGCGCTGATCGCCCAGGGCCTGTTCCGCCAGGACCTGTTCTTCCGCCTGAACGTGGCGCCCCTGCGCCTGCCGCCCCTGCGGGATCGACGGGACGACATCCCGGACCTCGCCCGCGCGTTCCTGCTCCGCGCCCATCGGGAGGGCCTGTCGCCCAAGACCATCGACGAGGGCGCCATTTCCCGGCTGAAGGCCCACAGCTGGCCCGGCAATGTGCGGGAGCTGGAGAACCTCATGCGCCGGGTGGCGGCCCTCTATGCCGAGCCCACCATCAGCGCCCGGATCGTCGAGCGCGAGCTCGAGCCCATGGCGCCCTCCGGAGAGGGGGAGGCGACCCTGGACCGGCTGGTGGAGCAGGCGGTGTCGGCGGACCTCGCCACTGGCCGCAACGATCTGTACGATCGGCTGCTGGAGGCGATCGAGCGTCCGCTGATCCGCACGGTGCTCAACGCCACCCGCGGCAATCAGGTCAAGGCGGCGGAGCGGCTGGGCCTGAACCGGAACACCCTGCGCAAGAAGATCCTGGCGCTGGGGCTCAGCGCCAAGGACGACGAAGAACTGATCATGAATTGACGCTAAATTGCCACAGCACTGTTGATTTTGTGGCACAGTCCCGGTTAGTCTAGACGGGATGACCGCGCTTCCCTCCCTCACTCCCGAGATCGGCGTCACCCCGGCCTCGGGACCATCCCTGGCGACGGTGGCTCCGGCCTGGCGCGGGCGGGCGCGGTACGTGTTCGGCGCGGTCTTCTCCCTTTGCGCCCTGGTGACCGCCGTCGCCATCTTCCTTACCACCGCGACCCCCGGGGACCGGACCGGAGCGGCGGCGTCCAGCCGGGTGGTGCTGACCATCCTCGGCCTCGACCTGCTCATCGTGCTGGGTCTGGCGGCGGTGATCGGCTGGCGGGTCCACGCCCTGTTCGGTCGCCTGGCGCCGGACGCCGGCGTGCGGCTGCATCGCCGCTTCGTCAGCCTGTTCGCCCTGGCGGCGGTCGCCCCCGCCATCATCGTGGCGGTGTTCTTCGGCCTGCTGGTCACCCGGGGCATGGACAGCTGGTTCTCCAGCCGGGTCCAGTCGGCTGTGGAGGGGGGGGCGCTGTTCGGCAACGCCATCGTCCACGAACAGACCTCGGTGATCTCCGGTCAGGTGGGCATGCTGGCCGCGTCCCTGAACCGGCCGGTGATGACCGATCTGCTGGCCCACAATCCGGTGACCTATTCCATCTTCCTCGACCAGGCCCTGGAGCGGGGGTTCGCCGCCGTCTATGTGGTGGACGGGGGCGGCCGGATCCTGGCCCGGGCCGAAGGGCCGGCGGCCCCGGCCTATCTCATTCCCCCCGGCGCGACCTTCCAGGCGGCCGAAAGCTCCGGCGAGGTGCGCGCGCGCTTCGACGACGACGACGTGATGCGCGCGGTCTATCGGCTGGGCGGCGCGCCCAACACCTTCCTCTACGTGGCCCGACCGCTGGAGCCGGGGCTGTCCCAGCAGCTGCGCTCGTCGCAGCAGTCCGTGCGCGAGTACAAGGAAAGCCTGAACAGCCGTTACACCATCCAGGCGATCTTCCTGCTCAGCTACGCCAATACCGCGCTGCTGGTCCTGGTGGGCGCCGTCTGGGTCGGCATGGGCGTGGCCTCCCAGATCGCCGCGCCGGTCGCCCGTCTGGTGCTGGCGGCGGACCGGGTGGCCATGGGCGACCTGTCGGCCCGGGTCGAACTTGACAACGATCTTGAGGAGATCGCTGTTTTATCCCATGCCTTCAATCGGATGACGTCGGATCTTGAGGGCAAGCAGGCGGCCCTTCACGCCGCCAGCCACGAGGCTCAGGAGCGGCGGCAGTTCATCGAGACCGTGCTGGGCGGCGTCAGCGCCGGCGTGCTGGGGGTGGATTCCAGCGGCTGCATCAGCGCCGCGAACTTTCGCGCCATGGTGCTCCTCGGGCTGGAAGACCAGGCGCCCAGCGCGCTGCACGCCGTGCCCCTGGCCGACGCCGCGCCGGAGATGATGGCCACCGCCGTCCGCGCCCTGGCCAGCGCCTCGGACGTGGAGGAGGAGGTCGACCTGGTCCGCGGCGTCGAGACTCGCCGGCTGCGGGTGCGCGCGTCCGTGGGGCTTGAAGCCGGATTGGTGCTGACCTTCGACGACATCACCCGTCTGGTCTCGGCGCAGCGCAACGCCGCCTGGAAAGACGTTGCGCGGCGGATCGCCCACGAGATCAAGAACCCCCTGACGCCGATCCAGCTGTCGGCGGAGCGGATCCGCCGGAAGTACCGCAAGGACATCACCCACGATCTCGAGACCTTCGACCGGTGCACCGACACGATCATCCGCCAGGTCGGCGATATCGGGCGGATGGTGGACGAGTTCTCCGCCTTCGCCCGGATGCCGGCCCCGAAGTTCGCGTCGGAGGATGCGCGGGAGCTGCTCCGCCAGGCGGTGTTCGCGCAGCGGGTCGCGCATCCGGACATCGAATACCATCTGGACGAGCCGCCGGATGACCTGCCGCTCACCTGCGACGCCCGTATGGTCGGCCAGGCCCTGACCAACATCCTCAAGAACGCCGGGGAATCGGTCGAAGCGCGGGTCCTGACCACCCAGGGCGACCCCGGCGAGGTGCGCGCGCGGCTGATCACGGCGCCGGGCGAAATCATCTTCGAGATCCAGGACAACGGCGTCGGGCTGCCGGACCGGGACCGAAGCCGGCTGACCGAACCCTATGTGACGACGCGGGAAAAGGGCACGGGCCTCGGACTGGCGATCGTCAAGCGCATCCTCGAGGAACACGGGGGCGAGCTGATCCTCACCGACGCGGACACCCGGCCCGGCGCGAAGATCCAGCTGCGGTTCCCCGCCGGACGGCGAACCGTCCAGCCGGACCTTGAAGGTCCGTTGGCGATACAGGACAGGCAATCCCATGGCGGCTGACATTCTGGTGGTGGACGACGAACAGGACATCCGCGATCTGGTCGCGGGCATCCTGGAGGACGAGGGCTACTTCGTCCGGACGGCGGCGGATTCCCACCAGGCCCTCGCGGCCCTGAGGGAGCGGCGGCCGGCGTTGCTGGTGCAGGACATCTGGATGCAGGGCGGCGGCCTGGACGGGCTTGAGCTGCTCGACATGGTCAAGACCCTGGACCCGGAGCTGCCGGTGATCATGATCTCGGGTCACGGCAACATCGAGACGGCGGTGTCGGCGATCAAGCGCGGCGCCTACGACTTCCTCGAAAAGCCGTTCAAGGCCGACCGCCTGCTGTTGCTGGTGGAGCGGGCCCTCGAGGCGGCCGAGCTGCGCCGGGAGAACCGCCGGCTGCGGACCCAGGCGATCGCGCCGGACGGGTTCATCGGCCAGTCCGCCGCCGCCCAGCAGCTGCGTCAGCTGATCGCCAAGGTCTCGCCGGCCAACAGCCGGGTGCTGATCTCCGGGCCTCCGGGGTCGGGCAAGGAGCTGGTGGCGCGTCTGATCCACGGCGCCAGTCCCCGGGCGCGGAGCGAGTTCGTCGCCATCAGCGCGGCGGGCATGACGCCGGAGCGTCTGGATCTGGAGCTGTTCGGCGAGGAGGGCGAGGGCGGTCGCCCCTCCAAGATCGGCGTGTTCGAGCGCGCGCACGGGGGCACCTTGTTCCTGGACGAGGTCGCCGACATGCCCCGGGAGAGCCAGGGCCGGATCCTGAGGGTGCTGGTGGAGCAGCGCTTCCGCCGGGTGGGCGGCGACACCGACGTGCAGGTGGACGTGCGGGTCGTGTCCAGCACCTCCCGCGACCTGCGGGAGGAGATCGTCCTTGGCCGTTTCCGGGAGGACCTGTTCCACCGGTTGAACGTCGTGCCCCTGCGGGTCCCGGGCCTGGCGGAGCGGCGGGAGGACATTTCCCAGCTGGCCGCCTACTTCATCGATCGCCTGTCCGAGGCGTCGGGCCTGCCCAAGCGGACCCTGGGGGAGGACGCCGTGGCGACCCTGCAGGTCCACGACTGGCCGGGTAATGTCCGCCAGCTGCGCAACAACATGGAGCGCCTGCTGATCCTGGCCACCGGCGATCCCGCCGACACCATCACCGCGGAAATGCTGCCGGTGGAGGTGGCCTCCGCCGGCGCGGCGGGCTCGGTCGGACCGGAGCGGATCATCGCCCTGCCGCTCCGCGACGCCCGCGAGGTGTTCGAGCGGGAGTATCTCACCGCCCAGATCCTGCGCTTTGGCGGCAATATCAGCCGCACCGCCTCGTTCATCGGCATGGAGCGGTCGGCCCTGCACCGCAAGCTGAAGTCCCTCGGCGTGGCCCCGGCCCGGTCCGGGGACGACGGCGAGGAGGAATAGGGTCCATGTCGCGCATCGCCTATGTGAACGGTCGCTATGTCCGTCACGCCGCGGCCTCGGTGCATGTGGAGGACCGGGGCTTCCAGTTCGCCGACGCCATCTACGAGGTCTGGGCCCTGATGGACGGTCGCCTGGCCGATAGCGAGGGCCACTTCACCCGGCTGCAGCGCAGCCTGGCGGAGCTCGAGATCCTGATGCCCATGAGTCCGGCGGCGCTGCTCGCGGTGCTGCGCGAGACGGTGCGGCGCAATCATGTGCGCCACGGCCTGGTGTATCTGCAGATCAGCCGGGGTCAGGCCCGGCGCGACCACGTGTTTCCCGATCCGCCGCCGCCCCCCACCGTTGTCGTGACCGTCAAGGCGGTGGACCCGGTGGCCCTCGACCGCAAGGCCGCGGCGGGCGCCGCCGTGATCACCGCCCCGGACATCCGCTGGGGACGCTGCGACATCAAGACGGTGGGGCTGTTACCCAACGCCATGGCCAAGACCGCCGCCCGCCGCGCCGGCGCCGCAGAGGTCTGGTTCGTGGACGCGGGCGGCCAGGTGACGGAGGGCGGATCCACCAACGCCTGGATCGTGGACGCCGACGGCGTGCTGCGGACCCGCGACGTGGACGCCAATATCCTGCGCGGCGTGACCCGGGCCAACCTTCTGTCCCTGGCGGAGACGCTGCAGCTTCGGGTCGAGACACGGCCCTTCACCGTGGCCGAGGCCAAGGACGCGCGGGAAGCCTTCTTCACGGCCGCATCTGCCTTTGTCACGCCGGTGACGTCGATCGACGGAACTCCGATCGGCGACGGCCGTCCCGGACCGGTGGCGGAACGCCTGCGCCAGCACTACATGCAACAGGCGCGGTTGGCGGCCCTCTAGGCGCGATATGGGTTGCAGATCGCGGAAACCTCGGTCTAACTGAGACCTCTGTGTGTTGGGGGATGCCCCCGTGTGATAAGGATGACTACCATGTCCAACGACAAGAAACAGAACCTGCAGGACACCTTCCTGAACAGTGTTCGCAAGTCGAAGACGCCGTTGACGATCTTTTTGGTGAACGGCGTTAAGTTGCAGGGCGTCGTCACCTGGTTCGACAATTTCTGCGTGCTGCTGCGGCGGGATGGGCAGTCTCAACTCGTCTACAAGCATGCGATCTCCACCATCATGCCCGCCCAGCCGGTCCAGCTCTATGAACCGGGCGCGGAAAGCGACATCGAGGATTGACCACGCGCCCGCCGATTGATCGCACGCCGCCCGCCGAGCGGGCCCTGGTCATCCATCCGGTGCGGGGAGCTGCGTCGGCCGTCAGCCGGTCGCCGGCCGCCCGGCTGGATGAGGCGGTGGGCCTGGCCCAGGCCCTGGATCTTGAGATCGCCGGCGCCGAGGTGGTCACCCTGCGCTCGGTGACGCCGGCCACCGTGTTCGGCTCCGGCAAGGTCAGGGAGATCGGGGATCTGTGCGAACAGATCGACGCCGGCGTGGTCGTGGTGGACGACGCCCTGACCCCGGTGCAGCAGCGCAACCTGGAAAAGGCCTGGGGCGTCAAGGTCATCGACCGGACCGGTCTGATCCTGGAAATCTTCGCCCGCCGGGCCCGCACCCGGGAGGGCAAGCTGCAGGTCGAGCTTGCGCGCCTCGCCTATGAACGGTCGCGCCTCGTCCGGACCTGGACGCACCTGGAGCGCCAGCGGGGCGGCTTCGGGGTGATGGGCGGTCCCGGTGAGACCCAGATCGAGACCGATCGCCGTCTGATCGCCGACAAGATCGCCAAGCTGAAGGCCCAGCTGGTGGAGGTGCGGCGCACCCGCAGCCTGCACCGGGATGCGCGCAAGCGCACGCCCTTCCCGACCATCGCCCTGGTCGGCTACACCAACGCCGGCAAGTCGACCCTGTTCAACGCCCTGACCGCCGGCGGCGTGCTGGCCCAGGACATGCTGTTCGCGACCCTGGACCCCACCCTGCGGGAGCTGAAGCTGCCCGGGGGGCGGCCGGCCATCCTGTCGGATACAGTGGGCTTCATCTCCGACCTGCCCCACGAACTGGTGGAGGCCTTCCGCGCAACCCTCGAGGAGGTGCAGTCCGCCGACCTCGTCCTGCACGTGCGCGACATCGCCGATCCCGACAGCGCCGCCCAGGCCCGGGACGTGGAGGCGGTGCTCGACCGCATGGGCATGGAGGA